>DAIRGV010000099.1:0-3824 GCA_036794405.1 Candidatus Dormiibacterota bacterium
GCCCTACGGCCTGACCTCGAGCATCTTCATGTCGGACCTCGGCCTGGCCCTCCGGTTCGCCCGCGACAGTGAGTTCTTCACCGAGTGGAAGACGGTCTACGTGGACCACCTCCCGGTGCCCAGGCCGTAGCTCACGGCCCGGCCGGAAGCGGAGCGCCGGTGGTACGTAGTATGCTACTGTCCCATGGATAACTCAAACCGCAGCCCGATGGCGACGGTCCGGCTCACCGTGGGCCAGGCGATCGTGAAGTACCTGCAGGTCCAGTACAGCGAGGCGGACGGCGTACAGCAGCGGCTCATTCCCGCGATGCTGGGAATCTTCGGGCACGGCAACGTCGGCGGTCTCGGCCAGGGCCTGTTGACGCTGGGCGATGACCTGCCCTACATCCAGTCGCGCAACGAGCAGGCGACGGTGCACCACGCGGTTGGATTTGCCAAGGCCAGCCGACGCCGGTCAACCTTCGCCTGCACCGCGTCCATCGGACCGGGTTCCACGAACATGGTCACGGGGGCGGCAACCGCGACCATCAACCACATCCCCGTCCTGCTGGTCGTCTCCGACAGCTATGCCAGCCGCCACCAGGGCGTGGTCATGCAGCAGCTCGAGCACCCGTCGGCGGGCGACGTGACGGTAAACGACTGCCTGCGCCCGGTGAGCCGCTTCTTCGACCGCATCAACCGACCCGAGCAACTGCTCACCGCCCTGCCCGAGGCGATGCGCGTCCTCACCGACCCGGTCGAGACCGGCGCGGTGACGCTGTCGATTCCGCAGGACATCACGACCTACGCCTACGACTACCCCGCCCGGTTCTTCGAGAAGCGGGTCTGGCGGATCGAGCGGCCTCCCGCCCACCCGGAGCGTGTCCGGGAGCTGGCCTACCTGCTCGCGCAGGCCCGGCGGCCGGTCGTCATCGCCGGTGGCGGTGTGCGCTACTCGGACGCCAGCGCGGAGCTGGCGGAGTTCGCGGAGCTGTACTGCGTTCCGGTCACCGAGACCTTCGCCGGCAAGGGCGCAGTGCAGACCCGGGGCTGGGACCAGCTGGGTGGAGTCGGTACCCACGGCACGCCGGCGGCCGCCGAGGTGGTGCGCTGCGCGGACCTCGTGCTGAGCATCGGGACACGCCTGATGGACGTCACCACCGGCTCGCAGTCGATTTTCGCCGGCCCCGACGTGCGCTTCGCGAGCGTCAACGTCTATGGCCACGACGCGTACAAGCAGGGCGCGCTGCCGGTGATCGGCGACGCCCGCGAGACCCTGCGCGCCCTGAACGCCCTGGCGCGGGCCAACAGCGCCCCGCTGCCGCCCGCGGAGTACCGCCAGGAGGTCGAGGCGTTGCAGGCGGCCTGGCAGGCGCAGCGTGCCACCGCGCTGAGCCCGACCGAGGGCGAGTCGATGAGCCAGGCCGAGGTGATCGGGATCCTCAACGAGTTCGTCAGGCCCGGCGACACGATCGTGGCGGCCGCCGGCACGCCGCCCGGGGACCTGCTCCAGCTCTGGGACGCGACCGAGGGGCGCAACGCGGACCTCGAGTACGGCACCTCCTGCATGGGGTACGAGATCCCCGCCGCGCTGGGCATCCGCATGGCCCGCCCGGAACACGCCTCGTTTGCCCTGGTGGGCGACGGGACCTACCTGATGAACCCGACCGAGCTGGTCACCGCGCTCCAGGAATCACTCAAGGTGACCATCGTGGTCTCGGACAACCACGGCTTTCAGTCCGTCCACCGCGTGCAGAAGTTCCGCACCGGCGTCAGCTTCGGCAACGAACTGCGCTTTCGCGACCCCCAGACCAACCGGCTCGACGGCGAGTTCTACCAGGTGGACATCGCCCGGACCGCAGAGGGATTTGGGGCGAGGGCCTTCAACGTGGAGACCCCGGACGAGCTGCGCGCCGCGCTCGTGGCCGCCGCGGACGATCCCCTGACCTGCGTCATCGTCGCCCGCACCGAGACCTACCGCCGGGTGCCCGACTCAACCGTTTGGTGGGACATCGCGCCCGCGGAGGTGGCCATTGACGGGGCCACGCAGAAAGCCCGGGCGACGTATGAAGCCACTCGCGCCGAGACCCGCGTTACCACGGCTAGAAGCCGGGCCGCACGGTGATAGCGCGGGCGCTCCCGGCACGCTCCGAGCCGCCTGACGCACCGCTTGCCCCCCTCCCCGACCGCGTCAACCGCAGCGAGCAGGCGCACCAGATCCTGCGCGCGGCGATCAACGCGGGGCAGCTCCTCCCGGGCGAGATCTACTCCGTGCAGGCGCTGGCCGAACAGCTCGGCGTATCGCGCACCCCCGTCCGGGAGGCGCTCCTGCAGCTCGCCCGGCAGGGCCTCGTGCAACCGGTGCGTAACCGCGGCTTCATCGTGGTCGAGACGTCGCTCCAGGACATCCGCGACATCTTCGAGATCCGCCTGCTGCTGGAGCCGGCGGCTACCAGGGCGGCGGCTCGGCGGGCGACGCCCGCCGACCTCGACCGCCTGCATGCCGAGTACCAGCTAATGACCCACGCCGCCCGCGCCGCCGACAGCGAGCGGATCTGGAAGCACGACCGCGCGTTCCACCGGGCGATCATGGAGGCCTCGGGCAACACGCGGCTGGCCCAGTACATCGAAAGCCTGCGCGATTTCGTGCAGACCCGCGGCAAGCTCACCACGCGCTCGCGCCTGCTGGTGGCGATCGCCGCGGAACACGAGCCGATCCTGGCCGCCCTGGAGCGCGCTGACGGGGCGGCGGCCCAGGGCGCGATGCGCCGGCACATCGTGGAGACCCGCGATGCGCTGCTGGCCCAGGAGGCGAAGACGCCGGGCCCCCGCGGGGAGGTAACTTGAGCCGCCCTGCCGCCGAGGTCCAGCGGCTGCGCGGGGCGCTGGTGGATCTCCTCGGCAAGGACGCGGTGTTGGACGGCAACGACGCACTCCCCTACCTCCATGATGAGACCCGCCTGCAGGGACTGGCCGGGCGTGCCGACGCGGTGGCGGTGCCGCGGGACGCCGAGGGGGTCGGACGCCTGATGGGCTGGTGCTATGAGGAGGGCGTTGCCATCGTCCCCAGGGGAGGTGGCACCGGGTTCGCGGGCGGGGCCGTTCCCATCGACGGTGGCGTGGTGTGCTCGGTCGAACGGCTGAACCGGGTGTTGAGCTTCGACCCCGAGTTCTGGAGGATCAAGGTCGAAGCCGGGGTGACCACCGGCAAGGTGCACGCGCTGGCGCGCGGCAGCGGCCTGTTCTACCCGCCCGACCCCGGCGCCAGCGAGCTGTCGCAGATCGGGGGCAACATCGCCTGCAATGCCGGCGGCCCCCACAGCTTCAAGTACGGCGTAACCGGGTCGTGGGTCACGGGCCTGGACGTGGTGATCGGCGGTGGCCGCGCCCTGACCCTGGGCGGCCCCCTGCGCAAGGACGTGGCCGGCTACAACCTGAAGTCGCTCTTCGTGGGCTCCGAGGGCACCCTCGGCATCGTCACCAGCGCCTGGCTGCGCCTCATCCCCGCGCCCGAGGCGCGCTGCACCATCCAGGGCGGGTACGCCGATATCCACACCGGGGTGGCGGCCATCCTCAACGTTCTGGCCAGCGGCGCCAACCCGGCGACGATCGAGTACCTGGACCCCGGTTGCGTAAGCGCCGCGCGCGCCTCGTTCCCGGGCGCCATGCCGGAGGAGGTCAACTTCCTGGTGCTGACCGAGGTGGACGGGCCGGCCGCGGCGCTTCCCAGGCTCCAGGCGGAGATGCAGGAGGCGCTGGCACCCGCGATGCTGACCACCCGGGTCTACGGCACGCGCAAGGAACAGGAGGACCTCGCCCGCTGGCGCGGCGGCCTGACCTACGCG
>DAIRGV010000041.1:0-18887 GCA_036794405.1 Candidatus Dormiibacterota bacterium
TCGGCCACTGTCACCGTCCAGTGAGGCACGACTCAGGCGGCCAACACTATGGCCGCGCGCCCATCCGACTGACCGCGAAGGCGCCGACGAGAACGGCGCGGCCCGCCGCCTCGAGCGGGGTGGCGCCGTCCAGGTAGGCGCTGCAGAAGGCGGCGGCGAAGGCATCGCCGGCGCCCGTCGCGTCGACGGTCTCGACCCTGGAAGCCGGCACCCGCCGCCCGTAGACGCGGACCCCGCGCGTACCGAGCTTCACGACTGGGACCTTGGCCATCCCCTCCAGCGGCGCGCCCAGCTCCTCGGCCTCCGCTTCGCTGGCGAAGACCAGCTCCGGCCGCAGGAGGGCGAGCTCGAGGGCGAGCCGCGCGCCGCCGTACTCACGGATGCCGGCCGCTGAGGAGAGGTCGACCGAGATCAGAGCGCCGCCGGCCCGGGCGACCTCGACCGCCTTCCGGGCGGTTGACGCCAGCGGCTCCACGAAAAGCGAGTACGCCGGCACATGGAGCAGGGTCAAGCCTCGGAACCACTCCTCCTCGACGTCCTCCGGCCGGAGGCCGAAGACCGCCCGCTCCTGGCGTGCGAAGGTGCGCTCGCCGCCGGGGCCGAGGAGGACTGCGATCGCGCCCGTCGGCTCGGGGCTGCGAACGGCCCGCACCTCCACCCCGCCGGCCTCGATCTCGGCGATCAGGCGCTCGCCGAGCTCGTCGCGGCCGACGCGGGTCACCAGCCGCGCGCCCTCGCCCAGGGCCGCCGACCAGGCGCAGAAGTTGGCCGCCTGCCCACCGCCGCCGATCCGAATCGATGCGTCGCGGTCGTCGTCAAGCCGGAGCTGTCCCTCGGGGGCGATGGTGACGTCGAGCACGAGGGAGCCGATGGAGCCGACCACGGCTCGGATGGTAGTTGCTTACCCTCAGCCAGGTGCAGCGTCTCGAACGCGATCCTTCCTTCCTCCTCCTCTGGGCCGGCGCGACCGCCAGCACTTTCGGCAACGCGGTCAGCGAGATCGCGATCCCGACCGCCGCGATCTTCCTTTTCCACGCCGGGCCCCTCCAGGTCTCCCTCCTGGGGGCGCTGGAGGCCCTTCCCTTCGCCGGTCTCGGCCTCCTGGTCGGTCCCTATGCGGAACGCTTCCGGAAGCGGCCGATCATGATCGCCTGCGACATCGGCCGCTTCCTGCTGCTGGGGTCGATCCCGCTCGCCGGCATCGAGCACCTGCTGACGCTGGGCCAGCTCTACGCGGTCGCCATCGGCACCGGCTGCTTCACCGTCTTCTTCGAGGTCGCCTACCAGTCCCATCTCCCGGCCCTGGTCAGCCGGCAGCGCCTCATGGGCGCCAACTCCCGGCTCTACGTCACCGGGACCGTCGCGGGCACCGTCGGCCCGGCCGTCGGCGGGGTGCTGATCCAGCTCCTCGGTGCGGCGCTGACGGTGGCCTTCGACTCCCTCTCCTACCTGGCCTCGGCGGCGGCGATCGTCCTCATCCCCCGCCCTGAGCCCGAGCCGCACGCCGCCCCCGGGAGCACCTTCCGCCGGGACCTCGGCGAGGGCCTCCGCTTCGTGCTCGGGCACCCCATCCTGCGTCGGATCGCCGCCGGCAATGCGACTTTCACAATCGGCTGGCGGGCGATCTGGGCGATCTACCTTCTCTACTGCTACCGCGTGCTCCACCTCTCGCCGGCGCAGGCGGGCCTGCTCCTCGCCACCGGGGGCGTCGCGCTGGTCGTCGGAGCGCTCCTCGGCGAGCCACTGACCCGGGCCGTCGGCTTCGGCCGGATGCTCTTCATCACCTCCCTGCTCTGCGGCCTGCAGTGCTTCCTGATCCCGCTCGCCGGCCTCGGCCTCGGCCCGACGGCGATGTTCGTCGGGATCATCGTCCTGGGCCTTGCCTCGGGCAGCTTCGACGTCTCCCAGCTGACCCTGCGCCAGCTCCTGACGCCGGACCGGCTCCAGGCGCGGATGAACGCGACCATGCGCACGCTCTTCTGGGGCCCTCGCCCGATCGGGTTCCTGCTCGGCGGAATCCTCGGCTCGACAATCGGCCTGACCCCGACCATGGCACTGGCCGGGGTGGTCGCGACCCTGGCCTCCGTCTTTTGGGCGACGCCCGCGATCCTCTCCCTCCGGACCGCCCCGGAGCCGGTCGAGAGCTAGCCGGCCACCGGCGGTTTGGAATAATGTTGAAGCAGGTAATATTGAAGTACTTCAGCAATGCACAAGTACGAACCGTCCATCGAGGCCGACCCGGACGGCCGGCTCTTTGACCGCCGGCTGCGCGAGCGCATGCCCTCCACCACCCCGGCCGACTCCATTGGCCGGGAGGCGCTCGCCGCAATGCGGATGGCGTCGCACGGCTTCCGGCTGTCGATGGACCGCTGGCTCGAGAAGCACGGCCTGAGCGAGGGCCGGATGAGCGCGCTCATGATGCTCAACCGCTCCGGACGGTCGACGCAGGGGGACCTCGCGTCCGCCCTCGACGTCAGTCCGCGCAATGTGACGGGTCTCGTCGACCACCTCGAGCGCGACGGCTACGTCTTGCGCTCGCCCGACCCCGACGACCGAAGGGCGGTCCGGGTCCAGCTGTCGCCCCTCGGCGAGGCGAAGCTGGCCGGCATTCAAAAGGAGATGGGACGTACCCGCGACAGCATCGTCGCCGGGTTCACCGACGACGAGCTCAAGGACCTGCGGCACCTCTGCCTGAAGCTGGTCCAGAACATGAACGCAAAGAAGGAGTTGGAAAGGGTATGACCGCCGGCGAGATGTCCCGCAACCGAACGATCGTGGTGACCGTCGGCGTCATGCTGGCGCTGCTTCTGGCCGCGCTTGACCAGACCATCGTCGGCACCGCGATGCCGCGGATCATCGCCGACCTCAACGGCTTCGACAAGTACGCCTGGGTGACGACCGCGTACCTCGTGACCTCGACGGTGACCGTGCCGATCGCGGGCAAGCTGGGCGACCTCTTCGGTCGGAAGCCCTTCATCATCGCCGGGATGGCCGGCTTCATGTCCATGAGCTGGCTCTGCGGATTCAGCCACGACATGACCCAGCTGATCCTCTTCCGAGCCGCCCAGGGGCTCTTCGGTGGCGTGCTCTTCGCCTCCGTCTTCACAGTCCTAGCGGACATCTACTCGCCCCAGACCCGGGCCCGGATGCAGGGCGTCTTCGGCGGCGTTTTCGGCCTCGCCTCGGTGATCGGACCCGCCGCGGGCGGCTACATCACCGACAACTGGGGCTGGCGCTGGGTCTTCTACGTCAACATCCCCGTCGGCGTGCTCGGGATCGCGCTGCTGGTCGCCTTCCTGCCGTTCGTCCGGAGCAAGGCCACCTGGCGCGACATCGACTTCGCCGGTGCCTTCCTCCTGATCGCGGGCCTGGTCCCGATCCTGGTCTCCCTCTCCAACACCAGCACCTACGGCTGGAACTCCTGGCAGACGCTGGTGCCGCTGGTCGGCGGCCTCCTCCTGCTGGTCGTGTTCGTCGTCGTCGAGCATTTCGAGGCGGAGCCGATCGTCCCCCTCGCCCTCTTCCGCAACCGAGCCTTCACGGTCTCGGTGACCGTTGGCGCCCTTTCCGGCTTCGGCATGTTCGGCGCGCTGATCTTCGTGCCCCTGATCTTCCAGGGCGTCCTCGGCGTGACCGCCACCAACTCCGGCACCCTGATCACGCCGATGATGTTCGGCCTGATCGGCGCCAGCATCATCAGCGGCCAGCTGATGGTCCGGATCCGGCGCTACCAGTACCTCGGCACGCTCGGCGCCGCGATCATGGCGGTCGGAGTCTTCCTCCTCTCCGAGGTGACGATCCACTCGACCCAGCTCCAGGTCACCAGCGCCCTCGTGGTCGTCGGCGCCGGCCTCGGCCTGACCTTCCCCCTCTACATCAACGCGATACAGAGCGCGGTCGAAAAGAAGTACCTGGGCGTTGTGTCCAGCAACCTCCAGTTCTTCCGCAACATCGGCGGGACGCTCGCCACCGCCATCTTCGGGTCGATCCTCGCCAATCGCCTCGGACCCAACATCCAGGCTCAGCTGGACAACCTGAACCTGCCGCCCCAGTTCAAGGCCAACTTCAAGCTGCCCCAGGGCGCGGGCGGCGCTCAGCAGATCTTCAACGCCGCCAACCTGGCCAGCAAGCGGGCCGCTCTGCCGCCCGCCTTGCGGCCCTTCTTCGACCAGGCGATCGTCGCTGTCAAGGCGGGCCTCGCGGCGACCATGCATGAGGTGTTCCTGATCGCCCTGGTGGCGGTGGTTATCACCATCGTCGTCACCCTCTTCATGCCCACCGTGCCGCTCCTGGCGGCCCGGCGCCGCCCCGGCGCCACCCTGGGCGAGGAGTCGCCCGTGCCCGAGGCCGAGCCGGCGACCGCCTAAAAAAGAGGGGGGGTTCCGGAAGGGGGGTCCTGACCCCCCTTGCCTTCTAAATCAGGAAACGGCCGTCTTCCATGATCTTCCGCCCGTCCACCAGCACGGTCGCGTGCGAGGCCAGCACGTCAACATGCGAGGGGCAGCTCCAGTCGGCTCCGGTTTCGAACGCGTAGGGGTCGCCAAAGGCGATATGGACACCGGGGAACTTCTCGTCCTGGAGAAAGTTGCCGACGATCCGGGTCAGTCCGACGTTGGTGCCGATCGCGAACTCGCCCACCCGGCTCGACATCGGGTCTTGCCCCATGTAGGCGTCGATGTCCGCCCGCAGGTCGGCGTCGTCGGTCTCGAAGGAGATCAGCCGACCGCCCTTCACCCGCATCAGGACCGGCGCGGGAAGCAGGCCGTACTTCTCCGTGAACCAGTCACCAATCTCCTCCGCCGCGATGACGCCATCGACCGAGAGCGGCGCGGTGAACGTCTCCCCCTCGGGCAGGTTTCCCCAGCGGTGCTGCTCCCAGTAGCGGCCATCGCAGGGGATCCACTTCCTGTCCTTCCCAAAGGTGGCCGTGAGGTCGGTGCCACTGCGGGTCGAGACCTCGATCCTCGCCCCCGTCCGGACCACGTTCCAGACCTGCTGGGTGACTCGGTAGATCTCCTCGTAGTCCCCTGCCATGCCGTCGGTCATCAGCTCGGCGTCGATGCCGACCATATGCCCGTGGCGGCACCCGAGGGTTTCGGCGAGCAGGCGCAGCATCGGTTGCCGGAAGGCCAGCTCGCCTCGCTGTGCGGTGCCGATGAAGTAGGACGCAGTCGGATGGAGCTTGACGATCGCCTCTCCGATGGCCTTGGGAAATTCCCTCGCCGGGCGCTCGACGTGGTCCTCCATCGTCCAGGAACGGACCTCGGCGCCGGTCGAGCGAGCCTCCTCTTCGATCGCCTCGGCGATCTCCTGGGACACCCGGTCCTTGATCACGGCGACCCGATCGCGGCCGCTGATTTTGAGGCAGGCGCGGACCGCGTTGCGGGCCCCGGTGGCGAAATCCTGACGCACAGCCCAAGAATATCGCCGAAATCGGTTTCCATTTTTTGCGCCTCGTGCGCTTATATTTGCCCCGGCGCCGCAAGCGGAACACCTCTCGGACCCGTCCCAGCCTCCCGCAAGCGACAAGGAACCTACCTAGGAGGTCTCGGACGTGAGCTTTACGGACAGGATGCTGACCTGCCGCGACTGCGGCAAGGAATTCACCTTCACGGCGGGAGAGCAGGAGTTCTACTCCCAGCGTGGGCTGATGAACGAACCGCGTCGCTGCTACGACTGCCGGCAGGCCCGCCGCGCGGGTGATGGCGGCCGGGAGCGGGGACCGCGGGAGCTGCACGAAGTGATCTGCTCCAACTGTGGCAAGCCGGCCCAGGTGCCGTTCCTCCCCACCGGGAGCCGGCCCGTCTTCTGCGCCGACTGCTTCCAAACAGTACGGCGCTAGACGGGGGCGTCTTCGGCCCGGCGAGAGTAATCTCGCCTGAGATGGCGGCCGTCCCTTCCCTGGTTCACCTCGGCTCGCTGCTGGGCGGCGTCCGCACCGTCGACCAGGTCGGGGTCGAGGAGCGGGCCGCCTCGCTCGGGAAGCGCTCGATCAAGAAGGCGTCCAAGGTCTGGGCTCTGGAGCTTGCGATCCGGATGATGGACCTGACGACACTCGAGGGCGCCGACACCCCGGGCAAGGTCGCCGCCCTCTGCGCCAAGGGCATCCGGCCGGACCCCGCCGACCGCTCGATCCCGAGCGTCGCGGCGATCTGCGTCTATCCCTCGATGATCCGCACGGCGGTCGAGCACCTGCGGGGCAGCGAGGTCCGGGTGGCGAGCGTCGCCACCGCCTTCCCCTCCGGGCAGACCTTCCTCGAGGTGAAGCTGGCCGAGACGCGCCAGGCGGTGGCCGCCGGCGCCGACGAGATCGACATGGTCATCGACCGCGGAGCCTTCCTCTCCGGTGACCACCAGAAGGTTTTCGAAGAGATCGTGGCCGTCAAGGAGGCGGCCGGCGCGGCGCACCTCAAGGTGATCCTGGAGACCGGCGAGCTGGGCACCTACGACAACGTGCGACGGGCCTCCGTGCTGGCGATGGCGGCCGGCGCCGACTTCATCAAGACCTCAACCGGCAAGATCAGCCCCGCGGCCACCCCGCCGGTGGCGCTGGTGATGATGGAGGCCATCCGTGACTTCCAGCGCGAGACCGGCCGTGAGGTCGGCCTCAAGCCGGCGGGAGGGATCCGGACCGCTAAGCAGGCGATCCACTACCTGGTTCTCCTGCACGAGACCCTCGGTCCGGACTGGATGACGCCGGACCGGTTCCGGATCGGGGCCTCCAGCCTCCTCAACGACTGCCTCATGCAGCTCGCCAAAGAAAAGTCGGGCGCCTACCAGTCGGGCGACTATTTCACCCTCGACTGATGGCCCTCTCCAAGCGGCGCGACACCGCGCTCACGATGCGCTCTTTCGATTACCAGCCGGCGCCCGAGGCGACCGACCACGTCAGCATCGCCGACCATTACGGGCTCTTCATCGGCGGCGGGTTCGTGGAACCGAAGTCCCAGAAATGGTTTCCCACCATCAACCCGGCGACGGAGGCGACGCTCTCCCACGTCGCCGAGGCCCTGGAGGCGGACGTCGACCGAGCGGTTGACGCGGCGACCACGGCCCAGGCGTCGTGGGGCCGGCTCAGCCCCTCCCGCCGGGCGCGCTACGTGCTCCGTCTCTCGCGCATCATCCAGGAGCGGGCTCGCGAGCTGGCGGTGGTGGAGACGATGGACGGCGGCAAGCCGATCAAGGAATCGCGGGACGTCGACGTGCCGCTCGCCGCGGCCCACTTCTTCTACTACGGTGGCTGGGCCGACAAGCTGGAATGGGCCTTCCCCAACCGCTCGCCCCGCCCGGTCGGGGTCTGCGGCCAGATCATTCCCTGGAACTTCCCGCTCCTGATGCTGGCCTGGAAGATCGCGCCCGCGCTTGCGGCAGGCAACACGGTGGTGCTGAAGCCGGCCGAGACCACGCCGCTGACAGCGCTTCTCTTCGCCGAGATCTGCCAACAGGCCGATCTCCCGCCGGGAGTGGTCAACATCATCACCGGCGCCGGCCGGACAGGGTCCCTGCTGGTCGCCCACCGGGGCGTCAAAAAGGTGGCCTTCACCGGGTCAACCGAGGTCGGTAAGCAGATCCAGCGCTCCACCGCGGGGAGCGGCAAGAGGCTGACCCTCGAGCTCGGCGGCAAGGCGGCCAACATCGTCTTCGATGACGCGCCCCTCGACCAGGCGGTCGAGGGCATCGTCAACGGCATCTACTTCAACCAGGGCCATGTCTGCTGCGCGGGCAGCCGCCTCCTGGTCCAGGAGTCGATCGCCGACGCTCTGCTCGAGAAGCTCCGCCGGCGGGTTGACACACTGCGCCTGGGCGACCCGCTCGACAAGAACACCGACATCGGGGCGATCAACTCGAAGGCGCAGCTGGAGAAGATCGCCGCGCTGGTCGAGTCGGGCCGTAGCGAAGGCGCCGAGATCTATCAGCCCGCCTGCGAGCTGCCCGCCAAGGGCTTCTGGTTCCCGCCGACGATCTTCACCAACGTCTCCCAGTCGCACCGGATCGCCCGGGAGGAGATCTTCGGCCCTGTGCTCTCCGTGCTGACCTTCCGGACCCCCGCGGAGGCGGTCGAGAAGGCCAACAACACGCCCTACGGGCTGTCGGCCGGGATCTGGACCGAGAAGGGTTCGCGGATCCTCTGGATGACGCAGCAGATGCGCGCCGGGGTGGTCTGGGCCAACACCTTCAACCGCTTCGATCCGACGTCGCCCTTCGGTGGCTACAAGGAATCGGGCTACGGGCGCGAGGGCGGCCTCCACGGCCTGGCGGCCTACCTGGATCTCGCCTGAGGTGCCGGAAAGGGTCGAGGTCCGCAAGACCTACAAGCTCTACCTGGGAGGCGAGTTCGTCCGCTCCGAATCGGGCCGGGCTTACCGACCGGAGCCCGACGTGAACGTTCCGCGCGGCTCGCGCAAGGACCTCCGCGACGCGGTCAAGGTGGCCCGCGGCGCCTTTGCCGGCTGGGCGGGCAGGACGGCGATGAACCGCGGCCAGGTCCTCTATCGGGCTGCCGAGATGCTCGACGCGCGGCGGAGCCAGTTCATCGCCGAGCTTGGCGGCGGCCGGCGCGCCGGGCGCGAGGTCGACGCCGCGGTCGAGGCGTTTGTCTGGTACGCCGGCTGGACCGACAAGCTCTCGCAGGTGGCGGGGACGGTCAACCCGGTGGCCGGGCCCTACTTCAACTTCACGATCCCCGAGCCGACCGGCGTCGTCGGCGTGGTGGCGCCGGAGGAGCCGGCCCTCGCCGGGTTGGTGCTGCGAATCGCCCCCGCGCTGGCGGGCGGCAACACCGTCGTGGCGCTGGCGTCGGAGGCATCGCCGCTCCCGGCCCTGACCCTGGGCGAGGTCCTCGCCACCTCCGACTTTCCCGCCGGCGTCGTGAACGTCATCAGCGGGTTCAGGAAGGAGCTGCTGCCCTGGCTTGCCTCTCATCTCGACGTCAACGCGATCGACACCGCCGGCTGCACCGCCGAACAGCTGATGGCGGTCGAGGAGGCGGCGGCGGCCAACCTAAAGCGGATCGTCCGGCCGGACCGCCGGCGGCCCCGGCTGAGCCCCCAGGCGATCACCGACCTGATGGAGATGAAGACGGTCTGGCACCCGATCGGTGTCTGAGGGCGCCGGAATAGTCCCTCTCGCCGCCAGGGTTCCAGATGCAGTGATCACGATGTACTCCACGACCTGGTGCGGCGACTGCCGGATGGCGAAGCACGTGCTCGACAGCAGGCAGATCGACTACCAGGTCATCGACATCGACGACGACCCCCAGGCCGCCGAGCTGGTCCAGCGCCTGAATGGCGGCTTCCGGACGGTCCCGACCATCCTCTTCCCGGACGGGCGGATCCTCGTCGAGCCCAGCCGACGCGAGCTCGAGGCGGCGCTGGCCGCTTAGAAAGCAGCTAGAAGCCCGGCGCCTCGACCCCGTAGTAGCGGGCCAGGTCCGCCGGCAGCATGTGCGCCGGCTCGTCATCGAAAATCGCCGAGGTCCGCTCGAGCGCCCGGGCCACCAGAGCCGAGCACATGAGGTGCGACGCGTAGGAGATGTTCACCTTGGCGCCGGTGAAGAGCGAGAGCCCGACGCTGAACATGTCGAGAAAGCCGAACGGCTGCCCGACGAGGCTCTCGGCGAAGGCGGCGACCTGCTTTCGGTCGCGATCATCGGCGCTGCCGCCGAGCCGCACCAGGTGGTACTCCTCGGGTGAGTATTTGCTAATTGGGGACCGGATGACACCCCTCGACTCCGCCTCCACCAGCGAGCCGTCGGCGTCGACGATCACCGCGGAATGGCTCCAGTAGGAGTACTTGCGGTCGCGGCCCCGGATCTTCTGGGCGAGGCGGATCATCCGCGAGATGAGGTGCCGGCGGTGAGTCAGGATGAAATCGCCCGGGTTGAAATCCGTGGCAACCTCTCCGGGTCCGTAGCGCTCGATTCGAAAATGTGACATCGCTTGGTGTATATCTTCTCTCATGTTCTCACCTCAGGCCGCTTTTGCGATGTACGTGCCGGATGTTCGCGAGGCCCTCGACTTCTACACCGACAAGCTGGGTTTCAAGGTCATCAGCGACCATGCCGACGACGAGTTCTCCTTCGCCACCGCGGCACTGCCCGGCGCGACCTGGCGGTTCGTGTTCAGCCGGCCCGACCTCCACGGGGATGAGCTGGCCGAGAGGTTCCGGGCCGAGGTCGGCTTCTCACCCCACTTCCTGCTCTCGACCGAGGACCTCAACGCCGAGATTAAGCAGCTCGAGAGCAAGGGGGTGGAGATCACCGAGTACCCGAAGCTTCAACCGACCGGGATGATCGAGGCCCACCTGAAGGATCTCTACGGCAACGTGATCACGCTGATCGCGGAGGAGTCGCTCTTCTAGTCCCGGTAGCGGTAGACGATCCGGCCCCGGGTGAGGTCGTAGGGCGAGAGCTCGACGCGAATCCGGTCACCGGGTGTGATCCGGATGAAGAAGCGGCGCATCCGGCCCGCGGCGTAGGCGATCAACTTGTGGCCGTTCTCGAGCTCGACCTCGAACATGGCGTTGGGGAGGGCCTGGGTGACGGTGGCCTCCATCGCTATGGCCTCTTCCTTCTGGTCCTCCGGCGCGACCACCGTCGGTCGCGCGCGGGCCGGCTTGCGGCCGCGCGAGTTGGGTCGAGACGATCGTGCCAAACCACTTGTGAGTCTACTTGAGGCGAAACCGGCCCCGGCGGATCAGCGCCGCGTCCGCCTTGGCTCGGTCGCCTGCCAGCGGTCGATCCAGGAGCCCTCCACCGCCGCCGAGCCGGTGCCGTCGCCGAGGGCGTGGACCGCCTTCTCGACCCTCCCGGCAAACGCACGCGAGCTCTCGCCCGGCGCCACCTGGAGCGGCTTCCCGATCCGGATCGTGGCCTTGGCCGGGAGCGGGATGTCGCGGCCCTTGGGCATGATCCGGTGAGAGCCCCTGACATGCATCGGGATCACGTCGACGCGGTTCTCGGTCGCCAGGTGGCCGACTCCGGGGCGGAACTCCTGGAGGGTGCCGTCGGGCGACCGAGTCCCCTCGGGGAAGACGAGCAGGTTCCAACCCGACTTGAGCAGCTGGCTGGAGCGATGAAGGACCTCCTGCGGGCCGCCGGTTCGGGCGAAGGGGAAGGTGTTGAGCCAGAGGCTAGTCAAAAAGCCGATCAGGCGCCGGTCGTAGAAGTAGTCCGCCGCGGCGGCGACCACGGTCCGCTCCCGGACCCGGTCGCCGAGCGCGTAGAGCAGCAGCGGCGTATCGGCGTGGCTGGTGTGGTTGGAGGCGAGGATCACCGGCCGGTCAAGCTCCTGGACCCACTCCTCACCCTCGACCGTGGGATGAGCCATGACCTCGGTGAAGGGGATCAGCATTCCCTTCTGGAGCGCGTAGCGGATGCTTCGGAAGGGCTCGGTACGCGCCCAGCCGAGGTCGGACGGCCGGTCCGGAACTGCGTTGGCGGCCTCCGGCCAGGAGGCCGGCCGCGGCGTGTCCCAATGAAAGCCACGGCGCAGCTTGCGGTAGTCGGCGAGCATCCCCCCCACTCCGGCGACGAGGGCGGAGACGCCGACCCGGCCGGAGTACCAGGCCGGAGCCGGCATCAATCGACCTCGGCGAGGAAGAGCGGTGGCGTCCGGAGGTGGCTGATGCTCGGGTAGCGGCCGACCGTCTGCTCGGCCATCTCGAGCGCATCCTCGAGCGTCGTGGCCGCCCTGAAGCCGAGCCGGTGCACGGTGTTGCGCTCGCCGCCGACGACGATCACGTCACCGAGGTATTGGAGTGCGTGAGCGGCCCAGTACCAGGCGTAGAAGGGGTGGACGCCGTGGTAGGCGTGGGACTGCTGGTACATCTGCCGATACCAGGGATCCTCGGCGAAGCGCTTCTCGTACTTCTTCTCGATCTCGAGGGAGTCGGTCGTGTCCGCCAGCACCTCGTCGAAGAAGTCGATGTAGCTCGGGTGGTGGACGGAGTGGAACTCGTAGCGGCAGGGGTGGGCCATGATCACGACGCCGCCTTCCCGCACGACCGGCTTGTTGCGGTAGAGGTTGAAGAGGTAGCCCAGGCCAAGACAGACGACCAGCACCGGGTTGAGAATCGAGTTGGGGTTGTAGGGCCCGAGGTAGGGGACGCCAAGGGTGACGATGTCGGTCTGGCCCTCGACCTGGACCAGCATCTGGGAGTGCACCGCCTCCAGCGTCTTCTCGTGGACCTTGTCGACCTGCCCGGCATTGACGCCGGTCATCCCGTAGGGCGCCTGCATCGAATGAAAGATCGCCCGTTTCATGTCAGGCGGCGCGAGGTCGGTCGCCTGCTTCATGGCGTAGAAGGCGGCCTGGTCGGACGTCGTCCAGTCCGTCTCCCGCTTCTGAAGGAAGTTGGCGATCGCCGGGAAGGCGTGGTTGTTGACGCTGGTCTCGATGTGGAAGACGCGAACCGCGTCCTCGATCAGCTGCCCCTGCCGGATGCAGGAGTGGTGGAGCGCCGAATTGGGCGGGTCCATGTAGCTCTTCGAGTTGAGCAGCGTGTGGACGGTGTGGTGCTCCTTGATGCTGCGGTAGCAGCCGAGGCCGGTTGACATCGATTTCTGGCCGCCGTCCATCGGGACCAGGGTGAGGTTGACGTAGACGACCAGGTCCGACTCGAGGGCCCGCCGGTTGAGCCAGGTCTCCTCGCCGTTGGCCGTCTTCCCGATCATCACGTTGGCCATCGGGTCCTCGGCGTCATGGTTGTAGAGCCGGTCGGGCCAGAAGGTCGTGAAAACGCGGTCTCCGACGATGTGGCGGATCTCGTCCGCGGTCATCTTGCGGTGAAGTCCGATCGCGGCGATCAGCTCGATGTCCTCGACGCCGGCGTGGGCCGCCATGTCGACGACCTGCTCGATGACCAGCTGGCGGACGTCAGGAGAGGCCATCGGCGGCAGCGGCAGACTGATGTCGTCGAAGGCGATCGTCAGCTTCATCCCGGCCCGGAGGAGATCCTTCAGCGGATCGTCCTCGATCGGGTGCCCCAGCGCCCGGCGGATCGCCCGCTCGGGGTGGCCGATCGGCTCGATCGGATCGGCCGGGTAGAGGATCCGCGAACCGAGCGGCAGCCGCTCGAGCCGGAAGCCTTCGCCGAAGTGGAAGAGCGTCGGCGGGGTGTTGCGGTCAACCTCGATGACGGCGCCGGGCCTACCCATTGGTGCTTTCCCAGTGGACGGGACGATTCGAGCTCACTTCTCTCTCTGGTCGAAGGCCACGCGGATCGCGTTCATGCGGCCCGAGGACATCGCGTACTCGATCGCTTCGCGGTAGTCGTCGAGCTCGAAGAAGGGGCCGGCGAGGCGTTCCAACTTCAGGGACGGCGCCAGCTCGAGGGCCAGGTCGAAGGTCCGGCTGCCGTTGGCTTCCACGCCATAAGCGTATGCGCCGGTCACCTGGAGCTCCCGCTGCCAGATCGGGGCCCAGTCGACCTCCTCCTTCCCCGGCATGCCCACCAGCACGACCTTCCCGCCCCCCCGCGCGAGGCGGACCGAGTCGCCGAGGCTGGACACGCTGCCCGCACACTCGAAGACCACATCGGCCCCGCCGAGAAGGACCGGGCGCTTCTCGAGCAGGTTGCCGACGGTGTCGATCCGGCGCGCCTGGGTGGCGAAGCGGACCCGCTGGTAGACCTCGCCCGGGGTGACGACCTGGTCGGCGCCAAGGCTCTTCGCAAGCGCGGCCTGGTGCGGGTACTTGGCGACGCAGATGAGCTTGCGAGGCGGGGTCAGGTTCTTCACCGCCGCCACCGTCAGGAGACCCAGGCAGCCGGCGCCCATCACCAGCACCGTGTCCTCCGGCTGGGAACCGGTCCGAAGCGCAGCATGGATTGCGCAGGCAAGCGGCTCGGTCAGCATCGCCGCCTCGTCGCCGAGCGCGTCGGGGATCTCGTAGAGCTGCGACTCGTGGGCGACCAGCTGCTCGCCCCAGCCGCCACCGGTGTCGTGGCAGTAGCCGGTCTGGAGGCCGACGTCGATCTCGCCCTCGGTGACGTTCTCGCAGAGGCCGATCCGGCCCTCGGCGCATCTCCGGCAGGGCGGGTCCACGCCGCGCACGGCGCAGCCCAGCACCGGCTGCACGACCACCCGGGTGCCGTCGTCGAGCCGGCCACTGAGCTCGTGGCCGGGGATGAAGGGGAAGCTCGTCAGCGGATCCATGTAGAAGGAGGCGTGGCCGGTGATGGCGGCGATGTCGGAACCGCAGATACCGCTGACTTGGGGGTGGACGACGCGCCAGCCGGGCCCGGGCAGCCGGGGCGGTTCGACGTCCTCCAGGTGAATCAGCGCGAGCGGGCTGGTCGCCACCGCCGCGCGGCCGCCGGCCGCCTTCACCAGGGCGTAGGCGGGGATGTTGCGGTCGAAGGTGAGGGCGAGCATTTCAGGTGGCCACTAGGCGAATTGGTTCCGGTATTCCTTCGAGCGGGGATCGGGAACCGGCAGCCGCCAGTTGCCGGGGGGCATCGTCCACTTCTCCACGCGCCAGCCCCGCTGGCCGGCGACCGCCGAAAGTCGGGCGTCGGGGTTGATCGCGACCGGGGTACCCACCAGCTCCATCATCGGCAGGTCGCTGAGCGAGTCCGCGTAGGCGAAGCTTTCGGCCAGCGCGATCCCGTTTCGCGCCGCGTACTCCTCCAGCAGTGTGCCGCGGGCTTCGCCGGCCGCCGGCGGCGCCTCCAGGTCTCCGGTCAGGATGCCGTCCTTGACCAGCAGATGGGCACAGTCAACCTCGACCTCGAGCAGCTCCGCCAGGGGCTGGACCACGACGTCGAGTGCGCCCGTCAGGAGCAGCACCCGGTGGCCGGCGTTGCGATGCTCGCGGATCCGGCGCACGCCCTCGGGGTAGAGGCGGCGCAGGGTCACAGCGTTCATCGCCTCCCGGCCCAGCTGTTTCATGTCCTCGTACTCGAGCCCCTCGTACTCCCGGTAGAAGCTGCGCTGGAACTCGGCCCGGGAGCGGCGCTCCAGCTGTAGCCAGCGGGGCGCCTCGCGGAGGAGGCCGCCGAGGAAGTCCGGCCACTCCTTGAGCGGCTGGGCCTTCAGCCGCATCCAGACGAAGTACTCGATGACGTTGGTCTCGACCAGGGTACCGTCGACGTCGAAGACGGCCAGAACGTCGGCTCGGCCGGCCCGCTTGCGGATCGCCTGGAGCCCGAGGTCGCGGGCCTCGGCCGGCGCGGTGCTGCCGGTCGGCTGCTTCCCCTTGCGCAGGCCCGTCTCGGCCCGGGCCATCCGGATCACCGTCGGCAGGTGGACGTCCTGGAAGTAATGCGACCAGTCGTAAAGCGCGGGGTCGAAGGGGAAGGTCTTCTGCTCCGCCTCCGGAACCCGGTCCCAGACCGACTGCGTGTTGCGGGTGTCGTAGACGCAGTCCACCTCGGTGTAGACGCCGTAGAGCTCGGACAGCGTCAGCCCGCGCTCGATCCTTCCCATCGTCTCGTTGAGGTCGCCGGAGATGCCCGCCATCCCGGTGACGGGGATCCGCTCGACGACCCACTGCATCGCCTCGACCACCCTCTTCGCCGCGCGGGCCTTGGCCTCCAGCTCCTGGCGGGGCGGGAAGGTCCAGTTCGGCGCACCGATCGCCTGCCCATAGCGGTCCCGAAGCGGGTGCTTCTCGAAGTAGACCTTCGACTCCTCCTGCATCCGCCGGAGGCGGAGTGGGTTCCGGCTGCCGGAGGCGGCGTGGTAGATCCGGTACTCGCCCTTCGGCGGCGGAGCGGCCGCGACGGCCAGCACCGTGTTCACCACGTAGTCGGCGGGGATGATGTCGAGCAGCGCGTCGGGCAGCCCGGAGAAGTCCTCGAGCACCCGCCGCCCATAGGCGAGGATGATCGGCTCCGCCATCCGGAAGCCCTCCAGCCAACCGGGAAAGGGCTCGGCGAGGGCGCTCTCGATGATCGAGGGCCGGACGATCGAGAGCGGTACCGTGCCGTGCAGCTCGACCACGGCTCGCTCGGCCATCGCCTTGGTGAAGGAGTAGATGTCACTGAAGCCCATGGCCCGGGCGTGGACGCGGCCACGCTCGACCAGCCGGTCCTTGACCCAGCGGTCGCGCAGCCGCTCGACGGTGCGGGCGACGGCCGGCGTGCCCGCGGGGCCCATTCGCGAACGGGCCTGCGCGACCAGCTTCTCGAGCACCTCCGGCGTGCGCGACTCCTCCTCCACGACCGGCCGCAGCGTGCTCAGGATCTGCGCCTCGTGGCGCCAGTTGAGGCCGGGGTCCAGCGGCAGCTCCTCCCTCACCAGGCCCCGCAGCATGCCGCCGACGTAGGCAGTCGAGATGTGGACCAGGTGCGGGTCGGTGCCGCCCCGAGCAAGCACGTCGACCAGCCGCGACGCGCCGAGCAGGTTGATCTGGGCGCTGAGGTCGGCTGGGTTGTCGAACTCGACCGCTGCCGCCGACGCGATCACGATGTCGGAGCCCAGGAGCTGGTCGCGGGTGGCCTCGGTGAGGCCGAGGCCCTCTCGGCCGAGGTCGAGCTCGACGACGGCCAGCTTCTCCTTGACGAGGGCGGCGAACGCCTCCTCCCCGAGCCCCTCGCGGAGCGGCTTGAAGGCAGGGCTGGAGAGCACCTCCCGGTCCAGCCGCTCGGCCGCCGAGCGGCGCTGGCTGGAGCGGATGCCGAGGTTGATCCGGGCCACCTCGGGCACCGAACGGAGGAGCTTCTCGACGAGCGACTTACCGAGGAATCCCGTCGATCCCGTGATCAGGATTGTCTTCCCGGCGAGGCCTTCGGCTATCAAGAGTCCAATTCTAGGTTGAGGCCTCATCCACCATTGGCGGCCCGTGTAGCGTTGCCGGGCAATGACCGAGACGCTTTTGCTCACCCACACCGACCTCGACGGCGTCGGGTGCGCCGTCCTCTTCACGGGTGTCGGGCCGGCCGCCGGACGACTGGAGCTGGTCGACAACGGATCGATTGACGCCCGGGTGCTCGCTGCGCTCGACACATCCTCGGCGATCCTGGTCACCGACCACGGGGTCGACGCGACGACGGCCGCCCGGGTCGACGCCTACATCGCGGCAGGCGGAGCCTTCACATTGCTGGATCACCATCGCTCGAACGGGCACCTCGCGGGCCGTCCCTGGGCGACCGTCGACGAGGCGCGGAGCGCCACCGGCCTGCTCTTTGACCACCTCGGCCGCCCCGCGACTTTCGAGGAGTTCGCCGGCCTGGTCGAGGACCACGACCTCTGGCGCCACCAGGACCCGCGGTCGGCGCGCCTCGCCGCCCTGGTCGGGCTCCTCGGCCACGAGCGCTTCCTGGCCCGCTTCAGCACCAACCCGACGGTCGAATTCAGCGAGGGCGAGACGCTCCTCCTCGACAACGAGGACTCGCGCCGGGAGGACTACCTGGCCAAGAAGCTGGAGCAGGCTCGGGTCTTCGAGCGGGCCGGGGTCCGTTGGGCCGTGTGCTACGCCGAGCAGTACCAGTCCGACGTGGCAGAGCGGTTGATGACCGGGCTCGGCGCCATCGCCACCGCGGTGATCAACCCGGCCAAGCGGACGGTGTCACTCCGCGGCAGCGGCTTCGATGTCTCCGCGGTCGCCCAGCGGCAGGGAGGCGGGGGCCACGCCCGGGCGGCGGCCTTCAGCTTTCGGAGCGGTGAGCTGGAGCTCGATCTCGAGCGATTCGAAAGCGCGCTCGACAGTCTTTTGGCCGGAGGCTAACTGTTCGGGGAGCCCGCTCCGAAGACGGTCACCGGCGGCGTCGCGTTGGAGTCGACCTCGCCCAGGGCGCTGGTCGCCGTGACCAGGTACCAGTAGGTGTGGCCGGGCTCCCCCTGGAGCAGCGCCGAAGTTGCGCGGCTGCGCGAGAGCAGCACCGTCCCCGCCTCGTCGTCGCGGTACTGGGTGACGTCGAAGCTGACTCCGGCGCCCGGGCTCGACCAGCTGACGGCCAGGTCGGTGCCGGCGTCCCCGGCCGTCGCCGCGGTCGCGACCACCTTTGGAAGGTCGAGGTCCGGGCTCCTCGCCGCGCCGTTGAGCCAGAGGTTGCCGGCGTCCTTGGGCCACGGGTCCCTGCCCTTCCCGGACCAACCGAAGGGGTCCACCGGGTCCCAGGTGCCGTGGTGGTAGACACCGAAGTGGAGGTGCTCACCGTTGCTGTTGCCGGTGTTGCCGGAGATGCCGATCACCTGGCCCCGGCTGACGTGCTGGCCCCGCCCGACGTCGATCCGCCAGAGATGGCCGTAAAGAGTGTCGAACCCGTTGCCGTGGTCGATCCGCACGCCCTGCCCGAAGCTGCACCTCGCGCAGCCCGGGGTGCTCCAGTCAGCGTAGCTGACGGTACCGGCGGCGGCCGCCACGACCGGCTCGTAGTAGACGCCGAGGTCCCAGCCGTCGTGCCCGTCGTAGTAGAGCCAGTCCGACTTGCCCGCGGTCATCGCGTAGCCGACGCTCGCCTGCGGGTCGCGGCCGCTGCCGGCGTAGGCGACCGTTCCGTCGAAGCGGCAGATGACGCCGTCGAGCGAGTAGTTGGGGCCGCAATGGTCGAAGTTGGAGCTCACGAAATGGCAGTCCGTGATGCAGGGCAGGGTCAGAAACCCGCCCCCGGTCGGACCGTACTGGCCGCCGATCCCCGCCGCCGGCATCTGGGGAGGGTAGGGATCGACAACGCGTTGGGCCGGCCTGGGGTCCGGCAACGGCAGCGGCGAGGCAAGCGCCGGAGAAGAGGTGCCGAGGGCAAGAGCGAAGGCAGCCGCCGCCACCAGCGCTCCCCGGATCACCCCGAGGACGGTACCGGCGCTATCAGATGATCCGACGACGAATTGCTGCAGAGGAGTAATCGATCGCCGTCGTCATGATCACGACCACGATCAGCCACATGGCGAGGTCGGGATAGAGGAAGAGGCCGACGTACTGCTCGAGGATGAGGCCGAGGCCGCC
>DAIRGV010000042.1:0-18820 GCA_036794405.1 Candidatus Dormiibacterota bacterium
CCCGCCAACTGCCGCGCCGCCGGCAGCGGGTGCTGGCGATCGCCTGCGGGTGGCTGGCCGCGATCGCCGCCCATTTCGCTTGGGACGCCTGGCTGACCTTCTTCCCGCTCGGCACGGGCGCCTTCACGCTGCTCCAGATCCATCTCCGGGTGCTGGCCATGAGCGGCCCCTTCACGGCGGTCGTGATCGTGCTGCTGGTGATGGGAGGCCGGATCGAGGGCCGCAACATCGCCCGGCAGCTGGCCTTAGAGGCGGCCAATGGCAGCGGGGCCATCGAGCCGGCCGAGGCACCCATCCTGGCCAGCCCGGGCAAGCGGCTGCGCGCCAGGCTGGCCGCCGGTCCCAGCGGCTACTTCCAGGTCGGGCGGCTGCAGCGAGCGCAGATCGCCCTGGCGCTAGAGCGCTGGCACCGCGAGCGGCAGGAGCTCGACCGGCCGCTGGCCGCCGAGCAGGAGCTGCGCGACCACGTCCTCGCCCTCAGAGGTCAATGAGCGAGTTCCAGCGAACACCCTCCCCGCAGAGCGGGGAGGGATGGTCCGCGTGGGGAGGGTGGGGATTCAGTGCGCGGGTAGGCGGCCCCTGAGGATGCGGCTGAGCGTCAATACGGCGAGGGCGAAGGCGGTCGACCAGGTCAGGGCGCTGACCGCGGGCGAGTTGAAGTCGGTGCCGCCGAGCACCGCGTGGAGGAACATCGCCGCGAAGGCCAGGTAGGCAAGCCGGTGGAGCCAGATCCAGGTCCGCGGCGCCATCCGGCTTCGAAGCCAGCCGGTGACCGCGACCACCGCGAACAGGTCGAGGCCGATCGTGCCGAACCCCAGCGCCAGCCGGCCGCCCGCGTCGTAGTTGGCCAGGAAGGGAACCACCAGGTCGAGGAGGGCGACACGAGCGGTCTGGTCGAGGACGAGGCTCCCCACGTGGACCAGGCCGAGGGGTATCCAGAGGATGGCCGTGAACTCATGGGTCGACTTGATCGATCGGTTGTTGGCGAGTTCGCCGAAGAGGCCGGAGCGGAGAGCGACGCCGGTCACCAGCGATATCGAGAGGGCGGCGAAGCAGCTCAGCCCGGCGACGCGGCCGAGGACCCAGAAGAGCTGGTCGACGGTCAAGAGGTCAAGACGAGAGCCACCAGCCGGGGCTGTGCTGCTCGAGGTAGAACTCCGCCGACTGACGGCCGAGAAGGAGGGCTGTCTTGGCGTAGATCTCGGCGTCGGTCCCGCTCGCAGCGATTACCGAGACCTCCTTCAGGTTGGACTTGGCCGGGCGGCCGGTGCGGGGGTCGACCAGGTGATGAAGGTCGGGGCCCCAGCGTCGCTTGAGGGTGCCGCTGGTCGCGGCGCCCTGGTCGCGGAGGTAGATGGTGGTGCCGCCGAAGCCGATCGGCCACCCCTCGCCATCCGGCCCGATGCCGCGCGCGAAGAGGTCGCCGCCCAGGTTCACGACGCAGTTCTCGCCCAGGCGCTCGGCGAGGCGATCCGCCAGCCAGCCCTTGGCGATCCCGCCGAGGTCGATGCCGTAGCCGGGCCGCAGCTTCGCCGCGCCCGGGGCGACAGCCAATACGTCGGGCAGCGCTGGCAGCGGATCGAGGACGATGGTCGAGCGGGCGGAGGGCCTGTCGCCCTCGCTGAAGCTGTGCGTGTAGCCCGCCGCAAGAAGCGCATGGAGCACGCCCGCGTGGACCAGTCCGCCGGAGATCTCATAGGCGTAGAGCGCCTCGCGAAGCAGGTCCTCGAGCGTCGCGCTGACCCGCACCCAGCCGCCGTTCGAGGCATTGAAGGCGGAGAGCTCGCTGGTTGGGTCGAACCGGGTCAGCCGGCGGTGCAGCTCGAGGACCCAGGTCGCTCCCAGCGCAAGGGAGCGCGCGTCGCGGTCGACGGCGTAGAGCTGGCAGACCGTCCCGAGTGCCTGGAACTCGAGGTGCTCAGGAGACACTGGTGAACGTCAGCGGCTGCTGGTCTCCGCTCGACTTGATGCTCGGCGAGAGGTTGAGGTGACCTCCGGCGGTGGCGACAACCGGTGGGTGAAGGGGGGCGCTGGGGCTCTTCAGGTGGCCCGCCACGTAGGCCGCCGACCCCACGGTTGCGAAGCCGGTCAGGAGGAAGGCGGTCAGTTTGAGGGTCCAGGCGCGCATCTTCGCTTTCCGTTCAGGAGACTCCCACAGGCGACTTGATGAAGGGCACCCGGTCAAACGTCGCGCCGAGCACGTCCCTGGCGTCGGCTCCGAGGTGTGAGGTGAGAATCTCCTGATACACGCTACGAAAGTCAACGTTGTATTTCAGGTTTCCTGTTGCATCCAGGTCGGAAAGATTTGGCGACCCGCCGTAGAGCCCGGCCTGGACCGGATTGCCGATCAAAAGCACGGGTGACGCAGCCCCGTGATCGGTCCCACCCGAGGCGTTCTCCTTGGGCCGGCGGCCGAACTCGGACCAGGTCGCCAGGAGCACGTTGCCGGCCATCCCGTGGGCGTCGAGGTCTGCGAAAAAGGCGCTGACAGCCTGGTCGAAGTAGCCCATCAGGTCGTCGTGCCGGTTGAGCTCGGTGTAGTGGGTGTCGAACCCGCCGAGGGTGACATGGAGCAGCTTCACCCCGGTCCCCGAGACGATCAGCTCGGCCGCCAGCTGGAGCGCTGACGCGAGCTGGTTCTTGGAGGAGTAGACGAGCTTGGCCTTGTCCGAGTAGGTCGCCATCGGCTGGTACTTGGTGGATGCCGTCTTGAGGGTCGCGATGGTGTCCTTGGCGGTGGCGATCGCGGTGTCGAAGAGGGCTCCGTAGATGCCCGGGGTGTCCTTGTAGAGCGCGGTCACCGCCGACTCGACGGGGTCGCCGCCAGTGAAGCCGAAGTTCTTCGGGTCCTGGATGACGGTCATCGTGGCCTGCAGGTCGCGGAGCGCGCCGGGCACGTCGGTGGCGCCGCAGGCGCAGCCGGTCAGCGGGTGGCCGAGGGTGTCGTACTGCTTGGCCGCGAGCTGGCCGAGCCAGCCGTTGATCGAGCGGCGCGTGGGGTCGCCGGTCTCCCAGATCCGGATCGACTCGAAGTGGCTGAAGACCGGGTTCGGGTAGCCGACGCCCTGGACGATCGCCACGCGGCCCTGGTCGTAGAGCTTCTTGACCCCCGCCAGGTTCTGGTTGAGCCCGAAGTCCTTCGTCAGCGGGAGGGCCTGGGCGACCGAGGGCGCCGCCAGCCGGGGCCTGAAGTCGTGCAGCTTCGGGTCCTGCAGGGGAACCACAGTACGCAGGCCGTCGTTGCCGCCGGCCAGCTGGACCATGACCAGGACCTTGTCGTTGCTGATGCCGTTCGTCTTGGCGGCGTAGACGGCGCGCGCGAAGGCGTCGGGCACGGCGGCGTAACCCGCGGCGAGGCCGGCGGCGCCGGCGCCGAAGACGAGGCCGGCGCGAAGGAAGTCGCGCCGCTTGAGCTGGTTGATGCCGTGCTCTTCAGTCATTGGCGGTTCACCTACTTGAGTTGGAATTCCGGGGAGGCGAGGACGAGGACCCAGCGGTCGAGGTCGGTGGAGGCCGCGTTGAGGAGGCTCGCCGTGGCCGGGCTGAGGACGCCGTCGAGGTTGTGGAGGTGGGCGTCCGTGGCGGGCGGCAGGCTCTTCACCGCCGCGACCAGCGAGGTCACGAAGTTCACCCGCGCCAGCACCGTGTTGGAGGAGATCCAGGACTCGTTGAGCGGCCAGCCGCCGACGTCGGGTGGATCGAAGAGGTTCTGCCCCATCCCGCTCGCGGCCCGCAGGGCGAGCGCCGACTGGTCGTAGGCGCCCAGGGCACGAAGGCCGTGGACCATGAGCTCGACGGGCTGCTTGACGAGCGAGCGATAGCTCGACGCCGCCTTGAACTCGTCGCTCAGGAAGACGTCGCGCATCAGCTGGCGGATGCTCCAACCGGACTTGACGAAGCCGGCCGCGAGCCGGTTGACGGTCGCCGGCGTCGGGGTGGGCAGCGCGAAGTTGACGAGCACCCGCTGGACGACGTAGGGCGCGGTCGCCTTCTGGGCGGCGATCTGCGCCAGGACGGCCTTGGTGTCGAATTTCCCGGTCTTGCCGAGGTACGTCAGCGGGCCGCCTTGGTAGGCGCGGTTGGGGACGAGGATGCCGACCTTCGACGTGTCGGGGGCGGCGTTTCCCTGCTGGGCGTCCATCACCATCGCGGCGGTCCGCGGCTCGCGCCAGCCGGCCAACGCCTTCGCGGCCGCCCTCACGTCGTCCTCGCTGAAGGTGCCGGCGCCCATCGTGAAGAGCTCCATCAGCTCCCGGGCGTAGTTCTCGTTGGGCGCCTGACCGGTCGAGGTCCCGAGGTCCAGGTAGCGGAGCATCCCGGGGTCGATCGTCACCTGGTAGAGGAAGCTCCGGAAGTCGCCGAGCGCGTTGTCGCGCCAGGTGAGGTTCTGCCAGTAGATGAAGGGGTCCTGGAGCCCCACCTTGCGGTAGTCGCTCGTGAAGTGGCCGTGCCAGAACATCGTCATCCGCTCCGCGAAGGGCGTCGGGGTTGTCAGCAGGTGGTCGAGCCACCACTTCTGGAGCTGCGCGATCCTGAGCGGCGCGCCCCGGCTGGCGGCGTCGCCGCCGGGGAACACCGGTGGCCTGGCCGGCGGTGTCTCGACGAGGCGGTCGATGGTCTTCTGATAGCCGTCGCTGAGGGCTTTCTCGAGCTCGGCGGGACTGGCGCCGAAGGTCGCCCGCCGGAGCAGCTGCATCACTCGCGCACTCTCGCTGCCGAGTGGCGAGATCCAATCCGTCCCGCCGCTGACCTGCCTGCCGGGAGCGGGAGCGGTGCCCGCCAGCGGGTTGAGGCCGAGCAGGCGGAGGGCGGCGATCCCGGCTCCGCCGGCGACGGCGGCGCCAAGGACCACCCGGCGGGTGACGACGCCACCCGCGCGGCGCTGGGCGGGAACCTTGCCGGCGTCGCTCTCGATTGCCATGCGAGGCATTGAACGCCCGCCACGTGCGCTTCTTCTTCAGGTCGGTGTCAAGGGTTTGTAAACCGACGCGGCAAAAGGGGGCAGGCCCCCTTTCCAAAATCCCCCCCTCGGCGCCACGCTTGGGCTTCTGCTGAAACAGCTCATTCGGCCGCGATGAACCCGGCCTACGCGCAGCGAGGGAGAGGTAACTTGTCTGGCGCGGTTCCAAAGCTGCGGAGCCTCCATGGCCTGTCACATTCCGCGGCGTGCTGGTGCTTGTAGGTTGTGCAGGCCATAACCGCCAACCCTCAAAGTCGAGTTCAAGCCGCGGTGGATCCCTTCGAGCGCCTGTTCAAGGACGAGTACGCGCGCGTCGTGGCGATCGCCCACCGCGTCCTCGCCGACCGCCAGGAGGCTGAGGATGTCGCCCAGGAGGTCTTCGTGGACTTCCACCGCCTGCACCGCGCCGACGCGCCCTACGCGGCGCCCTGGCTGCATCGAGCGGCAGCGAACACGGCGCTCAACGCGGTGCGATCGCGGACCCGCCGGGCCCGGCGGGAGGCGAACTATGGGGCGCTCGAGGTGCCCCGGTCGGTCGACCCGGCCGATGTTGCGGAGATCACCGAACAGCG
Organism: Candidatus Dormiibacterota bacterium; assembly: GCA_036794405.1. Classification (GTDB taxonomy): domain Bacteria; phylum Chloroflexota; class Dormibacteria; order Dormibacterales; family Dormibacteraceae; genus UBA6019. The sequence goes on from DAIRGV010000042.1 coordinate 5,533, forward strand.
GCAGATCGTTCGGGAAGCCCTGGCGCGCCTGCCGCGGAAGGGTGCGGCGGTGCTTGCCCTGCGCTACGGAGGCCTCAGCTACGCGGAGGTCGCCCAGGCAATGGGCGTGAACATCGGACAGATTGGAACTTTATTGCGACGAGCCGAGGCAGCGCTTCGGCGGGAGGTAGAACGTGGGACATCTGGGTGACGGCGCATTGCGCCGCATGATCGACGAGCCGTTGGCCGCCAGCGAGGCGGACCGCCGGCACCTGGCCGGCTGCGCCGGCTGCAACGAGCGGAGCGAGCGCTTCGCGAGCGAGGCCAAGGCCGCCTCGGCGCTGCTCGCGGTACCCGGCTTCGAGCCGGACGCGCCGGCGGCGCTGGCCCGGGTCCGCAACCGGGCGGCGATCGCGCCGGCGCCACGCCGCGCCTGGGCAAGCATCAGCTGGTCGCTGCCGCGGCTGGCGCGGCCCCTCGCCCTGGCGATGGCGCTGGTCGTCCTCGGTGGAACTGCCGTCTATGCGGCTCCCAGCCTTTTGACGATCTTCGGCGGGAACCCGAACCAGACCGTCGCGGCGGTGCCGGTAACGGCGCCCGCTGAAGGCAGCGTGGCGGGCCTGCCCGACCTGTCCCAGTACGGGACCAGCAAGGTCGTCGAGCAGGGGACCACCCAGACCGTGCTGACCGCCGCCGAGGCGACCAGCCTGAGCCATGGCCTGGTCCCTCCGGCCGCGCCGGCGGACTATGCGGGCAAGACGGTCACCTATACCGTCATCGGTCAGTCGAAGGTCAGCTTCACGTTTGACGAGGCCAAGGCCAAGGCCGCCGCGGCTGCCGCGGGCAAGCCCGCGCCGGTCTTCCCGGCCGGCATCGACGGCACCACCCTGACTGTGACCATCGGGCCGGCGGTGGCCGCCGTTTACGGCACACTCGACAAGAACACCGACCTCGGCAACCTGCCGCTGATCACCGGCGTTGCGAATGCTCCGGTGGTGACCTCCACGGGCGTATCGGCCAAGGAGTTGGAGAACTTCCTGGTCCAGCAGCCGGGCATCGCCGGCAACCCGGCCCTGGTCGCACAGATCAAGGCGATCGGCGACCCGCTGGCCGCGGGCAACCTCGTGATCCCGATCCCGGCCAACCTGGCGACCTCCACCCCGACGACGGTCAACGGCACGCCCGCCGTGCTGATCGCCGACAAGACCGGTACCGTGAAGGGCCTGGTTTGGGAAAAGCTCAACATCGTCTACGCGGTCGGCGGGCACTTCGATGACAGCCAGCTCGGAACGATCGCGAACGGAATCGGATAACGAGCCGGGTGTCGCCCTGAGCGAGGGCGACACCCCGGCCATCCACACTCAGGACCTCGCCAAGAAGTACGGTCACGTGACCGCCCTCGCCGGGCTCACGATGACGGTGCCGAAGGGCGAGGTCTTCGGCTTCCTGGGTCCCAACGGGGCAGGCAAGACGACGTCGGTGAAGCTCCTCCTGGGGCTCACCGAGCCCAGTTCCGGCCAGGCCTGGCTGCTCGGCGCACCGATCGGCGACCTCGCCGTCCGGCGCCGGGTGGGCTACCTGCCGGAACTGTTTCGCTACCAGGCCTTCCTGACCGCCCGCGAAGTGCTCGCCTTCCACTGCGACCTCGCCCGCGTGAGCCGCTCGAGCTGGAAGGAGGAGATCGCCGAAGCGCTCCGGACGGTCGGACTCAGCGACCGCGCCGACGACCGCTGCGGGACGTTCTCGAAGGGCATGCAGCAGCGGCTCGGCCTGGGCGTGGCGCTGCTCGGCAAGCCCGAGCTGGTCTTCCTCGACGAGCCGACCTCGGCCCTCGACCCGGTCGGCCGGCACGACGTGCGAGAGATCACCCGCCGGCTGCGCGACCGCGGCACGACGGTCTTCCTCAACTCCCACCTCCTCAGCGAGGTCGAGATGGTGTGCGACCGCGTCGCGGTGGTCGACCACGGCCGGGTCATCGCGCTCGGCACCATCCACGACCTTCTCCGGGGCGCCGACATGGTCCGGGTGCGGATGACGGGGCTGAACGGAGGCAGTGGCCGGATCGAGGGCTTCGCGGCCCCTTCCGAGGACGGCGAATGGATGACCTTCCGCGACGTCAAGGAGGAGCGAGTGCCCGACCTCGTCGCGGAGATCGTCCGGCTCGGTGGACGCGTCTACGCGGTGGAGCCGCAGCAGCAGTCGCTGGAGGATCGCTTCCTGCAGCTGCTCGAGGAGGAAGAGGCAAGGTGACGCGCGCAATCTGGCCGATCGCGCGGATGACGATGATCGAGGCCTCTCGGCGCCGGATGCTGATGGCGCTGGCCGCGCTGACGTTCGTGGTCATCGCCGTCGTCGGCTACGGCTTCTCGAGACTGCCGGAGATCGGCGGCTCGCGACCCCTCAACCACGACGACCTGAACCAGATCTCCTCGATCCTGACCATCCTGACCTTCTTCATGTTCAGCTTCGTGCTCACCTTCGCGGCCGTGTTCGTCGCCGCCCCGGCGATCAGCAGCGACGTCGAGTCGGGGGTGATCCTGTCGATCGCCCCCCGGCCGATCCGGCGCAGCGACATCGTCATCGGTCGCTGGCTGGGCCTCGCGCTGGTGGTCGTGATCTACACCGTCGCGACCACCCTGATCGAGCTGGAGGTGGTGCACCTGGTGATCGGCTATCTGCCGCCGCACCCCTTCGAAGCCGTCGCCTTCCTGGTCGCCGAAGGACTGGTGGCCGTGACCCTGGGCCTCCTTTTCAGCACCCGCCTGGCCCCTATGACCGGCGGAATCGTGGCCACCATCCTCCTCCTGGCCGTGTGGTTCGCCGGCATCGTCGGCAACATCGGCTACTCCTTCGGCAACGACACGGTAGGGGCGTTCGGCACCGTCTCGCGGCTGATCGTCCCGACCGACGGCATGTGGAGGGGAGCGCTTTTCTACCTGCAGACCCCGCAGCTGCTCGCGGTCCAGGCGCTTGCCGGGCGCCGCGCGGCGGCCAACCCGTTCTACGCCGCCAGCGCGCCGGCTCTCCCCTACCTCCTCTGGACGGCGGCCTGGATCGCCGGGCTGGTGGGACTGACGATCATCAGCTTCCGGAGAAAGGAGCTCTAGCCTCCCGGCCACGGTGAGGGGCCGGCGGAGGAGGCGGGAAACCACACCGAGCGGATTTGCGTCCGCTCGGAGTGGCGGGAGGTAGAAGTCGTCAGTCAGAGGCTACGGGGCGATGACGCGCAGCTCGTCGAGAACGCCCGCCAGCTCGGAGTCGATCCGGTCGGGAAGCCCGAAGAGCCGGTAGGTCGCGAGCTGCTTGCCGAGCAGGGTGATCAGCTCCGACCGTTCCCAGCGGGGCCGGACCAGCCACATCTCGCCGTGCATCAGGAGGATCTTCCGTTGCTGGCCGGTGAGCCCGCCGAACTCGGCAGCCGCGAGGAGGTCGAGGCCGTACTCGGAGGCCTCGCTGGCGCTGACCCAGGGTTCAAGAGCGGTTGCCAGGCGGCGAGCCGAATTCAGCAGCCCGAACCAGTCCACAACCCGAACCCGAATCGCAATCGACACACCCCCACCTCCTGCTGTGACGCTATCGGGGCGACGCCCCATTGTCAACTGAAGTACTTAACAGTTTTGCCCATTTTTGTTAAGGTATGCGTGCCGTGGTCGGGCACCGACCGCATTTGTGGGGTTCTCAATACATGCGTAAATTCGTAATCGCCATCTCGATCGCGACCGTGACGTTCGCCATGACCGCCGTCACCGCCTTCGCCATGACCGCCGGCGGCATCGGTACCTGCTGCTACTCCTAGCCGGCTAAGACCCCGAGGGGTCCTCCCCACGGCTTAACAATTCGCCGCAGGGCGACAACTGTTGCTGCACAAAGACTGGAAGTGTTCTAGTCTTCGGCGGTGGCAGTAGCAGCACGCCGCCGACTACCGGGTCTGAAGGTGAGGCCCGGCTCCGTTCGCCAGGCACGCAGTGAGGCCGGGCTCAGCCTGGCCGGGGTCGCGCGCCAGGACCTCAGCCGGACGGCCATCTTCCTCATCGAGACCGGCAAGAGTAACCCGACCCTGCCCACCCTGGAGCTCATCGCCGAGCGCACGGGAAAGACTGTCGAGTACTTCCTCGACGACGAGCTGCCTGCAACCGGCGCCGGCATCGACTTCATCGAGATCGAGCACTTGCTGGCCACCGAGGACTTCGAGCGGGTCAAGGAGCTGACCGCCCATCACCTGGGCGTCCGGCTTTCCCGTGCCGACACGGCCCGGCTGCGCTTCCTCAAGGGCCTGGCGCACATCCGCCAGGCCGATGCGGATGGCGCGGCGCCGCTGCTGCTCGCGGCGCGCGAGTACTACGAGTCCGTGATGGACAAGGCGATGGCGGTCGAGTGCCTGAGCTGGGAGGTCCACGTCCCCTTCCTCCTCGAGGACCCGAACGCGCTCGCCTTTGCCGAAACCGCCCTGCAGCGCTGCCGTCAGCTCAAGCCGTGCCCCCTCCTCACCGAGGTGCGGATCCTCTCCCGGATAGCCGGGATCCATGCCTTCAACCACAGCTGGCCGGAGGCGATTCGCTTCTACGAGGAGGTTGTCGATCGGCTCGGTCCGCTCCGGGACATGAACCGGATGGCCAAGGTCTACTCCGAATTGGGCATGGCCTATCGCGAGCTGGGTCAGTCGGAGCTGTCGGCGCGCTACGCGCAGAAGTCGATCGCGCTGCACGAGATGCTCCGCGACCAGTACTCGACGGCGGCCGCTGAGAACAACCTGGCGCTTGCGCTCATGAACATGAGCAACTACGCCTCGGCGGAGGAGCACCTCGACCGCTCGACCGAGATCTTCGAAAACCTCGGCCGCGATCGCGGCCGGAGCGAGCTGCTGCTGAGCTACACCGAGCTGCACCTGATGCGCGGCCGGCTCGATGCCGCCGAGCAGGCGGGTACCGAGGCTCTCGAGCTGTCATCCCGCTTGAAGGAGAAGGCCACCGAGGCCCAGTCTCACCAATGGCTCGGCCGGATCGCTGCAGCTCGCGACGATCACAAGACGACCGATGCCCAGTTCTCGATGGCGATCGCGAAGCTGACCAAGCTGAACCTGGTGGAGCGGCTGGTCCAGGCTCACGCCACCTACGCCCAGATCCTCGAGGACCGGGGCGATCTCCAGGCGGCCAACCAGCATCTCAGGGAGGTCGTGGCGCTGAACCGGCCGGACCTCATTTCGCAGAGCTCCCTCGAAGAGCGCCGCCGCGAGCTGGCCTAGCTTCCTCTAGCTCAGCCTCCCAGCGGCAGCGTGAGCTGCGGCTTGGCGATCTTGTGGTCAGCGCGCAACGAGTAGACCGCGTTGCCGACCGCGAAGAACTCGATCACGTGGGCGCCCCAGTAATAAGGACGTTCCACGATCTGGGTGCCGACGACGCCGTCGGATTTCAGCTGCATCGCCTCGTACTGCATCCGGTCCATCGCCAGCTCGCGCGCCTCGTAGGTCGCCTGCGTGAAGTTGGGCATCTCGATGTTCTGGCCGGCCGTGCTGAACCAGCCGCGAAGGGACTGGTGCGCGACGTGGTAGACGCAGGTCCCCATCACCAGGCCGCGCGGCGCATAGCCCGCCTGGAGCAGCGTCCAGAAGTCCTGGCCTGAGAGGTCGGAGGTGAAGGGCTTGTCGTTCGGCGTCCGGTAGCTGCCCTCCCGCGCCTTGACGGCCGTACCGATGGCGACGAACTCGGCCAGGCCCTGGCCCCACTCGTAGAAGCCGACGTTGAGGCGCACGCCGACGATCCCGTCAGCGCCCAGTTGGTCGGCCTCGGCCTCCATCCGCGACATCGCGAGCTCGCGCGCTGCATACATCGCCTGGCTGAGCACCTGCAGCTCCATGTTCTGGTTCCAGTTCCCGACCTGGTAGCCGATGTGATAGATCGAGCTGCCCACGACCAGACCGAGGGGATCGAAACCGGCTTCCTTCACCATCAGGAACTCGTTGACGGACAGGTCGCTGGTGAAAAAGGCGGTGCCGTCCGCGCTCGCCGACCGGCGAAGTCGGTCGACACCCTGCTGGGGGATTCCCTGGGCATTGGGTTGCGGTGGGGTTTGGGCCATCTCAGTTCAAATCTCCAGAAGGTGTGACTGTTTGCCTAGAAAGGTAAAGGCTAGTAAGTCAGCCCTGGAGCAGTCGGTTCAGAGCTTCCCTCCCCTTCTCGCTGGCCCTGGCGTGCTCGGTGAGGTGTCCCGCCAGGGCGGCGATCCAGTCCTCGATCGCCAGCACCTCGGTCTTAAGGGTGATGCCACGAACCGAATGTGACCGGCTGGCTTCGAGGCCGGAGCCGCCCCGGGCGAGCTCGTAACGGTGCTCGCCGAGCTGGACCTGGAGGCGTTTGACGCGCTTGCGGGAGAGGAGGCCGCCCTCGTGAACCACCGTGACAGCGGCGGGTAGCGCGCCGGCCAGCTTGCCGGCGAGGACCTCGAGGAAGACGGCCAGGTCCCGCGCGTCCGCCCGCAGCGACGCCGCCACCTGGTCGAAGCTGAGGGCCGGGTCGTCCATCGGCGGCTCGGAGTATAGGCGGGGCTGCCGGCGCGACCCGGCAGCCCGCCCGAGAGTTCGGACTAGACCGAGCGGCCCTCGCCGTTGCCGGCTGTCGCCCGGGCGCTCGCCTTGTTCGGCGCAGGGGTGCCGGGGACGTGGAGGAGGTTCTCGACATCCTTGACCCCGACGACCTGGCGAACGGCGGCCTCGATCGCCGCGATCTGGGACTCGGATACCTGACCGCGGAGGACCGCCCGGCCCTCGACGACCATCACGTTGATGTCTCCCTTGGGGATGGCGGGGTCGGCGAAGACCTCGCTCTCCACCCGGTCGAGGATGGTGAGGTCGTCGGTGTTGGGGTCGGCGGCCCGCGGAATGACGCGGCTCCTGATCCCGGCGGCCCTGTCGGTCGCGAGTACGGTGGTCCGCTGCGCCATCCGGTTGGCCTCCAGCCCCACGCCCCCCAGCCGCCGGACGAGCTCGGCGCGGCGGCCGCGGCCCCGCTCCGGGTCGAAGAGGTAGCCGGCCAGGTAGCCGGCTCCCAGCCCGGCGAGGACAAGCAGCACGGTTCGCCGCCGGCTCGGCTTGGGGCGTGACGCGAACCGCTTGCTGACATCCGATTGGATCGCGTCGAGCCTCTCGGTGACGCCCGAAGCCCGGTCGAGAAGGATCGCGGCTTGCTCGGTCAGGGTCTCGACTTGCTTTGCGAACTGCCGCCCGAGGCGGTCCGCCAGGTCCTCGCGCGCCTGTTTGACGTTCATGCGCGATCCCGCTTCGGGTGCTCGGCGTCGTATGCCGCCGACTTCACCGCCTGTTTCACGCTGCCGACGGCCTGGCGGCCCTTGCCCTTCATTTCCTCCAAGCGGTCGCCGGTGGCCCTGCCCTTCAATTCCTCGGCTTTGCCCTTCAGCTTGTCCTTCATGCGGATTTCTCGCCTCCAACTTGGTCTCACCGGTGGACGGGAGAGCTTTTAATTATAGCGCCACTATCAATCTTGGACGGATGATTCAGGCACCCGCAGCGCGCGCTGCGGCACGTGCCGGTGGGACCACGCGGAACACCTCCGGGGTTGCCGAAAGCAGCCTCGGCAGAGCCGCCCGGACCGCGCTGAAGAGAGCCCGGCTCGGCCTCCCCCAGCGAAGCCCGTAGGCCCTGCGGAGTGGCTCCGGCAGGAGCCCGGCGGTAATGGCCTCGAGGGGCGCGAAGAGCGCACCGGGCATCCTCCGGATGGGTGGCCTAAGCACCAGGGCGGCCAGTTTGCGACCGGTTTCATCGGGCTGAGCCGGGCCGGCCAGCATCTTCTCCAGGTAGGCGTCGAACTCAGCGAGCCGGGGCGGAAACCGCCCTGCCGGGATTCCGAGCAGCGCCCCGATCGGCTTCGCCTCCTGGTAGTAGGCCTCCGCCTCGGCGGTGGTCAGCGGGCCCACGAACGTCCGATACGTCAGCAGGGCGCTGTCGATCAGTGTCGCGTGCACCCAGAGCAGCAGGTCGGGATCGAGGGCCTGGTAGCCGATGCCGCTGACGCGCTCGTGAGTCCGGTTGATCTGGCGCGCGGCGGCCCGGACTTCCTGCCGTGACCCGAAGGTGAGCGCGAGGGAGAGCTCCATCGTCCGGCTCAGCCGCGCCAGCGGGTCGCGCTGGAAGTCGCTGTGCTCGGCGACACCGGCGGCGACCAGGGGATGAGCCACCTGCATGAGCAGGGCGCGGCCACCGCCGAGCAGGAGCGCCGCCTCGCGGTTGACCCGCCAGCTGATCGAGCCCGGTCCGGGGAGCTCTTCCATGTCCCGAAGGCGAGCATAGAATTCGCGAGTCCACTTCCGGCGAAGAAATCGAATCGTTTGTCCTGGAGGCATTCGGTGGCGGCCACGGAACCGAACTCACACCCGATCGTCGAGCAGCTGAGGTTCACGCGCAGCGAGTGGCTCCGCGGACTTGCCGGCGTGACCGAGGAGGACGCCAATGAGCATTGCGGCCAGATGAACTCGATCGGCTGGATCGTCGGCCATCTCACCTGGCAAGAGCAGCGCTACCTGCTGGATCGCCCGCAGGGCATCGTTCTCTTCCCCGAGATCAAGAAGACGTTCGCGTACGGGGCGCCGATGAGCACGCCCTCACTGGCCGAGGTGTTGAAGGCCTGGCGCAAGGTCGCGCCCGCAACCGAGGCTTTCCTGGAGACGCGCACGACCGAAGACCTGCTCGAGGATCTCCCCGACAATGGGCGGCCGTCCGGCCAGAGCCTGGGCTCGGCGATCCGGCGGCTCACGTACCACTACTGGTTCCACATCGGGGAGATTCAGGCGATCCGTCAGATGCTCGCCCACAAGCGACTGCCGGTGTACGTCGGGAACAATCGAAGCCAAGGCTCCCTACCGGCCGGAGTGAGGCGCAGCCTGCCGTGACGATCAGAGAGCTCGGCCCGGATGAGACCGCGCTCGCCTACCGGGCGATGCTCGAGCTGCGGCCTCGGATCGGCTCCGAGGAGGAGTTCGTGGCCCGGGTCAACGACCTCCAGCGCTCGGAGGGGTACCGGCTGGTCGCCTCTTTCGCGGACGGTGACGAGCAGGCGGTCGCCGCGGCCGGCTTCCGGACCGCCCACTTCCTGGCCTGGGGCTACGCACTCTACGTCGACGACCTCTCCTCCCGTCCCGGCTTTCGCCGCCAGGGCCACGCCGGGGCGCTCCTCGACTGGCTCCTGGCCGAGGCACGCCGGCTCGGCTGCGGCCAGCTCCACCTGGATTCCGGCGTGGGTCCGGATCGCGAAGAGGCACACCGCCTGTACCTCAACAAGCACCTCCGGATCTCAGCCCACCACTTCCAGGTCGATTTTTAATCCGCAGCACAAGGCCACTGACCGGCTGAATACGAAGAGCGCTTTTCCCCCTCCCCATTGCATGGGGAGGGAGATTTACGCGATCAGGTTCGCGATTATCTCCTCGAGCGCCCCGTCGGCCAGCGCGTGCAGCTCGGCGTCGGTGCGGTCCTGGATCGGGTGGGGGACGTACACCGCGGCGGGTTGGAAGCCGAGCGCCTGCGCCTGGGCGTGGGCGGCCTCGATGAACTCGGCCGAGGCTACGAAGACGGCCGGGCGGCCCTCGGCCTCGAAGTTGGTCGTGTCATGCACACTGCACGACGTGCAGGACCCTCAATCGGCGAGGGCCTCCACGACGAGGTCGCTCTTGCCGAGGATCTCCTCGAGCAGCGCCCGCGGCGCGGGGCGCGCGAAGGTCGGCTTGCGGAAGCGTTCGACCTTTGCCCCGCGCTGGTTCAGGAGCTCCTCCAGGCGGTCGAGGAAGACGTTGCCGCGCGCCTTGGAGATATCGAGAAGGGCCACCCGGTGTCCCTCGATAACATCGGGGCGAGCGACCCGCCGGCGGACGGCCGGCCGGCGCTCGCCGGTCGGGTCGAGAACTTCGAGTCCACTCATTCGTCTTATCTCCCTACCTCGACGGTGACCGGTGTGCTGCCGCCCCCGTTCGGGTTGACCCAGCTCGAGAGGATTCCGCTGAACATACCCGCGTTGCCGCCGGCGTGGACGAAGTGAAGGCCTCCCGCCCGGAACTTGGGGACGTCGGCGTCCGCCAGTGACTCCGGGAGGCCTTCGTCCATGCCACCCGCACCACGGCCCCTAGACCGGCCCGGCCTCGTCAGCAGAGCGTTGACCTCGTCCCGCATCCGCGCCTTGCTCCAGCCCGCGTCACGGAAGATGCTGGCGTGGTCGGGCGGGACGACCACGATGGCGTCGAAGCCGAGGGCCAGGTTGGGGTGTCCAGTCGCGTTGAGACAGGCGGCGAAGCTGCGGATCAGGGACTCCGCGCTGCGCGACAGCTGGTCGACGATGGGCGTCGGCCCCTGGCCGGCGAAAAGGGTGACGGTGGACTGCTCCGGTCGGTAGCCGAGCTCGACGTGAAGGGGTTCCCAGGGCGAGTCCTCCTCCCGCTCCGCGAAGCAGAAGCCGAGCTTGCCGGGACTGCCCAGGGTGGCGCGGTCGACGCCGCCGGGCATACCGCCGCCGACGTTGCGGACGACCAGCTGGAGCGCCCGGCCGATGGTCAGGTTGGCCCGGTTGCCCTGGCCCAGCACGTTCACCGCCGAGTTCATGCCGATCTCCCGGGCGATCGGTCCGTTCACGATCAGGATGGGTCCGCTGAAGAAGGTCGTGGCGAGCAGTCCGTGCATGTTGAACTCGTCCGTGCAGGCACCCTCGAGGGCGGCGAGGACGACCGGCAGGTGCTCCGGCCGGCAGCCCGCCATGACAGCGTTGACGGCGACCTTCTCGACGGTGCATCGGGCGAGGTCGGGCGGCACCAGGGCGACCACCTCGCCGGGATCGCGGCTGGTGCCGTGGAGCATCCGGAAGACGCGCTCGGCAGTCGGCGGTACGACCGGCAGGCCGTCGCTCCAGCCCCGCGCGTAGGCGGCTTCGAACTCGTCCTCCTCGGCGCCGAAGCGGACCGCGAGCCGCTCCGCGATGCCCGGCTCGACCGATCGGGAGCCGCAACCGGCGCGGTACTCGGGCAGCCCTTCGCCCAGCGGCGCCACGCCGGTCAGCTCCTCCCAGCGGGAGCGGAGCCATCCCTGGAGCTCGTCGACAACGGCGCCGTTCTCGACCCTGAACAGGGTCGGCACCGTCTCGATCCCCTGCCGGTAGGAATGCTCAAGCTCGCTGTCGTCGATCGGGTCGACGCCGGCGGGAAAGGTGGGGTCATCCTGGCTGAAGACGGTCAGCGGCGCGCTGCCCTTGAGCGCGGCAAGCACCGGCGCGACCATGACGCAGGTCGGGCAGTCGCGCTTGACGAAGGCCACCAGGCCGTCGGGGAGCGAGGGGGCGCTCACGGCCCGAGGTTAACCCTCCGCCTCGATGCCGCGCGTCGTCACGTTCACCGTCATCGCCCCCGCGGCGATGCCGACGTAGACGCCACGGGTCGGCGCCGCGTCGCGGTAGTCGCGCCCGACGGCCACCCGGACGTGGTTCTCGCCGGCGCGGACCGGGTGGGTGGCGTCGAAGCCAACCCAACCGGTGCCCGGGACCCATGCCTCGGCCCAGGCATGCGAGGCGCCCTCCGTCACGCCACCGGGGCCGGGTATGTGGATGTAGCCGCTGACGTAGCGCGCCGGCACGCCCATCGCGCGGACGGCGGCGATGAAGAGGTGGGCGAAGTCCTGGCAGACTCCCGCGCGTAGCTCGAGCACCTCGCCCACCCCGGTGTAGACATTGGTGACGGCCGGGTCGTAGGCGAAGTCCTGGCTGATGGCTACCGTGAGGTTGTCGAGGGCCTCCTCGACCGCGGGGCCGGACGCCGGGTCAACCGGCGCGTGACGAGCCGCCAGCGCGCGGACGCCGGGCTCGTCGGTGACCGGTTCGCGGAAGCGGAGGAAGTCCCAGACCAGGTCCTCCTCGGTTGGGCCGAACTCACCGTTCATCTCGACCAGCGAGCGGCTGGTGACCCGCAGCTTCTGGTGGGCACGGAGGAGGTTGAAGTAGTGGACGAGGTTCCCGTAGCCGTCGCGGTAGGTCCCGACTTTGACCCTGGGGCTGATCTGCAGGGCGAACTCGAGCAGGCGCTGGCCGCGGCCGTCGAGCGGCATCAGGCGCAGCTCCATCATCGTCTCCGTGATCGGCCCGGTGTAGGCGAAGCGCGTGGTGTGCTCGATCTCGAAGCGCTTCATTGCTGCTGCTGAGGAACCCTGGCGGTGGGGTCGCCGGGAACGGTCGCGGCGACCTTGCTGGGCTGGAAGTAGGTTGCCCGGAGCGCCAGGGTCAGCTCCTCGGACAGGCGCTTGAACTCGGCCTCGAACTCCTCCGGGTCTTTCGCGACGCCCGCCGGACCGGCGTCGTCGAAGAGTCCCGCCATCTTGGCCAGGACCCTTTCCGGCCGCGACAACCGGCGCCGGCCGTCGATCCGATGGACGGAATCCAGCGCCTCGCCGAGGCAGTAACGCGCGGAGCGCGGCAGGTTGGGGTCAAAGAGCAGGAAGGGCACGACCTGGCGCCCGGTCACCTCTGCGGAGAAGCGAAGCCGGTAGGACTCGAAGGCAAAGCTGGACTTGAGCGCCGCCGTCCACTCCAGCGCGTCCTCGCTGGCCGCTCCCAGGTCGGCGATCTTCTGGACGACGATGGTGACCGCGTTCTGCAGCCGCTCCAGGTACTTGCCCAGTCGCACGAACTCGCGCGCCTCGTCGTGGAACATCGTGTTCTCGATCAGGCCCTCGATCAGGTGGACGCCCAGCTCGACGCTGGAAAGGAAGCCGTGCAGGTCGCGCTCCCAGCCGCGCTCCTCGACCAGCCAGTAGAGCGAGTTGACCTGCTCGTAGAGCTCGGTCGGCAGCGACGGTCGGACCGCCTGGGCCGCCGAGCGGGCCGCGGCGACGCTGCGCCGAACGGACGGTCCCGCGGCGCCGGCCACCAGCAGGTCGACCGCCTGGTCGCGGCGGTCGACATCGCTCCCCGACCAGCCGGCCAGCCGCATCAGGCCGGACCAGAAGCCGGCTCCGGGGTCGTCGGTGCGATCCAGCGAGTGGTCGAGGTGGATGCGGAGGGTACGGGCCAGGAAGTCGGCACGCTCGAGCTCCCGTCCGAACAGCGCGAGCGAGGTGGCTGCCGAGCTAAGCAGTGTCGGGTTCCTCGTTGTGGGAACCGGCGAGCACCCAGGTGTCGCGGCTGCCGCCCCCCTGCGAGCTGTTGACGACCAGCGAGCCGGCCTTGAGCGCCACCCGGGTGAGCCCGCCCGGGATCACCTCGACGTCGGCGCCGCTCAGCACGAAAGGCCGGAGGTCCTGGTGGCAGGCGCGGAGACGGTTGCCGTCGAGAAC
>DAIRGV010000100.1:0-3794 GCA_036794405.1 Candidatus Dormiibacterota bacterium
AGCCTACCAGATATTGGGGCTTAAGTAAACGGTATTGGGGTTAACGGCACAGGCGCTCATGCCGACTAAATCCCCCTGGCGCCCGGGTTGGGTCCGTTGTAGGCGAGCATCACGGCCGAGCGGCTCCCAGCAGCACCGGCTGCGCGCCGTCCGTGGCGACCTCCTGCTGGGCCATCCCGGCGAGCTCGGGATAGACGGCCGCGGCCTCCTTCTGGATGGCGAAGATACCGGGATAGTCGAGCTCCAGGCCGAGGTAGGCTCCCAGCTCGGCGAGCACCTCCCAGCCCTTGCGGAGAGGCGGCTCGATGTCGAGCGGCGGCCGGAGCAGTTGCACCCGGCCCTCGAGGTTGGTGTAGCTGCCCTGGGTTTCCGCGAAGCTCGTCCCGGGCAGGACGACGTCGGCCTTTTCATGGCCCGGCCTCGGCAGGTAATCCCAGGCGGCATGGAAGCGGACGCTCCGCGGTATGCCGGTGGTGGGCGGCGGCCCCCAACTTAGGAGGGTGTCGATGCCGTCGAGGGAATCCCGGCCGGCAATCCCCATGGTCACCGCGCCGCGCTCGTTGGTCGCCCGGTAGAGCGGCATCGTCTTCGCCTCCAGCGCCTGCGCCAGCTCGGCCACTGCGGCGGCGACATCCTCGCCGCCGCGGCCGTCGCCGTAGAGGATCCCGATCGGGCCCTCCTTCAGCGCGTCATGGCCGCGCAGCTCGCGAACCGCCTCGGCCGCCTTGCCGGACTCGGTCCGGATGTGGATCACGCCGGCGTTGCGGTCGAAGTCGGTGGGCCCCGGGTTGAGGGTCAGCAGCCGGGCGCCGCGGCGGACCGCCTTCTTGACCCGCAGGTTCACGATCGGGGTGTCTTCCCGGAGGTCGGAGGCGACGATGACGATGGCTTTGAGCCCATCGATCTCGCGGATCAGCAGCTGGTCGGTCTGGGGCGGCGCCAGCGCGGTCCGCCCATGCATCTTCACCTGGGCGCCGTTAAGCGGGCCGTCGAGCAGCCGCCGAAAAAGGAAGCCCTCCTCGTTGGTCAGGTCCTGGGGCAGCGAGATGCCCAGCTTCGCGCCCTTGCCCTTGATACCTGCTGCGACGGTGGCGATCGCCTTCTCCCAGGTCGCCTCCGCGCCCCGGACGCTGGGGCCCCGCAGCCGTCCCGGGTCGTTGACGTCGGTGTAGTCGAAGAGGCCGCGGTCGCAGATCCAGCCGTCGTCGATCTCGTCGTTCTCGCGGCTGGTGACCCGCATCAGCTCGCCGCGCCGTTCCCACAGGTTCACGTTGCAGCCGACCGAGCACTTCGAGCAGACGCTGGGCGTGTGCTTCATGTCCCACGGGCGCGACTGGAAGCGCCAGACCCGCGAGGTGAGCGCGCCGACGGGGCAGAGGTCGATTATGTTTCCGCTGAAGACGCTCGTCAGCGGCTCTTCGAACTGGGTGGCGATGTAGGACTCGACGCCCCGATGGACGCTCGTCAGCTCCTGCTCCCAGGCGATCTCGTCGTAGTAGCGGGTGCAGCGGTAGCAGAGGACGCAGCGCTCCCGGTCGAGCGCGATGTTGGGGCTGATCGGGAGCGGCTTGGCGAAGTGGAGGCGGGAGTCGATGACGCGGCTCACTGGGTAGCCGTGGCGGTAACTGAAGTCCTGCAGCGGGCACTCGCCGCCCTTGTCGCAGACCGGGCAGTCGAGGGGGTGGTTGGCCAGCTCGAACTCGAGGATGTCGGCCCGCGCCCTCACCGCCATTGCGCTGGTCACCCGGACCGTCATCCCGTCGGCGACCGGCGTCGTGCAGGCGGTCTGGGCGCGCGGCGGGCCGGGGCTGATCTCGACCAGGCAGAGGCGGCAGGCGCCGACCGGGTCGAGCTTGTGGTGGTAGCAGAAGACGGGGATTTCGATCCCGACCCGCTTGGCGGCCTCCACGATCAGGGTGCCCTTGGGGACGGTGGCCTCGCGGCCGTCGATCGTCAGCGTGGCCAGGTTGGGGTCTTTTTGCTCGTCACGCACGGGCCAGCTTCCTCCCCTCGACCGAGCACTCGTTGCGCAGGCAGTGCTCCTCGTACTCGTCCCGGAAGCGGGCCATCGTCCACGGGATGACCCAGCCCGCGGCGTCGCCCAGCCCGCATAGGCAGCGCCCGGCGGCCAGGCCCTGCTGGACGTGGTCGAAGAGGGCGAGGTCGGCGGCGCTGCGATAGCCCGCCAGCACCCGCTCGAAGGTCCGCACCACCCAGTTCGCGCCGATCCGGCAAAGGGCGTGCATTTGCCGCACGACTCGTGGGCGTAGAACTGCATCAACCAACGGGCCGGTCACCTAGGCGAGCGCGACCAGCGTCCCCACGAGGACGACGCTGATCACGAGGAAGATCAGCAGCGGACCATAGTCGGAGAACAAGTTCGGAAAGGTCCTCGGAGCGACTGGGCCGATGGGGACCGTCAAATTTTATCAACTCGTCCGAGTTCGCCGAGCGGCGGCGGGGGGTTGGTTCCCCTGTCAGGCGTCGGTTTTTCTGAACTCGATCCTGGCGCCGTGGCTGAGGGTGGCGTCGACCGAGCAGTACTTGTTGATCGCCTGGTCGAGGGCCTCGGCAACCGCGTCCCTATCGTGTTGGCCGGCCCAGCCGATTTTGAAGTTGATCCGGATCGCGGTGAATGCGTGCCGCCAATGGGTCTGCTGGTCGCCCTCCACCTCGCCCAGTCGATGATCCTCAAGCTGCTGTACACGCTTGTCCGCTTTGTCCTCGACCTCCTGCTCGTTCGAGGTCGGCAAGAGTCCTATCCTTCGAGTCGAGGTCTTGGCACTCCGCCACCAATTACGGGTTCTCGAGCGCCAGCGACGGCGACCGCGATGGCAGCCAGCTGATCGCCAGCTACTTGCCTCCTTCAACCGCATCCCGCGCGGCTCTGGCTCAAGCTCGCTCCTGCCGAGCCCCGAGGCGCTCCTCCGCTGGCACCGGGAACTTGTCCGCCGGAAGTGGGCCGCCTTTGGTCAGCGCCCGCGTCGGCAGCGAGTGAAATCCACCAGCTGATCGTGCGTCTGGCTCGGGAGAACCCGCCCTGGGGCTACCGTCGCATTCAAGGCGAGTTGCTCAAGCTCGCGTATCGCTGCCCTCACATCACCGTTCGCAACGTTCTCCGGCGCCATCAACTCATGCCCGCCCCTCGGCGTGGCGTCCACTCGTGGCAGGAGTTTGTTCGCCAGCACGCCGATCAGCTCCTCGCGGTCGACTTCTTCACCTTTATGTAACCCTGCCCTTGCCTGGTGGGTTGGCTCGCTTCTTCACTGTCCGGTCGGATCGACTCGACCGTGGCTTATCCACGATCCGCCGCCCACCAGGTGCGTCAGACGGGACGGCGTGACTTGATAGGAGTATGGCCATAGCCTCGATAAAGGTGTGTCCGCCGCCCGGTCCTGCGCACTCGCGTTGGTGACAACCGAAGGAGGCAAGACCATGGTGCTGCTCGGAGTCGATGCGCACAAGCGCACCCACACCCTCGTTGCGGTCGATGAAGTGGGCTGCAAACTCGCCGAGAAGTCAGTGCCCGCGACGTCGGATGGCCACCTTGAGGCGCTGCGGTGGGCGAGCTGTTTGACGGATCGGTCGTGGGCGATCGAGGACTGTCGGCACGTCACCCGCCGCCTCGAGGGGGACCTGCTCAAGGCCGGGGAGGCCGTGGTGCGGGTGCCGCCGGGGCTGATGGCCGGCGCGCGTCGGGGCGGGCGCGAGCGCGGCAAGTCCGGTCCGATCGATGCGCTAGCTCGACTTTGACAGTTTGAACTCGCGTTCGCCACTACGTTTGAGTTCAAACG
>DAIRGV010000005.1:0-54395 GCA_036794405.1 Candidatus Dormiibacterota bacterium
TGCCCTCGTAGATCTGGGTGATCTTGGCGTCGCGCATCATGCGCTCCACCGGGTAGTCGTTGATGTAGCCGTAGCCGCCGAGAACCTGGACGGCGTCGGTCGTCACCCGCATCGCCATGTCGGAGGCGAAGAGCTTGGCCATCGCCGCGTGCTTGGTCATGTCGGGAGCGTTCTCGTCGACCCTGGTCGCGGCGTGGAAGACGAGGTGGCGGGCGGCCTCGATCTGGGTCGCCATGTCGGCCAGCATCCACTGCAGGCCCTGGAAGGTCGCGATCGGCTGGCCGAACTGCTGCCTCTCCTTGGAGTAGCCGACCGCATAGTCGAAGGCGCCCTCGGCGATGCCGAGCGCCTGCGCCCCGATCCCCGGTCGGGAGTGGTCGAGCACGTTCAGCGCGATCTTGAAACCCTGTCCCTCCGCCCCGAGCCGGTTCCCCGCCGGCACCTTGACGTCCTCGAAGACGACATACCCAGTGGGCGAACCGCGGATCCCGAGCTTGTGCTCGAGCTTCTCGACCTTCCAGGGGCTCTTGTCGCGCTCCAGCACGAAGGCGCTGATGCCCTTCTGGCCGCTGTCCTCGGTGCGGGCGAAGGCGACCATCACCGATGCCTCGCTGGCGCCGGTGATGAAGATCTTGCTGCCGCTGAGGACGTATTCGTCACCGAAGCGCTTCGCGGTCGTCTTCATCGCGCCGGCGTCGGAGCCCGAGTTGGCCTCGCTCAGCGCGTAGCAGGCCATCTGCTCGCCGGCGGCGAGGGGCGGGCAGAGGCGCTTCTTCTGCTCCTCGGTGCCGGCGAGCAGGATCGGGTAGGAGCCGAGCGCCTGGACCGCGAGCAGCAGCGAGCAGGTGGCATCGCCCTTGGCGATCTCCTCCACCCCCATGCAGATGCTGACGCTGGTGCCGCCGACCCCGCCGTACTCCTCCGGGAAGGGGATGCCGAGGATCCCGTTCTCGGCGAAGAGGCGCTCGATATCCTTCGGGTACTCGGCCTTCTGGTCGATCTCGGCGGCACGCGGCACCACCTTTTCCTGCACCAGCTCGCGGATCGTCTCGCGGATCGCCAGCTGGTCGGGCGAGAAGGTGAAGTCCATGGCTCGTTCGAATTATGGCTAGCGGAGGATCTCGCGGGCGATCACGACCCGCTGAACCTGGTTGCTGCCCTCGTAGATCTGGCAGGCCTTGGCGTCGCGGAAGAAGCGTTCGAACGGATAGTCCTCGACGTAGCCATAGCCGCCCGCGAGCTGGATCGCGTCGGTGGTGACCGCCATCGCGGTGTCGGTCGTGAAGACCTTCGCCATCGACGCCTCCTTGGTGAAGGGCAGCCCGCGCGAGCAGAGGTCGGCCGCGTGGTAGACGAGCCGCCGGGCAGCCTCGAGCTGCGTCGCCATGTCGGCCAGCATCCACTGCAGGCTCTGGAAGCCGGCCACCTCCTGGCCGAACTGCTCCCGCTCCCGGGTGTAGCCGAGCGCCTCGCTGAAGGCGGCCTGCCCGATCCCCAGCGCCTGGGCAGAGATCCCGATCCGGCCCGAGTCGAGGGCGCGCATCGCGACCGAGAAGCCCTTGCCCTCCTGGTGGAGGAGGTTCGCGGCCGGCACCCGGACCTCCTCCAGCACCAGCTCGCCGGTCGGAGACCCGTTGAGACCCATCTTCTTGAACACCTGGCCGGCCCGGAGACCTTCGGCGTCGCCGGGCACGATGAAGCAGCTGACGCCCGCGGCCCCTGGCTGGGCCGGGTCGGTTCGCGCGAAGACGAGGTACATCCCCGCGTGGCCGATGCCGGTGATGAAGACCTTGGTCCCATTCAGTACGTACTCGTCTCCGAAGCGCTTCGCGGTCGTCTTCAGCGCGGCCGCGTCGGAGCCGGAGGAGGGCTCGGTCAGGGCGAAGGCTCCCAGGATCTCGCCCCGGACCAGGCGGGGCAGCCAGCTCCGCTTCTGCTGCTCGTCGCCGAAGAGGAGGATCGGCTCGGAGGCCACCGAGTTGTGGACGTCGACAAGGACGGCGGTGCTGGCGCAGGCGGTGGCGATCTCCTCGATGCAGATCGCGAAGCCGACGTGGTCGAGCCCGGCGCCGCCGTATTCGGACGGGACCAGGATGCCCATGAGGTCGAGCTCGGCAGCCGCGCTCAACGCCTCGGCCGGGTAGCGATGCTCGCGGTCGGTCCGGGATGCGAGCGGCTTCACGACGGCGGTGGCGAACTCCCGCACCATTTCCCGGAGCTCCCGGTGCGCGGCGGCGGGGTCGGAACTCATCTCCCGCCTAAAATAGGCGGCGCAGATGAATGCTGGGCCGCGCTACCTCGAAGGAACCACCGTCGGAAGCGGCCGCGACATCATCGGGGTGAGGCGCGACCGGATCGCGCTCATCATCGAGCAGGGGAAAGAGGTCATCCACCGCGCCAAGGTCCAAAAGGTCCTCCCTGACACCATCACCGGCGCCACCGCCGCCCTCCTGGTGACGATCGCCGGCTATGCCGAGCCGCTCTCCGAGGGCCAGTGGCGGGAGCTGTCAGGGGTCGTGGGCGGCATCATGCGCGATCCCGAGTACGGCGACCTGGCGCGGCTGCGGACGCTGATCACCTCCGAGCAGTTCATGAACGTCACCCGCAACGCCGGGTACGGCCGCTTCATCCGCCGCCTCGACGACGGCCGCTGGGTGTGCGAGATGACCCCCGTCCTGGACGAGATCCCTGACGAGTAGCCCGGGCCGGGCACTCAAAGGCGGATGAGCTTTGCGGTTTGTCGAGCTCGCTGAAGCCGCCGAGTTCATCCCCAACGGCGCCACCCTCGGCGTCGGCCGGCTGCCGCCGATGGAGCTGGTCCGCCGTCTGATCCGCCGGGGCGCCCGCGACCTGGACCTGGTTTCGGCCCCCACCGGCGGCCTCGCCGAGGATCTCCTGATCGCCGCCGGCGCCGTCCGCAGCCTGCACACCTCGGGCGTCGACCTGGCCGAGTTCGGCCTGGCGCCCAACTTCGGCCGCGCCGTCGACAACGGCGTGGTGCGCGTCATCGACTCCAGCTGTCCTGCTTTGCTGATGGCACTCCAGGCGGGCGCCTCGGGCGTCTCCTTCACGCCCGTGCCCGGCCTCTTCGGCTCCGACCTGGTGGCCGCCCGCCCCGACTGGAAGGTCGTCGAGGATCCCTTCGGGGACGGCGGGCAGGTGGTGCTGGTACCGGCCGTCGCGCCCGATTACGCGGCCCTCCATGCACTCCGGGCGGACCCCGAGGGAAACGTGGTCACCACCATCGAGTTCGACGACCGGCTCCTGGTGCAGGCCTCGCGGAGGGTGGTCGTCACCGTCGAGGAGGTCTCGGTCGAGGCGACCGCCTCGCTCCGGCCCGACGAGCAGCTGATACCCGCCGCCTACCTCGACCTGGTGGCCGTCGCACCCGGCGGTTCGCTCCCGGTCGGCTGTTACGGCCGCTATCCCGACGACCGCGCGGCGATCCTCGAGTACCTCGCCGCCTCGTCCAACCCGGCGAGCCTGCGGGCCTGGCTTGACCGCCTCTGAGACCGAGGAGCTGATGGCCGCCGTCATCGCGCGGGAGGTGCGTGACGGCGAGACGGTCGGCATCGGCGTCAACTCGCCCATCCCGGCCGCGGGCGTGCTGCTGGCGCGACGGCTCCATGCGCCCCGGGTGAGCATCCGGCTCCGCGGCATCGAGGACGGGGTTGCCTTCATCGGCAGCAAGGAGTTCTTCGACCTCGCCCAGCGCGGCTCGCTCGACCTCTTCTTCCTTTCCGGGATCCAGATCGACGCCCGCGGGCGGATCAACCTGCACCGGGTCGGCGGGCGCCGCTTCCCGGGCGCCTTCGGCTCGGCGGTGCTCTACCCGCTGGTCAAGCGGGTGATCCTCTTCCGGACCGAGCATTCGCCGCGCGTCTTCGTGCCCGAGCTGGAGTTTGTGACCGCCGCCGGCCGGCCGCACCTCGTGGTCACCCCGAAGGCGGTGCTGGCGCCGGGCGAGGACGGGCTCCTCGAGCTGGTCTCCTGGCATCCCGGCGAATCGGCGGCATCGGTCCGGGCGGCCACCGGCTTCGAGCTGTCGGTGAGGCGGGGCGCCGGCGAGACGGCGCCGCCGACCGAGGAGGAGCTGAACCTGCTGCGAGGGCCGGTCTCGCGGGAGATGACGGCGGGTTTCCCGGAGTACGTGGCCAGCGGATCCTCGGCCCGGGGAGCTCTCCCCCCTACTCCACGTTGAAGACCAGCGTCTCCTGGGTCGACCGGGAGACGACCATCTTCACCGGCTCGGTGTTCGAGAGGTTCATCTCGACGTGGTGCTCGTGCGGGGGCACCCAGACGAAGTCACCCGGCCCGGCATCGTGCGCCTCCTCTCCGTTGGGGCCGGTGAGGAACCGGGCCTGGCCGGAGAGGACGTAGATCGCGCTCTCCGCCTCGCCGTGGTGGTGCTTGGCCGAGCGCATGCCGGGGGGCAGCTCGACGTAGCCGACCCAGATCTTCTCCGCCCCGGTGACCCGGTTTGAGATCGCTGCCTCCCGCGCCATCGCGCCGCTGCCGACGTCGGGCAGACGGTCCGCCGGCCGGACGACCTTGACCCCCATCAGAGCCCGAGCTCGCGGGCGATCAGGATCCGCTGCACTTCGGACGTGCCCTCGCCGATCTCGTTCACCTTGACGTCGCGGTAGTAGCGCGCCACCGGGTACTCCTCCATGAAGCCATTGCCGCCGTGGATCTGGACGGCCTGGTCGGTCGCCCGTTTCGAGGTCTCAGAGGCGTAGAGCTTCGCCATCGCCGCGAGCTTGCGGAACTCGGGTGACGATTCACCGGTGTACTCGTAGGCGCAGGCCGCCTTGTAGGTGATGGTCCGCGCCAGCTCCACCTCCATCGCCATGTCGGCCAGCTTGAACTGGATCGCCTGGAAGCTGGAGATCGGCTTCCCGAACTGCTTGCGCTCCCGCGCGTAGGTCAGCGACGCATCGAGGCACGCCTGCGCCAGGCCGACGCTGAGCGCGGCGATGGCGACCCGGCCCCCGGCCAGGGTGTGGAGGAACTGGCGGTAGCCGCCGCCCCGCTTCCCAAGGATGCTGCCCTCCGGGACGCGGCAGTCCTGGAAGGTCAGCGGGTGAGTGTCGGAGGAGTGCCAGCCGAGCTTGCGATACGACTTCTCGACCGTGTAGCCGGGCGTCCCCTGGGGGACCATGATGGCGCTGATCTCGCGCCTCGCGGCCTCCGAGCGCGCGGTCACCGCCGTGATCGTCACCCCGGCCGTGATGTCGGTGCCGGAGTTGGTTATGAACTGCTTGGAGCCGTTGATCACCCACTCCCCGCCGGCCAGCTCGGCGCGGGTCTTGGTCCCGCCCGCGTCCGAGCCGGCATCCGGCTCGGTCAGCCCGAAGGCCCAGAGCCTGGTCCCGGCCAGGAGCTCGGGCAGCAGATCCTGCTTCTGCTGCTTGGTGCCGAAGTTGAAGATCGGTGCCGCGCCGAGGGAGACCGCCGCCTCGAGCGTGATCCCGACACCGGCGTCGGCGCGCGAGATCTCCTCGATCGCGATGCAGTAGGAGAGGAAGTCGCCGCCCTGGCCGCCGACCTCCTGCGGGAAGGGCAGCCCGAAAAGCCCCAGCTCCCCCATCTGTCGCACGATCTCGTAGCCGAACTTGCTCTCCCGGTCGAGCTCCTCCGCCGCGGGCGCGACGACCTCGTCCGCAAACTCGTGGCAGAGGTCGCGGATCTGCCGCTGCTCGTCGGAGAGCTCGAAGTTCACGGCCGCTAGTTGCCCAGCAGGAAGAGCTTGAGGGACCAGCTGCAGGCAAGGGCCGCGACCCCGAGCACGGTGAACATCTTCTGCACCCGGTGGGGGATGCCGACCGTTAACGAACGCCTCGTCACCAGCGCCCAGATCCCATACGCGGCGACGGGGAAGGTGAGCACGAAGAGGAGTGGTCCCAGTGGGTAGAGCCGCAGGGCGTGAAGCAGGTCCCCCCGCCACATCGCCGAGAAGGATCGGGTGCCGCCGCAAAAGGGGCAGGGATGGCCAGTTATGAGCAGGAAGGGGCAGGTCGGAAGAATGGTGTGGACGCTCGCCAGCGAGGGGTAGACGAAGGTGTAGCCGAGCCAGGCGGTGGAGCCGAGGCCGAGGAAGGCGTCGCGGACGCGAGCCTCGGGGTCGGGGCGGGCGACGGCGATCGAGACCATTCCCGTCCCCTTCAGCCGAGCAGTTCCACGATCTGGTCGGTCGTCTCGGCGACCGGGATGCCGACCGCCTCGAAGGCCTCGACCTTGCTCTTGGCGGTGCCCTTGTTGCCGGAGACGATGGCGCCCGCGTGCCCCATCCGCTTGCCCTCGGGCGCCGTCCGGCCGGAGATGAAGGCGACAACCTTGAGCCGGGTGCCGGCGAGCAGCTCCGCCGCCCGCTCCTCGTCGGAGCCACCGATCTCGCCGATCAGGACCAGGTGGGTCGTCTCGGGGTCCGCCTCGAAGAGGCCGACGACGTCGGCGAAGGAGAGTCCGAGGATCGGGTCGCCGCCGATCCCGACCACGGTCGACTGGCCGCGGCCGGCCTTGGTCAGCGCCGCCATCGCCTCGTAGGTGAGGGTCCCGCTCCGGGAGACGAGGCCAACGCCGCCGGGGCTCGAGATCTGGGCCGGGATGATGCCGATCTTGCCCACGCCGGGAGTCAGCAGGCCGGGGCAGTTGGGGCCCAGCAGCCGGGTCTCCGGGAAGTCCGCCAGGTACGCCTTCACTCGGATCATTTCCTGGATCGGGATCCCCTCGGTGATACAGACGATGAGGCGGATGCCCGCGTCGGCGGCCTCCATGATCGCGTCGGCCGCGAAGGGAGGCGGGACGAAGATTCCCGACGCGTTGGCGCCGGTCGCGATCACGGCCTCGGCGACGGTGTTGAAGAGCGGCACGCCGACCGCCTCACCGCCGCCCTTGCCGGGGCTGACGCCGCCGACCAGGGCGGTGCCCATCTCCTTCATCCGCTCGGCGTGGAAGCCACCTTCGCGGCCGGTGATCCCCTGGACGATGACCCTGCTCTCGCGATCGAGAAGGATCATCGGGTCAGCTCGACGATCTTCCGAGCTGCCTCCCATCCGTTGTCGCCGGGTTCGATCCCGTTCTCGCGCAGGATGGCCTTGCCCTCGGCTTCGTTGGTGCCGGAGAGGCGCACCACCAGGGGCAGCTTCATGTCCAGGTTGCGCCGCGCCTCGACGACCCCACGAGCGACCTCGTCGGCGCGGGTGATGCCGCCGAACACGTTGATCAGGACGCCCTTGACGCGTGGGTTCATGAGGATCACGTCGAGCCCGTTCTGGACCACCTCGGCCTTGGCGCCGCCGCCGATGTCACAGAAGTTGGCGGCCCGCCCGCCCGCGCGCTGGACGAGGTCCAGGGTGCCCATGCAGAGCCCGGCGCCGTTGCCGATGACGCCGACCTCGCCGTCGAGGGAGACGTAGGTCAGGCCACGCTTCTTGGCCTCGACCTCGTAGGGGTCGCCCTCGAGCGCCTCGGAGTAGCGCTCCTCGAGGTCACGGTGGCGATAGGCGGCGTTCTCGTCCGTCTCCAGCTTGGCGTCGCCGGCGACGATTCGGCCGTCCCCGGTGATGACCAGCGGGTTGATCTCCGCCGTGATCGCATCCTGCTCCGGGATCGCCCGGTAGAGCTGCTTGATCACCCTGGTCAGGGCGGCCACGTGCTGGCCCAGACCGGCCTCGAAGACCAACCGGCGGAGCTCGAAGTCGAGCGGCCCTCGCCAGGCCTCGGGGTAGAGCTTGGCGATCGCCTCCGGCGTCTCCTCGGCAACCGCCTCGATGTCCATCCCGCCGCGCGCGGAGAGCATCAGGATGTTGGCACGGCGGTCGCGGTCGACGGTGAACCCGAGGTAGATCTCGCTCGCGATGTCGAGGGCTCCCTCGCAGTAGACGAGCGGGACCTTGAAGCCCTTGATGTCCATCCCGATGATCTGCTCGGCGGCCGTGCGCGCCTCCTCCGGTGTTTGGGCGAGCTTGATCCCGCCCGCCTTGCCACGGCCACCGACGGGGACCTGGGCCTTCACCGCCACCGGGCCGATCTCCCGGCAGGCGGCCTCCGCCTCGGCGGGCGTGCGGGCCACCTTCCCCGCTGGGATGGCGATGCCGAAGGAGGCGAGGACCTCCTTGGCCTGGTATTCGAGCAGCTTCATGTTTTCCGGGGATCCTCCGGCCAGTGGCTGGCGACGGAGGTAAATCCTACGGAGTGGGAGCGCTCTCCGTTCTGAGCGGTGAATTTCGAGTCGGCGAAACTTTTGCCGCTTCCGCCGCATCTAACCGGCAGCAAGCTATGACATTGGCGATGGCCGAGGACACAACGCTCCGAGAGGCGATGGCGGGCGACTCCGCCGCCTTCGACGCGCTCCTCGCCCCGCTCTACGACCCCGGCTACCGGCTGGCCGTCGTGCTCCTCGGGGATCGCGCGGAGGCGGAGGACGCGGTCCAGGAAGCCGCCCTCAAGGCCTGGGCGCGGCTGGGTCAACTGCGCGGTGACAGGACGCGGCTGCGGGCCTGGTTCCTCAGCGTGGTGGCCAACGAGTGCCGGATGAGCCGCCGCCGGCCCTGGTGGTCGGTCATCCGCCGCGCGGAGCCGGACGGCGAGGGCCGATCGCCGGAGAGCATCGCCATTCACGAGCTGGATCTTCGCCGGGCGATCGCGCGCCTCCCCGAGGAGGACAAGGTCGCGCTCTTCACCTATTTCTACCTCGACCTGCCGCTCGAGGAGGTCGCGCGCGTGCTGGGCGTGCCTCTCGGCACCGCTAAGTCCCGCGTTTACCGCGCCGCCCGCCGGCTCCGGCCGGGCGTCGCCCTGGAGGAGGTCCTCGACCGATGAGAGACGACGTCCGGCGCGCTTTCGACGACCTTACGGGCGCCCCCCATCCCGCGCTCCGATCCGCTCTCCGCACCCGCCTCGAGGCCGGGGTGGTCCGCGCCCCGTCCCCGGTCTGGCGCCTTGCCGCCGTGGGTGCGACGGTCGCCGTGCTGGCGCTGGCCCTGCTCGGTGGTTACAACCTCCTCTCGCGTGGCGGCGGACCTGGCGTCCCCCAGCCCGCCGGGCCGACCACCTCGCCGACCGGAGCGACCTCGCCGAGCCCGGAGGCAAGCCCGGCCCCGACTCCGTCACCGACCGAGTCAACGTCCCCACTGCCTGCCTTCGCCTGCGCCTCGGTGTCCGCCGGGGAGGCGACCTCGAAGGCCGACGTAACCGACGTCAGGGTCGGCACCGCGAGTGGCTACGACCGCTTCGTGATCGAGTTCGACGGCCCCGTCCCGGCCTTCACCATCACCCCCCAGGACTCGACCGCGTTCATGCAAGACGCCACCGGGGCGACGCTCCACCTGCTCGGCTCGAGCGGGGTCAGGGTCGTCGTCCGTGGCGCCAGCGGTACCGACTTGAACGGCAGGCCGACCTTCATCGGCCCGACCGACCTCAAGCCCGGCTACCCGGTGCTGAAGGAAGCCCGGCAGACGGGTGACTTCGAGCGCGTCTTCAGCTGGGGTCTCGGCCTCTCCCAGCCCGCCTGCCTGCGGGTTCTCACCCTGACCGGAACCGACCGCCTCGTCATCGACGTGCAATCCCCCTAGCGGTGATGCGAAACGCAGCCCTCTTCCTGCTGACGATCCTGAGCCTTGCCGCCTGCGGCCGGGCGGCCGCCACCACACCGGGGGCGGAGGGCTCGCCAACGCCGCAGCCGGCCGCGCCGGCGGCCACCTCGGCCTCGCCGACCCCGGCCGCGGAAGGGATCTCGACCGCCGGACTGCCCGCCTTCGCGTGCACTGAGGCGAGTGGAGGAGGAAGCGCCCGGGCCAACGTGACGCGGGCTCGAGCATCGACCGCGAGCGGCTTCGATCGGTTCGTCCTCGAATTCGACGGCGCGGTTCCCGCCTACACCGTCAAACCGACCCCGACCGCGACCTTCACCCAGGACCCGAGCGGGCAGCAACTGAAGCTGGCGGGTGCCGCCGGGCTCCGCATCACTCTCGCCGGGTCGACGCTCTCCCCCCAGTTCGGCGACCCGGCCGACGTGAACTACCCGTATCCCCTCCTCAAGGAGTCGCGGCGGCTGGGCGACTTCGAGGGAACCCTCTCCTGGGGACTCGGCCTGGCCAGGCCGAGCTGCTTTCGCGCCTTCGTCCTGACCGCCCCTGGCCGCCTCGTCGTCGACCTCCAGGCCACGTAGGTCGATTCACCCGGCGAATGGCGCCGGTCCGTCAGAGCGGGATGTTGCCGTGGTGACGTGGCGTGCGGCGGCGCTCCTTGCCGAGCGCGACCTTGAGGGCCTGGATCAGCACCCAGCGGGTCTGGGTGGGCTCGATGACGTCGTCGATGTACCCGCGCTCGGCGGCGATGTAGGGGTTGGCGAACTGCTCGGTGTAGTCACTGACGAGGTCGGCGCGCTTCGACACCTTGTCCTTCGCCCTCTCCAGCTCGCGGCGGAAAACGATGTTGACCGCGCCTTCGGGCCCCATGACGGCGATCTCTGCCATCGGCCAGGCCGCGTTGTAATCGGCGCGGATGTGCTTGGAGCACATGACGCAGTAGGCGCCGCCATAGGCCTTGCGGGTGATCACGGTCAGCTTGGGAACCGTTGCCTCGCTGTAGGCGTAGAGGAGCTTGGAACCATGGCGGATGATGCCGCCATACTCCTGGGCCGCCCCGGGCAGGAAGCCGGGGACGTCGACGAAGGTGACGAGCGGGAGGTTGAACGCGTCGCAGAAGCGGACGAACCTGGCCGCCTTGGCCGACGCGTCGATGTCGAGTGCCCCCGCCAGGACCCTGGGCTGGTTGGCGATGATGCCCACCGGATACCCGTCGAGCCGTGCGAAGCCGATGACGATGTTCATCGCGAAGAGCGACTGCACCTCGAAGAAGTCGGCATCGTCGACGACCATCCGGATCACCTCCTTGATGTCGTACGCCTCCCGCGCGCTGTCGGGGATGACGGTGGCGAGGCGGGGATCGGCGCGCTCGGGGTCGTCGGTCGGCTGCCGGCGGGGCGGCGGCTCGTCGCAGCTGGAGGGGAGGAAGGAGAGCAGCCGCCGCGCCTGGAGGAAGGATTCGTCCTCGTCCTGGGCCAGGAAGTGGCCGACGCCCGACTTCACGTTGTGGACCTCGGCTCCGCCGAGGGAGTCGAAGGACACCTCCTCCCCGGTCGTCACCTTGATCACCTCGGGTCCGGTGATGAACATGTAGCCGACGTCCCGGACCATGAACACGAAGTCGGTCATCGCCGGCGAGTAGACGGCGCCGCCGGTGCAGGGCCCGAGGATCAGGCTCAACTGCGGGATCACGCCGGAGGCCTCGACGTTGCGCCAGAAGATCTCGGCATAGCCGGCCAGCGAGACGACGCCCTCCTGGATCCGGGCGCCCCCGGAGTCGTTGATGCCGATGAAGGGAACCCGGTTCTGGAGCGCGAGGTCCATGACCTTGCAGACCTTCTCGGCGAAGACCTCGCCGAGCGACCCGCCGAACACCGTCGCGTCGTGGCTGAAGAGAAGAACGTCGCGGCCGTCGATCTTGGCGAAGCCGGTCACGACCCCGTCGCCCGCGACCCGGCGCCGCTCGAGGCCGAAGTTGGTCGAGCGGTGCTTGGCGAAGGTGTCGAGCTCGGTGAAGCTGTTGCGGTCGACCAGCCGCTGGATCCGCTCCCGGGCGGTCAGCTTGCCCTTGGCGTGCTGCGCCTCGTACCCCTCGGCGTCGCCATGGGCGGCCTCGTACTTGCGCTGGCGGAGCTGGTTGATCTTGAGCAGGTTGGGATCGATCGCCTTGGCCAAGCTTCTTTCAGACCTCCTCGTGCGGCAGGTGCTCGCCGAAGACCGCGCGCAGGCGGTCGCAGCATTCACCGATCGTGCAGTAGGCGGCGAGCGCCTCCCGCAGCGGGGGGAGCAGGTTGCCGGTGCCACGCGCCTCCTCGGTGACGCGGTCGAGGCACCGCTCGACGACCGCGCTGTCGCGGCCGGCGCGGACGCGGCGGACCCGCTCGACCTGCTCGGCCTCGCCTCGGGGCTCGATCCGCGTGATCTCGACCGGCTCCTCGGCGCTCGCGGCGAACCGGTTCTGGCCGACGACGACGCGCTCACCACTCTCGACCCGCTTTTGGAAGCGGTAGGCGCTCTCCCCGATCCGGCGCTGCATCCAGCCCGACTCGATCGCGGCCACCGCCCCTCCCTGAGCCTCCACCTCGGCCATCATCGCGAGCGCGTCCTGCTCGATGCGGTCGGTCAGCCACTCGACGTAGTGGGAGCCACCGAGGGGGTCCGGCACGGCGGGGACCCCCGTCTCATAACCGATCACCTGCTGGGTTCGGAGCGCGAGCTCGGCCGCCAATTGGGTGGGCAGCCCGAGCGCCTCGTCGAACCCGTTGGTATGCAGCGACTGGGTGCCTCCGAGGACGGCGCTGAGCGCCTCCAACGTGGTCCGGACCACGTTGACCAGGGGCTGCTGGGCGGTCAGCGTGACGCCGCCCGTCTGGGTGTGGAAACGCAGCATCAGGGATCGCTCGTCCCGCGCCCCGAAGCGGTCCCGCATCAGCCGCGCCCACATCCGGCGGGCGGCGCGGAACTTCGCCGCCTCCTCGAAGAAGTCCATGTGGCAGGCGAAGAAGAAGCTGAGGCGCGGGCCGAAGTCGTCGATCGCGAGCCCCGCCGCCAGCGCCGCCTCCACATAGGCGATCGCGTCGGCGAGGGTGAAGGCGACCTCTTCCGCCGCGGTCGAGCCGGCCTCCCGGATGTGGTAGCCGGAGATTGAGATCGTGTTCCAGTTGGGCAGCCGGTCCCGGCAGTAGGCGAAGAGATCGGTCGTGAGCCGCATCGACGGCTGGGGCGGGAAGATGTAGGTGCCGCGCGCCGCGTACTCCTTCAGGATGTCGTTCTGGACCGTGCCGGTCAACTTCTCCGGCGGGACGCCCTGCTTCTCCGCCATCAGCTCGTAGAGCAGCAACAGCAGGGCGGCGGTGGCGTTGATCGTCATCGACGTCGACACCTCGGCGAGCGGGATGCCGTCGAAAAGCGTTTCCATGTCGGCCAGCGAGTCGATCGCCACCCCGACCTTGCCAACCTCGCCCCGCGCCTTCGGCGAGTCGGAGTCGTAGCCGATCTGGGTCGGCAGGTCGAAGGCGACGGAAAGGCCGGTCTGGCCCTGCCCCAACAGGTACTTGTAGCGCTGGTTGGACTCCGCTGCGTTGCCGAAGCCGGCGTACTGGCGCATCGTCCAGAGCCGTCCCCGATAGCCCTCCCGTCGGATGCCGCGGGTGTAGGGGAACTCCCCCGCCGGCGGCTCTCCGTAGGCGGGCTCGAGCGGGACACCGGAGTCATTCCGGCGGAGGTCAGCCATGGACCTCGACGAGCTCGGTCAGGACCCCGCCGACCGTCTTCGGGTGGAAGAAGACGATCGGCGTGCCATGGATTCCGACCCGCACCTCGCCCGACTGCTCGAAGCCCTCTCCGACCAGGCGAGCGATCTCCGAGTGGATGTCATCGACCGCGTAGGCGAGGTGGTGAAGACCGGGTCCGCGCTCGGCGACGAACCTGGTGATCGCCGACTCGGGGTCGGCCGACGCGAGCAGCTCGAGCTCCACCCCGCCCGAGTCGAGGAGCGCGAAGTCGAGCCCGTTCACGGCTCCCCGGCTGACCAGCCCCGCGGAGAGGGTCGTCGTGTAGAGGGTGATGGCGGCATCGATGTCGGCGACCGCGATCCCGACGTGGTGGAGTCCCCTGAGCACTGGAACCTTATTGTCGGCTTCAGCGCCGCTCGAGTCGTCGGCCGCTGGCTGGTTACCGAGGGCTAATACCGGTACCAGCCCTCGCCCGTCTTCCGGCCCAGCTTGCCCTCCTCGACCTTCCGCCGCAGCTGCTCCGACGGCTTGTATTTGGGATCGCCGCTGGTCTCGTAGATGTGGAGGCGGGCGTTGTAGGTGACGTCGAGCCCACTCAGGTCGCCCAGCCGGAAGGGGCCGAGGGGCCAGTTCAACCCCTTCTCGACGGCGGTGTCGATGTCCTCGAAGCTCGCCACCCCGGCGTCGAGCAGGCGGTATGCCTCCTGCGAGGCGTGGTGGAGGATCCGGTTGACGATGAAGCCGTCGATCTCCTTCTTGAGGAGCACCGGCACCCGGCCCATCTCCCGGACGAATTCCATCGCGAAATGGATCGTCTCCTCCGAGGTCTGCGGGCCCCGAACCACCTCGCAGAGCTCCATCACCAAAACCGGGAAGAAGAAGTGCAGGTTGCAGCAGCGGTCGGCCCGCCCGGTGGCGGAGGCCAGCTGCGAGATCGACATCGTCGAGGAGTTGGAGGCGAGGATCGTCCGGGGTGAGCAGATCCGGTCGAGCCGGGCGAAGACCTCTCGCTTCGGCTCCAGCTTCTCGACGATCGCCTCGATGACGATGTCAGCGCCTCCGGCCGCCTCCTCGAGGTCGGTCGTGGTCCGGACCCGCCCGACGGCGGCGTCGGCCTCGGCCTGGCTGAGGCGAGCCTTCTCAACCCGCCGTTGAAGCAGCTGCCGGTTCTGCTCCACCGCCTTTTGGAGCTGGTCGGCGGAGACATCCTGGAGCTGGACCTCGACGCCGTGGAGGGCAGCCTGCTGGGCGATCTGGGAGCCCATCCCGCCGCCTCCGACCACCGCCAGGGTGGTCACCTGACGCTGAAGACCCGGGTCACCTGGTTCAGGGTCGCCAGGTTGGCGAGCATACCGTCGATCTTCAGGCCGCCGGTGACCAGCTTGCCGACGATGCCTCGCCCGACGGTGTCGAAGTAGACCGGCAACCCGAAGGGGCCGATGGCGAGGTTGGAGAGCATCATCACGGTGTCCGCGTCGGTGCGAATCGTGATCCTGCGGTTTCGCTTGAGGCCGTTGCTCACCTGGAGCCGGCCCCCCTGGAAGTCGAGCGTCACGGCCTCGTCGATATCCTCGACCTTGATCCCGACCCGCGCCGTCAGGGTGTCGAAATCACGCCGCTTCTCGGGCCGAGACTCGACGTTGGCCTCGATCAGGCCCCCGAGCATCAGCGCGAAGGCGCTGGCCTGGTCCCCGTCGCTGTACTCGACGAGGTTGCCGGCCGCGGCTGCGATTCCGCCTACTCCTCGTCCGGGAAGGCGACCGAGATCCGGGTCGTGCACTCGGTCATCTCCTGCGAAGCCCGGGTGAAGCGCACGATCGTCGGCAGGTCGCCCTTCAGCTTGAGCTTGCCCTGCATCATCCCCTTGGTCGGGTCGAGCTCGTGCTGCATCACCTGCTTCCAGCGCGAGTAGGGGGCGCTGATGACGAAGTCGCACTTGCCGGCGTCGTCCGCGCTGACGACCTGGATGTCGCGGGCCTCGCCATCGAAGAGGTCCATGAAGACCCCCTTCGCCTCGGGGAAATTCTTGTCCGGTTCCGCCTCCACGACGAGGCCGACCGTCCATTTCCAACCCTTGCCCGCCTGCCTGTAGACGGCCGAACGATTGATCTCCTCCTTGAACGCGATCGCGAACTCGGGGCTGAACGCCTTGATCTTTGCCATGTTGCCTCCTACCGTGCCACCAAAGGTAGCAGGGCCCCCGCGGCCCGGACGGCTAGCGGCCCGGGTTCAGCCCGGGGCTCAGCGCGACCTGCACCGGCCGGCCGCGCCTTACCGCGGGCTCGGGGTCGGAGGTCCGCCCGAAGGCGCCCGCGGCACGCCGCGAGCGGATCGAGCAGCGCCGGACATCGACCGGCTGCGAGCGGTTCTGCGGTGGCACCCCGACCCGGCGGTCGTGCAAGCTCACCCGCACAATATATTGAGGCTGAGGCGTTAGTGCAATACCAAGTTTAGAAGGCTCCGTGCCGCGACCGGCCGTCCGCCGCGCGCGGAATAGGATTTGCTTCCATGAGCCTGAACCTCGCAACCATCCTTCGCGAGTCCGCGTTCGCCCATCCCGAGAAGGGGGCGGTCGTCCTCCACCCCTTCCGGCTCTCCTACGCACAGCTCGACGTGCTCTCCAACCAGGTGGCCTCCTCGCTGCGCGCCCGCGGCCTGAAGGTGGGAGAGAAGGTCGCGATCATGCTTCCCAACGTCCCCCAGTTCGTCATCAGCTATTTCGGGGTCCTCAAGGCGGGCGGCGTGGTGGTGCCGATGAACGTCCTCCTCAAGGCGCCCGAGGTGAGCTTTTACCTGAGCGACTCGGGAGCCAGGGTCCTGCTGACCTGGGAGGACTTCGCGGGCGAGGCGATGAAGGGAGCGCCGGCCGGCGTCACCACCTTCGTCGTCAACCGGCCGGGCTCCGACGCGATGCCCGAAGGAGCGCTCTCCTTCAACGAGCTGATGTCGGGCAGCCCGAACTTCGACATGGAGCCGACCAGTCCCGACGACACCGCCGTGATCCTCTACACGTCGGGAACGACCGGCAAGCCGAAGGGCGCCGAGCTGACCCATTTCAACCTCTACATGAACTGCACGATCTCGGGCGGCCTGTTCGGGTTCCGCGACGACGACGTCGGCCTGGCAGTGCTGCCCCTGTTCCACTCTTTCGGCCAGTCCAGCGTCATGAATGTGTCCATCCGTTACGGCGGCACCATCTCGCTCGTCCCACGCTTCGAGGTCGCCGCCGTCTGCGAGGCGATCCAGCGCGACCGGGTCACTGTCTTCAGCGGTGTCCCGACCATGTACTTCGGCCTTCTCCACGACCCCCAGGTCGCCGCCTACGACCTCTCCTCGCTCCGGGTCGCCGTGTCCGGCGGCGCCTCGATGCCGGGCGAGGTGATGACCACCTTCGAGCGCCGGTTCGGCGTCACCATCCTGGAGGGCTACGGCCTCTCCGAGACGTCGCCCACCGCCTCCTTCAACCAGAGCCTCGAGGACCGCCGCTTCGGCTCCATCGGGAAGCGGATCTGGGGCGTTGACATGAAGATCTTCGACGATGACGACGGGCCGCTCCCGGCCGGCAAGGACAACGTCGGTGAGATCGTGATCCGCGGCCACAACGTGATGAAGGGGTACTACAACCAGCCCGAAGCCACCGCCGAGGCCTTCAAGGGCGGCTGGTTCCACAGCGGCGACATGGGCTACCAGGACGAGGACGGCTTCTTCTTCATCGTCGACCGGAAGAAGGAGCTGATCATCCGGGGCGGGTTCAACGTCTACCCGCGGGAGATCGAGGAGGTGCTCTACGCCCACCCCGCGGTGCAGGAGGCGGCGGTGATCGGCGTCCCCGACGAGCGGCTGGGCGAGGAGGTGTCGGCGGTCGTCACGCTGAAGGCCGGCCAGTCGGTCACCGAAGAGGACCTGATCGCGTTCACCAGGGAGCGCGTCGCCGCCTACAAGTACCCCCGCACGATCCGCTTCGTGGACTCGCTGCCCAAGGGCCCGACCGGCAAGATCCTGAAGAAGGAGCTCAAGCAGCAGCTGGAAGCCGGAGCGGCGAAGGGCTAGACACCCTTCGCCGCCCGGCCGTCAGCCCGCAACCGGCTCGCGGGAATCGGGGTTCATTCGCCGAGCGGCCCATCCGCCTGGTCCGACCCAGCGCCGCGCCCCGGTCAGTCCCCGGCAGCCGCCGCCCCGGCTCGCTCCTGTTCCCCGGCGGCGCCCGCCGGCATGTGGCGCCCGAACCAGCCCGCGATCCGGTTCAGGCGCTCGACCCGGCGGTCGGGTCGGCCCGAGCGGGAGAGATCGTGGGTCTCCTCGGGGAAGCGGACCAGCTCCACCTCGCGGCGCAGCACCCGCAACGCGCCGAACAGCTCCTCGGCCTGGTGGATCGGGCAGCGGAGGTCCATCTCGCCGTGGGTCAGGAGCAGCGGAGTGCGGATGCTCTCGACGTAGCGGATCGGCGAGCGCTCCCAGAGCGAGCGGGGGTCGGCCCAGTTGAGCGGGCCCATCTCCTGGTCGTTCCAGAGAGCGATGTCGCAGGCCCGGTAGTCGCTCACGAAGTCGGCGATCGAGCGCATCGAGACGGCCGCCTTGAAGCGGTCAGTGTGACCGATGATCCAGTTCGTCATGAAGCCGCCGAAGGAGCCGCCGCCGACGCCGAGCCGTTCGGTGTCGACGTAGCTGGAGCGCTCGATCAGCTGGTCGAGAGCGCTCATCAGGTCCTCGTAGTCCTTGCCGCCCCAATCCATGACGCAGGCGCGCTGGAAGGCCTCGCCGTAGCCGCAGGACCCGCGTGGGTTGACGTAGAAGACGAGGTAGCCCTGGCCGGCGAGGACCTGGAACTCATGGAAGAACGACCACGAGTATTCGCCGTGCGGGCCGCCGTGGATCTCCATCACCAGCGGCCACTTCCGGGCGGGATCGAAGCCGGCCGGCCTGAGCAGCCAGCCCTCCAGTTTCAGGCCGTCGGCGGCGGTGAACTCCATCCGTTCTGGCAGCGCGAGGTGGCGCTCGTCGAAAAATTGGTTGAGGCGGGTCAGGCGCCGCTCGCCGGCGGTCCCACGCAGCCAGAGGTCTCCGGGCGTCGTGGGGTCCGACGCGACGAACGCGATCTGCTCGCCGGCGAGGCTCCAGTCGAAGATCTGGCGGTTGCCGGCGACCTCCGGCCGGAGGTCGCCGCCGGCCTTCGAGCAGGACCAGATCTCGGTCCGGCCGGGGAGCGCCACGGGGAAGAGGACGCGCGAACCGTCGCGGCTCCAGTTGATCTCATAGCCATGGCCACCGCGCATGTCGGAGATGCAGTGGTCGCCGACGCAGACGTCGTCCTCCGCGGTCAGGCAGCGCCGCTCTCCGCCGTCGGGGGAGACCAGCCAGAGCCGGGTGTAGCTGCCGGCCCGCTCCTCAGTGCCGGCGAACGCGATCAGGTCGCCCTCCGGCGACCAGCGGGCGACGCCGATCTCGAGGTCGCCCGCGAGCCGCCGCAGCGAACCGCCGCCGGCCGGCAGGACGTAGAGGAAGTTGGTCTCCATCAGGTCGCCGTCGGGCTCCGCGTTGCCCGACACGACCAGCCGGGAACCGTCGGGCGACCAGTCGAAGCCGCCGACGTCCCAGCGGCCGGAGGTGAGCTGGAGCGGGTCCCCGCCGCCGGCTCCGACGACGAAGAGGTGGTTCCGGCGCCCGTCTCGGTAGCCGCGACCGTCGAACTTGTAGTCAAGCCCCTGGGCAACCCTCGCGACCGGGGTCCGGGGCGCCGCGTCGGGCCCACCCTCAGGGGGCCGAGGATCGGCGACGACGCCCTCGGGATGGCCGAGGACGGAGGCCAGGAAAGCGATCCGGCCGCCGTCGGGTGACCATTTCAGCGCACTGACCCCGAACTGGACCGAGCTAAGCTGGCGCGCGTCACCCGCGTCCGGGTCGAGGACGAAGAGCTGGGCCGTGTCTCCCTTCCGCCCGAGGTAGGCGAGTCGCCTGCCGTCGGGGGCCCACTCGGGGGAGGCGTCCTTGGGGCCGGCCGTCGCCTGGACCACCGCGTCCTCTGCTCCCACGCCACGGATGAAGACCTGGCTGCGATAGTCGACCGCGTCGCGGTCGGCACGGCGTACGACGTAGGCGACCCGGTCGCCGCTGGGGTTCAGCCGGGCGTCGTCGATCCAGTGGAAGCGGAAGATGTCGTCGGCGGTGAAGGGGGAGCTTGCCACAACCCGGATTTAAGCACTCGGCCCGCTTCGGCCGAGGAGCGGATCAGGCGGGGGCGCGCTCGAGAAGCTGGCTGAAATCGCCGCTCCAGCCGCTCAGGATCTCGTGGACCGAGATCAGGTCGTCGCCCGTGATGAGATCGATGCCGGGGCCGGCGGCCAGCTCGGGAAGGAGCGTCTCCTCCCCATCCGCGGTGGCGATCTCGGCGGCCTCGCGGCTCATCTCCGGCGTCAGCTCGAACTCCCCGCCACCCTCGAAGGAGCAGAAGCGGCAGCGGAAATGGAGCTGGATGCTGCTGTCGTTGCGGAAGCTCGCCTCGATGTCGGCCCGGCGAAGTGAGTTACCGCAGCCGGGGCACTTGCGCCGCCGCACCTCTGCCCGGAGAACCCGCAGGACGACTTGCTCCATCTCGAAATGTCAGCCTAAGAGGGACCTGAAACATTCCTGCTACGTCCTGTTAAGGAAAGGTTTCAAGTTCAGACCCCGATCCCCAACGCGGCGGCCGCCTACGATCGCCGTTGGATGCGACGCCCTGAGCTCCGGCGCGGCCTCGCCGCGGGCGCCACCGCCGGGGCGGTGCTGGTTGCGCTGATGTACCTGCTCGGCCCGCTGGCAGCGCTGCGTCCACTGCCGCAACTGCTCCAGCAGCCGATTCTCGACGCGATGCCGGGCGCGCTTTTCGGGTTCCTCATCGACAGCCTGCAGCACGCCGGCAAGGTCGTCGAGGAGGCCAGCCTGATCGTCGCCATGGTGGCGGCGTTGGCGGTGCTCGGAGGGCTCTTCGGGATCCTCCGCGAGCGCTCCAGCCGCCCGCACCTGGGACTCGCCGCCGGCGGCCTGGGGTGGCTGGTGGTGACCCTGGTGCTCCTTCCGCTGAGCGGCGACGGCCTGCTCGGGCTCGAGGAGGGGCCGACCGCGCCGCTGCTCTGGGCCCTCCTCTTCCTCGTTTACGGGACCATCCTCGAGGCGGCCCACGACCGCTGGCTGGTCGCGGCCCCGAGCGCTGCCGACCCGGGCCGTCGCCGGCTCCTGCGCAGCGCGCCACTGGCGCTGGCCGGCGCATCGCTTGCTGTGCTCGCCGCCGAGCTGGTGCCGGGCTGGTACCGCGCCATCTTCGCCCCGCCGGAGAGTGGCCTCAGCGGACTCTCGCCCGAGCTCACACCGGTCGACAACTTCTACATCGTCTCGAAGAACTTCGTCGACCCGACGGTCGCGGCCGCCGGCTGGTCGCTGAACCTCCACGGCCTCGTCGACCGCCCCCAGCGCCTGAAGCTGGACGCTCTCCGCGCCCTGCCGGCGGAGACCGAGTACGTGACCCTGGAGTGCATCAGCAACAACGTCGGCGGCTACCAGATCAGCACCGGCCAGTTCAGCGGACCCTCTCTCAAGTCGGTGCTGGAGCTTGCCGGCGTCCAGTCCGGCGCCACCCTGGTCGCCTTCACCTCCCGCGACGGCTATACCGAGAGCCTGCCGCTGGACCTCGTACTGCAGTCGCCCGAGATCCTCGTCGCTCACAGCCTGGACGGCGCGCCTCTGCCCGACCGGCACGGCTTTCCCGCCCGCATCCTGGTCCCCGGCCATTACGGGATGAAGGGCCCGAAGTGGGTCGAGGACATCGAGCTCACGACGGGGACCCGGAACGGCTACTGGGAGAACGAGGGTTGGAACCCGGACGCGGCGGTCAAGACGATGGCTCGTTTCGACCTGCCCCACGACGGAGCGCTACTGACCACCGGGCCGGTGACGGTCGCCGGCGTCGCATTCGCCGGCAAGCGCGGGATCGGCGCGGTCGAGCTCAGCACCGACGGCGGTCGCAGCTGGGCGCCGGCGGTTGTGAAGCCGCCCCTCTCGAACCTCACCTGGGTGACCTGGACGGCGACCTGGTCGCCCTTATCAGCCGGCGCCTACACCCTCCAGGTCCGTGCTCGGGACGGCGGAGGCACGCTCCAGCCGGCGACCCGCGCGCCCAGCTTTCCGAGCGGGTCGGGCGGCTACCACACGCTCTCGGTGAGCGTCCGCAACGGCTGAGCCGGCTCCGGTTAGGGCGGGAAGAACCCGAGCGCGATCGCGGCCTTGACGTTGTCGATCAGCAAGCCGAGGCCGCCTTCCTTGCGGAACATCCGCAGCACCTTGCGCTGCTTGTCACGCTTCGAGACGCCATCGACCCGGAAAAACTCGTCGAGCGCGGTGTCGAGCATCCCGGGGTATTTGCCGAGCATGTTCGGGTTCTGCTCGAGCAGGGTCACGGCATCGTTGTACTTGCGCATGTCCTTGGCAATCCAGGAGTTGTCGATCCGGCCCTTGTAGCGGCTCAGCGTCCGCTCCGAGAAGTCGCTCAGCTCCTTGGCCTGGATCACCGTCTCGCCCGCCATCCGGCCACTCGCCATCGCCAGGTTGGAGCCCTCGCGGTGGACCGGGTTGGCCATCATGGCGGCGTCGCCGCAGACCAGGTAGCCGTTGCCGTAGAGCTTCGGCATCGCCCGGTAGCCGGCCTCGGGAATCATCTTGGCAACGTACTCGACCGTCTCCGCACCCTTCAGCAGGGGCCTGATGGCGGGGTGGTTCTTGAAGTGCTCCAACAGCTCGTTGGGGCTGACGATGCCGTGATCCACCCGGCCCACGTCCCGGCTGGTGACGACGCCGCCGTTGTAGTCGCTGACCAGCACGCCGCCACCGACCGAGAGGGTGTCCTTGTTGGTGTAGATGAACATGAAGCCGGACTTGCCGAGGGTGGAGTCGCCGTAGCACTCGACCGCGCAGCCCTCGCCCGGCTCGCAGTTGAAGCGATCCTCGATCTTCTCGGGGTCGAGGGCCATGATCTCCTTGACGGCGATCGCCGCCTGATTGGCGCGGATCGGCTTCTTGAGCCCGGCGCGCTCGAGCAGGCGCATCCCGAGGCCGATCCCCTCGCAGACGACGACGGCGTCGGCGAAGAGGTCACCCTCGCGGCCGGTGGTGACTCCGACCACCCTGCCATCGCGCACGATCAGGCTCTCGACAACCGTCTCGTTGATCACGAACGCACCCGCCTCCTCCGCCTTGGCCGCGAACCAGGGATCGAAGCGGGCGCGCAGCACCGAGAAGGAGTTGGGGTGCTCGCGGTGGCGGAAATTCTTGTGTCCGAGCAGACGGAGGGCCGCCTGGTCGGTCATGAACCAGCGCTGCTCCTCGATCATCGGTCGTTCGACGGGCGCCTCCTTCCAGGCCTCGCCGACGACCTCCTCCAGGTTGTGGCGGTAGAGGATGCCGCCCATCACGTTCTTGGAGCCGGGCTTCTCGCCCTTCTCCAGCACCACCACGTTCAACCCGGCCTTCGCCATCGTGATGGCGGCGGAGATCCCGGCCGGACCCGCCCCGACCACGATCGCATCAAACTTCTCGTCCTGCATTCAACTGAGAATCCTATTGATTCCGAGATGGACCTGATCGGACTGAGCGGTGGCATCGGCTCCGGGAAGAGCACGGTGAGCGGCTTCCTGCGCGAGCTCGGCGCCCACGTCGTCGATGCCGACGAGGCGGCGCGGGCGGTGGTCGAACCGGGGACGCCCGGCTTTGAAGCGGTTGTCGCCGAGTTCGGCGCCGCGATGGTGCGGGAGGGCCGGCTCGACCGGTCGCGGCTGGCGGAAACCGTTTTCCATGACCGGGGGGCGCTGGAGCGACTCAACGCCATCGTCCATCCGCTGGTCCGGGAATGGACGGTGGCCCGGCTGGCGGAGGCCGCGGAGGCGGGCGAGGCGATCGTGGTCCAGGACATCCCTCTGCTCTTCGAGAACAACTACGAGCCCCTCTTCAAGGCGACCGTGCTGGTCTACGTCCCCGAGCCGCTCCAGATGGAGCGCCTGGTCGCCCGCGGGATGGCGGAGGCCGACGCCCGCGCCCGGATCGCCAACCAGCTGCCGATCGACGAGAAGCGAGCCCGCGCCACCTACCTGATCGACAACAGCGGCAGCCGCGAGGAGACCCGG
Organism: Candidatus Dormiibacterota bacterium; assembly: GCA_036794405.1. Classification (GTDB taxonomy): domain Bacteria; phylum Chloroflexota; class Dormibacteria; order Dormibacterales; family Dormibacteraceae; genus UBA6019. Next base: position 23,470 of record DAIRGV010000005.1, read on the forward strand.
GCTCAGACCGAGAGGGTCTGGACCGAGATCACGGCGTCGAGGGCGAGCGGCCCGTAGAGGTGCGGGAAGCGGTCGCCGTCCGACTCTTCCCAGCGCAGCTCCCAGCGCAGCCGGTCGGGATCGATCTCCAGCACCAGCAGGTCGGCCTGGCCGGCGAAGTGACGGCGCCCGGTGGTCGCGAGCTGGGCCGCCGTCGAGCAGTGGATGAAGCCTTCGGTGACCAGCGAGTCGGCCTGGTAGGAGCCCGCCAACCGGGCGTGGTTCCACTGTTCGAGGGTTGTGATATGGAAGATCGGCTCGGCCATTCAGACCACCCCGGCGGCGGCGAGCTCGGCCACCCGGTCGGCGTCTAAGCCCAGCTCGGCGAGCACCTCCTGGTTGTGCTGGCCCAGCGCGGGCGGGTCGAGGCGTCGCCAGCCGTCCGGCAGTGGCACCGCCGGGGCAACCTCGGTCCCGCCGAGACCGTGCCGCACGAGACCCCGGGCGGCGACCTGGGGGTGGCGTTCGACCTCGGCCAGCTCGAGCACGGGCTCGACGCAGACGTCGAGCCCGTCGAGGAGCGCAGCCCATTGGTCCCGGGTCCGGGCGCGGAAGACGGCCTCCAGAGCGGCGTGCGCCTCCGGGCTGTCGTCGAGATGCAGCACCTGGAGGTCCGGCCGCTCGAGCGCCTCGACGAGGGCGGTCCAGAACTTCGGCTCCAGCGCGCCGACCGACACGAAGCGACCGTCGGCGCATTCGTAGACGCGGTAGCACGGGTAGCGTCCGGTGAGCCGGGTCCGACCGGCCACCGGAGCCTCGCCGCCCGCGTACACCTCGGCGACCGGCATCGCGAGCCAGGTCAGCGCGCCGTCAAGCATCGACACGTCGAGGTGACTGCCGTCCCCACCGCGCGCGACGCCGACCAGGGCGGCGAGGATGGCCGCCGCCGCGCCGGCGCCCCCGGCCCCGATGTCGGCGACCTGAACGGCGAGGGGATGGGGCATCCCCCCCGCCAGCGCGTTGAGACCCAGCGCCCCGGCCGTGGCCATGTAGTTGAGGTCGTGGCCCGCGCGCTGGGCGAACGGCCCGTCCTGGCCGTAGCCGGTGATCGAGCAGAGGACCAGCCTGGGGCGGAGGGCGCGAAGCGTCTCCCAGCCGAGGCCGAGCCGGTCCATCACGCCCGGCCGATTCCCCTCGACGACGACATCGGCGGTCGCCACCAGCCCCTTGAAGAGCTCGCGCCCCTCCTCCGACTTGAGGTTCAGTGTGATCGCCCGCTTGTTCCGGTTCAGCGCATTGAAGGCGACCCCCTGGCCGTCGACGAGAGGGGGCAGCCGGCGCATGTAGTCACCGGTTCTCGGCTCCTCGACCTTGATGATATCGGCGCCCCGGTCGCCCAGGAGCATCGTGCAGAAGGCCCCGGGCAGCAGGCGAGTCAGGTCAAGAACGCGGATTCCGGCCAGATCCACTACAGCCTTTCCTTATAGTGACATTGTTGATAATGTGGTGCTATCGTCCGCCTGGGCCCGTCCAAGCGTTAACGATCTTATAAGCGCCATGGAAGAGATCACGATCAAGGTGCCGTCGCCCTTCGCGGGCGTCAACGATCTTGGCTTCACGGCCCGCTACCCGGGGCAGGAGGCCTACTCCGCCTCTGCCTCGCCGGACATCCCCCTCCTGATCGAAGGACCGGCCCAGCCGATGCTGCGCCTGATGGGGCGGCTCCGGATGCTCCGCCAGCGGGCCGATGGACCGTATTCCTGGACCGACCCCGTGATGCTGAGCGACCAGGTCGTGGTGATGGCCTTTCGCGATCGCAGCCTGGAGAGAGGCGCCAGGCTCGAGGACGGTCCCGAGGCGTCGCGGGAGTACATCCAGAACGCCGTCTCCCCGGTCGTGTTCCCCTTCCTCCAGGACTGCGCGTCGGTGGGCGGCCTGCGTCTGGCGGAGCTGATCGAGATCCGCGTCCAAGCTTCGCAGCAGCGGATCGCCGATCTGCACCTGCGCCTCGAGCAGATCGTCCAACCCAACGGGCAGGACGTCCTCTGGAGCTTCTAGCCGGCCCTTTAAGGACTCGCTGACGGAGACGGCGAAGCTCCCGGCGAAGCGGCCGGGCTGGCGCTGGGCGAGGCGCTCGGCAAGGGCGAGGCGCTGACCGAGACGCTGGGTGAGGGCGACGGCTCGGGCAGGCTGACGGGAGCCGGGCCCTTGTTCAGGAAGATGAAAGCGATCGGCACGATGATCAGCCCGGCGAGGACGGTCACGACGAAGGAGACCGCCCCCCACTCGCGCCGAATCAGTTGCCGGAGGTCCACGACCGCCGATTCTACCGATTAGCAGGCCGCTGAATGAGGGCTCAGGTGCCGGCGAGGCGCTCGACGACAGGCGCCAGCGCGTCGATCGGGCCGGTCATCACCGAGCTGATGCCGAGGCTTTCGCGGAGGTGGAGGAGCTTCTCGACCAGGTCGTCGGTGGTGCCGATGAAGACGTGCGGCGAAGCCCGGAGCTCATCCACCCCGAGCTCGACCCCGAAGCGGGAGCGGATCCCCGCCGAGAGCTCCTCGAGGGCGAGGCGGTCGTTGTCGGTGATCTGCGGGGTGCCAAGGCTGGGGTAGGTGTTGATCTCGATCTCGCCGATGCGCTTGCCGGCCGCCTCCCGGATCCAGCCGACCTTCTCCTCGGTCGCCGGCAGCATGGCACTGGCGATGTCGGGGCCTCCGGCGCCGCCCGCCCGGGGGGCGAGGCCGACAATCTGCGCCTCACGCGCGCCGATGCCGAGCACCCGCCGGCCTCCGCCGCCGACGAGGAGGGGCGGGTGGGGCATCTGGACCGGCCGCGGCCGGCCCTCCAACGCGGTGATCGTGTAGTGCTTGCCGAAGAAGCTGAACGGCCCCCCGGCGAAGAGTCCCTTGAGGATCTGGATCGCCTCCTCCAGGCGCCCGATCCGCCTTCCCGCCGAGTCCATCGGGATGCCGGCAGCAAGGTACTCCGGGCGGTTCCAGCCGGCGCCGATGCCGATCTCGAGCCGGCCTTCGCTGAGGACGTCGAGCGTCGCCAGGTCCTGCGCCAGGACCGCGGGGTGACGGAGGTCGTTGTTCAGCACGAAGGTACCGATCCGCAGCTTCCGGGTCGCCGCGGCGACGGTGGCCATCGCCGGGATGGGGGCCAGCTGGTCGAGCAGGTGGTCGCTGAACACGAGCACTGAGTAGCCGAGGGACTCGGCGCGGCGGGCCTCTTCCGCCAGCTTCGGCCCGCTGACGGACCTGCCTGCCGACGCCGAGAACCGAAATGGTCGCGCCGCGGGGCTCCTAGAGCTCGACTTCGGTCTCTTTCTTGTTGCGCTGGTTCAGGAGCCGGATGAAGTCCTGGGCACGTGCCAGCGCCTTCCACCGCTCGGGGAAGAAGTCCTGGGCCAGGGTGTCGCGGCTCGGCAGTTGGTAGACCGTGACGCACCACTTCTGAAGGGTGCGCGTGACCTCCACCTCGAAATCGTTTTCGGCAGTGGTGTAGCGCACGACCTTGTCGTCGTCGTCAAACCGTCTCTTTCCAGAAATAGCCATAGCAATAGATCCATGCGGAGAGGGAAACAGCTCATCGAGCCAGACGTGATTATAGCCCCCGGCAGGGGCTCCTCAACCGTCGAGCAGGGACCTCAGGAAGGGCAGCAGCTGCTCTCGCAGGTCAGCCCGCTTGAGGGCCAGGCTGATGTTCGCCTTGAGATAGCCGGGGATCTCACCGGTGTCGTAGTAGTCGCCCTCGAACTCGAGCGCGACGACCTTGCCGTGGGCGATCGTGCTCCGGATCGCGTCGGTGAGCTGAATCTCACCTCCCGCTCCCGGCTCGGCGGCGTCGAGGGCGCCGAAGACGTCGTTGGCGAGGACGTAGCGGCCCAGGATCGCGAGGTCCGACGGCGCCTTCTCGGCGCTCGGCTTCTCGACCAGGTCGGCGACCTGGTGGACCCGGCCGGAGCTGGAGCTGGTGGCGATGATTCCGTAGCGGTTGACCTGGTTGCGGGGCACCCGCCGAGCCGCGAGCACCGTCGCGCCCTCCTCTTGGTGGACCTCGATCAGCTGGCGGAGGCAGGGAGTGGCGCCGAGGATCACGTCGTCGGCGAGGAGCACCGCGCAGGCTTCGTCGTCGACCAGCCGCCGCGCCGTCCAGACGGCGTGGCCGAGGCCCAGCGGCTGCTTCTGCTGGATGTAGGTGAGATCGACCTTTTCACTCAGCTGGTCGACCTCGTGGAGCAGCGCGAGGAGCTCGTCCTTCCCCCGCTCCCGGAGGTAGAACTCGAGCTCGATGGAGCGGTCGAAGTGGTCGACGATGGCACGCTTGCCACCGCCGGTGACGAGGATCACCTGCTCGATGCCGGAGGCGATCGCCTCCTCCACGCCGTACTGGATGGTCGGCTTGTCGACCAGCGGCAGCATCTCCTTGGGTTGGGCCTTGGTAACCGGTAGGAAGCGGGTGCCCAGCCCAGCGGCGGGGAAGACTGCCTTGCGCACCCTGGGCACACCCATCTCAGACAATGTATCCCGTGGTCGAGTTCGAGAAAGTGCAGGCCGGGGTCGAGGGGAAGCTCGAACGCGACGTCGACGAGGCGCTCCTGACCAGCCACGTCGGCGGTCGGGGCATCTTCGCCACTCCGGCGATGATCGGCCTGATGGAACTGTGCAGCCATCGCTCGGTCGAAAAGCTGCTGCCGGAGGGCTACACGACCGTCGGCTTCGAGGTCTGCGTCCGCCACCTGGCCCCGACTGCGCCGGGAGGACGCGTGAGCGTCACCTCGAAGCTGACCAGGGTCGAGGGCAAGAAGCTCTTCTTCGACGTCGAGTGTCGGGAGGGCGAGAAGCTCTGCGGCACGGGCACCCACCGGCGGGTGATCGTCCCCGGGTTCAGCTAGGCGGCTTGGAAGGCTTCGGCGTCGCGGCCCGGCGGCGTTCGGCGAGCTGCATGTGGACCTTCCGCAGACCCGCGTTGTCGACCACGACCTTGGGTCCTCGGACCTTCCGATCGCGCGCCCTCACGCGCGCCTTCTCGGGCTCCGGCAGCAGCTCGACGTCCTCGCTCACCCTGCGATGCTAACCGGCGGCGTCCACCCGGCCTGAGTCCGCGGACAGTTTACGGTTACGGAGTTGGACACCCTCGCCGTCAGCGCCGAGCGGATCGAGCAGGCGGCGCTCGACCTCGCGCCCTACCTTCGACCCACCCCGCTCCAGCTCTCCCGGGCGTTCACCGCCAAGACCGGCTGTGAGGTCCACCTGAAGCTCGAGGGCACCCAGCCGATCCGTGCCTTCAAGGTCCGCGGCGCCCTCAACAAGGTGATCCGGATGAGCGCCGCCGAACGGACGCACGGGGTCGTCACCGCGTCGGCGGGCAACCACGGCCAGGGCGTGGCCTATGCGGCCCTGACCTTCGACATCCCGGCCACGGTCTACGTCCCCTCCAACGCCAACCAGCTCAAGGTCGAGTCGATCCGGCGGATGGGCGCCCGGGTGGTCGAGCACGGCAGCACCTACCAGGAGGCTTTCCTCGAGGCCCGCCGCGAGCAGGGCGAGCAGACCTTTCTTCACGCCTACGACGACGCCGACGTGATCGCCGGCCAGGGCACCGTCGCCGTCGAGCTTGCGGCCGACCTCCCCGACTTCGATACCGTGCTGGTGCCGATCGGTGGTGGCGGCCTCATCGCCGGCATCGCCGGCTTCCTGAAACAGCGGCGGCCGACGGTGAAGGTCGTCGGCGTGGAACCCTCCGGCGCGGCCTGCATGAAGGCCTCGCTCGACGCCGGGCATCCGGTGACCCTCGACAGCGTCCGGACCATCGCCGACGGCCTCGCCGCCAGCCGGCCGGGAGTGCTCTGCTTCGAGATCGCGCGACGGTGCGTCGACGAGGTCTTGCTGGTCGAGGAGACCGAGATGCTGCGCGCGATCAAGCTCTACTTCGAGTGGGAGCACCTGCTGGCCGAGCCGGCGGGTGCGGCGGCGCTCGCGGCCCTCCTCTACCGTTATTCGCCCTCGCCGGGCGAGCGCGTGGTCGTCATCCTGAGCGGGGCCAACGTCACCGACGAGGTGATGCTGCGGGCGTTAAAGTCTCGTTAGCGTCGCTGCCGTCTACTGGGTGGAGTGATCAATGAAGGCTTACGTTCTGATCAACGCGTCGCCGGGTCATGCGATCGACGTCGCCAAGGCCCTCCAGGGCCTCGCCGGCATCACCGCGGCTGATGCGATCACGGGGGAGTACGACGTCATCGCCGTCTGCGAGGCGAAGGACGTCGCCGGCATCGGCAACATCATCGTCGAGAAGATCCAGAAGGTCGAAGGGGTCTTCAAGACCATAACCTGTCTCGCCGTCCGGTAAGGGTCTGCAGGCGGCGGCGGACTCGCCCGAATAGTCGCGACCGGGGTGGCCGAGGCGGGCGGTCGAACGCCGTCAGGATCGCCCGCCGGACGCTTTCGACCAGCTTCAGCACCCGCCGGGTCGGGTGCCACCAGGAGGGTGGGTCGGGGTACACGGGGGTGCCGATCGAGATCGTCACCCGGGAGCCGAGGCGCAGCCGGTCGACGCCCTCCAGCGCCACCGGAACGATCGGAACGCCGGCCTGGAGCGCGAAGTGCGCGATCCCCCGCTTCAGCGGCCTCAGCCGGCGTCCGCGCGAGTAGCGGCCCTCGGGGAAGATCAGCACCCGGCCGCCGCGGGAGAGCACGTGGTAGACGCTCGCGAGGCCGGTCAGGTCCAGCTCGCCTTCCTGGGGTGCGATAGCGAAGACACCGAGGCGACGGACGAGCGACCGCTTCCAGCCGCGGTTGAAGACGGTGTCGCGGCGCGCCATCGAGTAGAGCATCGGGGCCGGGCTCGGCAGGGCGGCGATGACGAAAGCGGAATCGAACCAGGCCTGGTGGTTGCTGGCGACCAGGTAGGGCCGATCGGCGGGAAGGTTCTCGAGACCCTCCACCCGGATCCGGAAGATGCGGGGCAGGAGCCACTGGAGGAGAGCGACGACCAGGAGGTAGAGGCGCGGCGGGTGATGCGGATCGGGGTGGAGGAGAGGGTCGGGCGGGCCCCAGGCGCCGCTGATCGCGGCCCGGTAGTCGGGGCCGTGGTAGGTCGTCTCGACTCGAGACGGCACCTGCTCAGCGCTCGAGGAAGGTGGCAAGCTGCCGGTTGAACTCCTCCGGCTTCTCGGCTTGGGGGGTGTGCCCGGCGCCCTTGATGACCGCGAGACGGGAGCCGGCCAGCCGCTCGTGGGCGCGGGTCGCCTGCTCGAGCGGGAAGAGAGGATCATTCGCCCCCCAGATGAAGAGCACGGGGACTTTGACCCGCGCCAGCCGGTGGCTCACATCCATGCCCCCGAGGAGGTTTCGGGGGCTGGCGAGCGAGCGCACCGTCGCCAGGTAGGCGCGGCTGTAGCCCTCGGCTGCGTACATCTCGCGGAGGTCGTCGAGGTACTCGTCGCTCATCGTCCTCGCGAGGTCGCCGCCCGCGCCGGTGAAGCGCGCGGCAAGGTTCCGGATCACCGGGCTGGGCGCCCAATGGAGGCCGTGCTTGATACCTCGGAGGAGAGTCTCGCCGAGCCTCGGCATCAGCATCACCGGGTAGTAGGGCTGGATCCGGGGGCGGCCCAGGCCGAGCGAGTTGACCAGCACCAGACGGCTGACCCGCGACGGGTAGCTCAGCGCCAGCTCGAGCGCGATGCGCCCACCCATCGAGGTGCCGACGACGGTCACCTGGCGGAGCCGGCGGTTCGCCAGGTAGCGGTCGAGGGTCCGGGCGAAGTAGGGGATCCCGTAGCGGGCCGAGCTCGGCTTGTCGCTTCGGCCGTAGCCAGGAAGGTCGGGCGCGAAGACGCGATGAGTCCGTTCGAAATGGGGCAGTGTGAAGCGCCACTCGATGTACCCGGAGGAGCCGAGGCCATGGACAAAGAGGATCGGGCTCCCTCGGCCGCCGTACGTGTGGTGGAGGGTCAGCCCGCCCAGCTTCAGGTAGCCGTCCCGGAGCGCCACCGCTCAGCCGTCCGTGCCCGGTTCGGGCAGCCGGACCGCGGAGCCGGTCCGGCTCACAGCCGTTTCCCCGGCTCTCAGGAGGGTGACCGAGCCGGGTCCCCGGGCCGTCCAATCGTGGCCGTCCCAGTACGCCGCCGACCGCTCGTCGATCCCGAGCAGCAGGGTTCCCGGGTCCGGCGCCCGCTCCTCCGCGGAGGGCGCCCAGCGGTGGCCGAAGGTCTCGTAGTGGGGCAGCACCGCGACCTTGCGCAGGAGGCCGAGGGCCGGGCGGTACTGGCGGCGGCTGTCGCCCTTGAAGCGATCCCGGATGAGAGTCCACTCCCCCATCGCCATCGCCCCGGCGCTGGACCCGGCGAGGGCGGCGCCGTCTCGCCAGGCGGCGACGATCGCCCGCCACACCGCGCTCTCGCGAAGCGTCGTGGCGGTGTGGCCGGGATCGCCGCCGACGAGGTAGAAGAAGCGGCCGGCGGCCGCCTGGCGTGCCACCTCCTCGCTGTTGGCGTGGGTCCGAGTGAGCACGTGGAGCTCCTCCAGCGGGAGGCCGAGCCGGGCGAACCAGCGGGTGGCGTTGGCGACCGCCTGAACCGGCCCCCCGCGGGCTGCGCCCGTGGGGACCACGTAGGCGACCCCCGGGCGGCGAGCGACCGCGGCGACGAGCAGGACGTCCTGGTCCTCGTTGCCGGGCTTGAACTCGTCCCCGCCGACCAGCGCCAATGGGCCCGTCACTTCTCATCGCTAGCATATGGCCCCATGGCCGACCGCCCAGTGAGGGTGCGGATGGCTCCGAGCCCCACCGGACCCATCCACGTGGGCAGCGCCAGGACCGCCCTCTTCAACGTGCTCTTCGCCCGCCGGCACGGTGGGAAGTTCCTCCTGCGCATCGACGACACCGACCTCGAGCGTTCGACCCAGGCCGATGAGGAGTACATCTACGACGGGCTCGGCTGGCTCGGCCTCCACTGGGACGAAGGCCCCTTCCGGCAGTCGGAGCGACTCGACCTCTACCGCCAGCACGCGGTCCGCCTGATCGAGGCCGGCCACGCCTACCGCTGTTACTGCACGCCGGAGGAGCTGGCCGCCGAGCGCGAGGCGGCGCAGCGCGAAAAGCGCCCCTACCGGTACTCCCGCCGCTGCCTCGGCAAAGCTCCCTCCGAGCGGCCGAGCTTCGTCGTCCGCTTCAAGGTGCCGGGGGGCCTGGCGATCGAGTTCGAGGACCTCATCCGCGGCCGGATGAGCTTCGCCAGCGACCTGATCGGGGACCCGGTGATCATCAAGACCGACGGGTTCCCCACCTACAACTTCGCCAGCCCGATCGACGACGCGCTGCTCCAGATCAGCCATGTGATCCGCGGCGAGGAGCACCTTTCCAATACCCCGACCCAGCTCATGATCGTCGACGCGCTCGGCTACGACCGGCCGGCGGCGACCGCCCACATCCCGCTGATCCTGGCCCCGGACCGGACCAAGCTCAGTAAGCGCCGCCACCCCGCCCTGATCACGCAGTTCCGCGATTGGGGGTACCTGCCGGAGGCGATGGTGAACTACCTCGCGCTCCTCGGCTGGAACCCGGGAACCGAGCAGGAGATCTTCAGCATCGGCGAGCTCGAGCACCAGTTCGACCTCGGCCGAGTCCAGCAGAGCGGTGCCATTTTCGACCGCCAGAAGCTGGACTGGATCAACGCCACCCATATCCGGGCGCTGCCCCCGCCCGCGCTGGCAGAGCGCCTGCGTCCATTCCTCCCCGAGCTCGACTCGGGCCGCCTGGAAGGCGCCGTCCCCGCCCTCCAGGAGCGGATGAAGACGCTGGCCGACGGCCGCGAGCTGCTCGCCTACCTCTGGACGGAGCCCGAGGTTCCCGCGCTGAGCGCGGAGGAGAAGGAGAGGCTGTCCGCCGCGATCGAGGCGCTCCGGGCGGCCGACTGGGCACCGGAAGCGATCGAGACCGCCCTGGAGGAGCTCCGCGAGAACCGGGGCTGGTCCCGCAGCCAGCTGATCAACCCGATCCGGAAGGCGGTGGCCGGCGGCAACTCGCCGCCCATCCACCACACCCTTTCCCTCCTGCCCCGGGACGCGGCAATCGGCAGAATGGAGAGAGCGCTTTGACCTTCCTCGAAATCCAGGTCGACCTCGACCCCAACCTCTTCACGATCGGCCCGTTCACCCTGACCTGGCACGGGGTGTTCAGCGTGCTCGGCATCCTGGCCGCGATCCGGATGACCCAATGGCTGGCCTGGCGGCAGGACGGGATCGCGGGCGAGAAGGTCTACGATGCCGCCTTCTGGGCCGTGGTAATCGGCCTGTTCGGGGCTCGGATCCACTTCGTGGCCGAGAACTACCGCCTCTTCGAAGGGCCTCGCTGGACCCACGTCTTCTTCGTCAACGAGGGCGGGATCAGCCAATGGGGTGGCATCTTCGGCGCGATGGTCGGGATCTGGATCTGGTCGCGCCGCAACCGGATCAGCTTCTGGAAGCTGCTCGACGCGGTCGCCCTGCCGGCCCTGGTCGGCCTCGCCATCGGCCGGATCGGGGACGTCATCAACGGCGAGCACCACGGCACCCCGACCGACCTGCCCTGGGGCGTCCGCTACATCAACGCCCACACCCTCGGCCAGCCCGGGTCGGTCGTCCATCCCGAGGTCGCCTACGAGATGATCCTCTGCCTCGGCCTGGTCCTCCTCCTGCTGCCTCTCTACGGCCGGCTCAAGGCCCGCTTCCCCGACGGCGTCAATGGACTCGTCTTCCTCGCCCTCTACGCGGTCGGACGGTTTTTCCTGAGCTACCTGCGGGCGGACCAGGTCGAGTACGGGCTCCGCCAGGCTCAGTGGGCTTCGCTCCTGATGATCGTGCTGGCGATCGGGTTCAGCGCCTACCTGCTGCGCCCCCGGCGAGCAGCAGCAGCGCTCGCTGCGGAGCCTCCACCGAGTGCCGAAGAAACGCGAACACCTCCAACCCCGCGGCCGCCTCGGCCGCGAGCCGCTCGGCCCACGGCCGGAGCTGCTCCTCCGAGTAGTCGCGACGGAGCCGGTAGTAGCGGAACCCGCCGGCCGCGGCCGCCAAAGGCCAGTCCTCCTGGTCTGTGACGGCGACGGCGCACCCGTGCCGGGCGACGATCTCGTAAACCTCCGGATCCAACCACCCGGCGTCGCGGAACTCGACCGCGGCCGGCCGCGCCAGGTTCTCCAGTAGCCCGTCGAGCAGCCCCGGGTTCCGCTTCTGCGTCGGCGGAAACTGCAGCAGAACCGGCCCCGCGCGGTCCCCGAGAGGCTCCATCCGGGCGCCGAAGTCGCGGGCCGCGGCGTCCTTCGGGAACCCAGCCGCGGAGTAGGTCAGCGCGCGCTGGGCCTTCAGGCAGAGCTTGAAGCCGGGCGGGGTGTCGCGTACCCACCTGGCCAGCGCCACTTCGCTCGGGAAGCGCTGGAACGTGTTGTTGACCTCGACCGCGTTCAGCCGCCTGCCGTACTCCTCGAGGAAGCGGCCGGCGGGCAGCTTCTCGGGATAGAAGGTCCCTCGCCACTCGGGATAGCTGAACCCGCTCGTCCCAACATGGAGCCGCCCCGCCATCTCAAGGCGAATCTACGCCCCAACGCGAAGGCCGGCTACGGTTTCGGCAGAGCGCCGACCTGCATGAGGAAGGTCAGCCAGCCGGTCTCGCTGTTGTACCGGACGACCCGGCCATCCTCGACCTGCGCGATGCTGAGGTTTTGGAACTCCACCGCCCGACCACTGCCGGGGATACCGAACAGGGGTCCCTCGTGAGTTCCACGAAGGATCCAGTAGGAAGCGACCTGGTCGCCCTCGACCACCTGTTTTTGGAGCTCGGCGGTGATGTCCGGGATCGCTTCTTTGAGCGCCGGGAAGATCTTGCGGAGGTCGGTCATGCCGGGATGACCGTCGAGGGCCGCGACGCCGTCGGCGAACAGGCCCTGCAGCATCTGGCGGACGACGGCGGCGGGTTGGGCCTGGACCTGGGCCATGCAAGACTCCTCTAACGACGCGCTTCCGGCGACACGTTATTATTCCATTTTAGAAATCCTTTCGTCAATAGGAGGTCCTCCTTGTCCCCCCGGCGGTATGAGATGGGCCAGCGCGAGCAGGCCCTCGAGCTGACGCGGAGCCGGATCGTCGCCGCGGCCACGCGCCTCCACGCCGAACGCGGGCTGCTCGCCACCGGTTGGGACGACATCGCCCGGGAGGCGGGTGTCTCCAGCGTCACCGTCTACCGGCATTTCCGTTCGCTGCGAGAGCTGATCCCGGCCTGCGCCCTGTCGCTGGTTGCCGAGATCCGCCCGATGACCGTCGCCGAGGCCGTCGCTGCCTTCGCTGATCTGCCCACGCCGCGGGCGAGGCTGGCCCGCCTGGTGGAGGGCGACTGCGACTGCTACCAGAAGGGGGAGGGCTGGATGAACGCGGCCGACCGCGAAGCGGAGCTGATCCCCGAGCTGGGAGAGGTCGTCGCGGCGCAGCAGCTGACTCTGGAGCGCCTGATCCGCGCCGCGCTGGAGGCCACCGAACCCAGCGAAGCGACGGTTTCGACGCTCCGCACCGTGATCGATTTTCCGTTCTGGAAGTCACTCCGGAAGGCGGGTCAGACCCCCGAGCAGGCGAAGGCGACCATCCTCGGCCTGGTCGAGACCCTGGTCCCCGCCTAAAAACCCATCGGCGCGACTCAGGACCGGTGGATGACCACCGTGCCGGCGATCTTGTCGTGCCAGCCCTGCTTGCGGGAATCGAAGGCGGCCCAGATCAGGCCGATGTAGCAGCAGAAGGACGCGACGAGGTAGCCGACGTAGCGGAGGACGGCCTTGCCCGGCGAGATCGTCTGCAACGTCGTCGCGTCGGCGACCCGGACGCCGACCAGCCTCATGCCGAGGGTGGCGCCGGTGCTCCAGAAGTAGACGAAGTAGCCGAAGCTCGCGACCAGGCCGAGGAGCTGAACGGGGGCCGTGATCGCGTTGAGCTGGGCCGGATCCGAGCTGGTGGCGAGAGCCGGGGCCACCAGAGCCACGCCCACGACCGTGATCGGGATGCCCACGATGAGCCCGTCGACCACGCTCGCGAGGAGGCGGATCCAGAACCCGGCGTAGAGGACTCGAGCAGCGGAGGCGGGAGGTCCGTAGGCCTGCTCCCGGAGTGCGGCCCAGTCGACCGGCGCCGGCGGAGGCAGGCCGCCCGGCGGCGGCGGCGGGGAGGCGCTGAAGGTCGCCGGCGGCCAGGCGGCATCGGCGGGGAGCCAGGACGGTCGGGGCTCGGCCGCCGCCGCCGGCGCGGCGGGTTGGGGCGCGGGAGTGGGCGCCGGCACCGCGTCGATCAGCGGCGCCGGCGGCTGGGTCGGGACCGCGGTCGCGCCGTCGAGGCGCGGCACCCAGGCAGTCCCGTTCCAGATCGTCAGCCCGTCCGCCGAAACGAGCGAGCGCCACTGGGAGCCATCCCAGAACCAGAGGCCGTCATTCGAGGTCGGTGGGGTTGTCTGCGCCATCGCTCGGCGCATGAAAGCAGAAAAGCCGGCGCCCCGACCAGGCCGAGGCCCGTCAGGCGCCCCGGCGCCGGCTCCTCGCCTGGACCATGATCTTGCGCAGCTGCTCCAGGTGCGAGTCGTCGTGGCTCAGCCCCGAGACGAACCGGCCGAGGGCGTTCACCGGCGGTCTGTCCCTGTTGGGCAAGTAGTGGTTGTCGAGGTGCGGCTCGTCCGGCCACGCGGCCAGCAGCGCGAGCCGCATCCGGCGGCTCTCCTCGATCCGGCCCCGGATGTAAACCGCGGTCCGGACCCCCTGCCAGGGGACTTCGTGGCGGGAGCGGCCGTCGACCGGCAGGCCCCGGGCAAGCGTCAGCGCGAGAGCCGCCGACTCCTCCGCGGAGGCCGTGGTGTGAACGACCACATGACCAAGGGTCCAGGAAAGGCCAACGTCCCCGGCGTGGGCCGCGAAGGTGTCGTTGGCGTCGGGATCGACGGGCACGAAGGCGACATCGCCGTCGACCGCATCCGCGACGGCTTCGAGCTGGAGGTCGCACATCTCCTCCGTCAACCGGGCGAGGTCCTCGCGGCTCAATCCCGACGAGAGCTCCTGGCTGGTCATCTCGCCGCGGTGGACGGGACTGAAGTCAAGCATCGACGCTGAAACCGGGTGCCGCGGCCTCGGCATTCCGGCCCTCGCCCTTGAGCACCCGGGCGCGGAGCTGTCCGCAGGCAGCGTCGGCGCCGCGGCCGCGCGTGTCGCGGACGGTCACGTTCAGACCACGGCTTCGGATCCGGTCGGCGAAGCGGGCCAGGGACTGCCTCGTCGGTCCCTTGAACTCGGTCTCCTCGATCGGGTTCCAGGGGATCAGGTTGACATGCGACAGGTAGGGGTCGAGCAGGCGACCGAGCTCGTCGGCATCGCGGTCGGTGTCGTTGACGCCGGCCAGGACGACCCATTCGTAGGAGACCCGGCGCCCCGTCGTGCGGGCGAAGTCGCGGGCTGCCGCGATCAGGTCCACGAGCGGGTAGCGGCGGTTGATCGGCACCAGGTAGTCGCGGAGCTCGTCCCGCGCCGCGTGGAGAGAGATCGCCAGCGTCACCGGCAGCTTCTCCTCCGCCAGCTGCGCGATCCGGGGCACCAGGCCCGCGGTCGAGACGACGACGCGCCGGGGACTGATGCCGAGCAGCTCGGGGTCGGCGAGGAGCCGGATCGACTCGACCACCGGCGCGTAGTTGGCCATCGGCTCGCCCATGCCCATGAAGACGACGTGCGAGAGGCGGCGGTCGGAAAGGGCCTCTCTCCGCGAGGCGTCGAGGGCCTGGTCGAAGATCTCGTGCGCCTGGAGGTTGCGCCCGAAGCGTCCCTGGCCGGTGGCGCAGAAGGGGCAGCCGATCGGGCAGCCCACCTGGGATGAGATGCAGAGCGTCGTCCGCCTCGGGTAGCGCATCGTCACCGCCTCGACGGTGTAGCCGCCGTCGAGCCGATAGAGCAGCTTGGTCGTCTGCCCCCGGTCCGCCTCCGACTCCGCCACCGGGTCGAGCGAGCTGAGCCGGAAGCCGGCCGCCAGCTCCTTCCGAAGCTCGGCCGGCAGGTCGTGCATCGCCTCGAAGGAGGGCGCTCCCCGCGCCAGCCAGCCGCGCACCTGCTGGGCCCGGAAGGCCGGCTGGCCGCGGGCGTCGAGCCACTCCCGGAGCTCATTCGGGCGCAGCGACATGATCGGCGGCGGGGCCTGGGTGGCGATAACCACGTGGCTACCATACCCACCGTGCCCGTTCGCCGAACCGCCGCGCTGCTCTGCCTGGCCCCACTCCTGGTCAGCGCCGGCTATGCCCGGCACGACACCGCCGAGGCGGCACCGAGAGCGGCGGCCGATGGGGGGCCATCGCCCGACCCGGCCTTCCACGACAGCATCGCGCCCGGCTACTGGCTGCCGCTGCTCGACGCCCCGCCGACCCCTGCCGGTTACCGGCCGGGCGCTGGCCTACCGCTCCAGAGCCCCACCCACGGCTTCGAGACGCAGCCCTTCGGCTGTACCAACTTCGGCCTCGAGCCCGCGGCCAGCGGCTGCGCCGGCGGGTTCCACTCCGGCATCGACCTCGCCGACCCGGAGGGGACGCCGATCCGCGCTGCCGCCGATGGCATCGCCTATCCCTTGCCCGACTACCAGTACTACGGCAACCACGTTCTGCTCCAGCACGTGGGAGCCCTCTCGACCGTCTACGGACACCTGGTCCGCCTCAACGTGGCCTGGGGGCAGGCGGTGAAACGCGGTGACCTGATCGGCTGGGTCGGCTCGACCGGCAACTCGACCGGGCCCCACCTGCACTTCGAGGTCCGCTTCGCGGGCGTGCCCGTCGACCCTGCTCCCTACCTCACCGGTGCACCCGCCGAGCCGTTCCCCCTGCCCCCCGGCTGGCCGGGGATGCCACCTGACGACGCGCTCGGCCTCAACTGAAAGGAGGAACTGCGCGGGTGCACCTTAGAGTTGCGGGCGCCATGAGCAGCGACCGCGAGCACCGGCACGTCCTCCGGGAGATCATCGCTCCCGGCTTGGGGCTGGCCGCCGTCGCGATGGCCGGCGTCCTGGCGATGGGCGGCATCGACGCTCTCCGCTCCGACCGCTACCACTCGCTGGCCGCGCTGCTCACCCCCGACCCGGTCGCCGCGGCCGGGACCATGGCGCTCCTCGGCACCGCCGAGGGCGTGGCGATCGCGATCGTCATCGTCGTCGTCGTCCTCGGCGTGCAGCTGACCGCCGACCGTTACTCGCCGCGAATCATCGACATCTTCATCCGCGACCGGCTCAACGGCATCATCCTCGCCCTCTTCCTCGGCTCGATCATCTTCACGATCTGGGTCAGCGCCGCGATCAAGCCCGACTACGTCCCCTATTTCCTGGTCTACTCCGCGATCACGCTCGCGATCGTCGACTTCATTCTCCTCCTGCCCTACGTCCGCTACATGTTCCAAATCATGCGCGGCGAGACCATCGTCGCCGGCATCGCCCGCGATGCGGCTCTCGAGGTCGGGCGCGCGATCGCCGAGCCGGGACGCCAGGCGAGCCACCGGCGCCAGGTCCGGGAGGCCCTCAGTCAGTTCGCCGACATCGCGCTGGGTTCGATCCAGGAGGGCGACACGGAGGTGGCCCTGGCTGCGATCCACGCCGTTCGCGGCCTGGTCTGCAACCACTACCTGCCGGTCAAGGAGAAGTTGCCCCGGCACTGGTTCACGGTTTCCCACGAGGACATGCCCGGGACCTCCGACCAGACCATCGTCCAGGTCGACCGGACCCGGACCTGGCTCGGCGAAACGCCGGCCTTCCGCAAGGAGATCATCCACGCGATCGCCATCACGACCCGCGACATCGGCCGGCGGGCGGTTCTCCACGGCGACGCCGAGGTCGAAGAGCTGGTCGTCCGCTTCTTCAACACCTACTTTCGGGCCGCGCTCAACCAGCGTGCGCCGACCTTCACCTACGCTGTCATGAACGAGTACCGGCGCCTCGCCGCGGACGTCAGCGCCGACCGACCGGACCTGCCCCAGCGGGTCGCCGAGCACCTGCTCCGTTACGGCCGCGTCTTCGATGCCGCGGGCATGCCGTTCATCGTCGGCACCGCGGCCGAGGATGTGTCGGAGCTGATCATCGAGATGTCGAAGCACGACCTCGACCGCGCTCTTCTGCTGGCCCGGCTGCTCTCGGCCAACCTGAACGAGATGGCCGCGGTCGCCCAGCCGATCAGCCTCGGCGGCATCCTCAAGGCCACGATCAAGCTCGGCCTGTGGGCGATCGCCGAGGAGCAGCGCGACATCCTGAACCAGGTCGCCCAGGGGCTGACCTCGGTCTCGCCGCAGGTGCTCGACGATGCGCTCGACCGAATGGAGCTGACGACCGAGCGAGTCTTCTGGGAGGTCAGCGACCGGGTCGTCGCCTACGACTGGGTGGAAGACCACATGCGCGAGCTGATCCCCATCCTCCGCTCCCGGCTGCATCCCGACGAACCGGCGCCGCCTCAGCGCTCACGCCGCAACGGCGACGCCAGGCTGGCTAGGCCAGCGAGTACCGCGACCCGTCGTCGCTGACGCGTCCCTCGTCGATCAGCTTGCCCAGGTGGGCCTTGAGCGTCATCTCCGCCGCCCGCAGCAGCTCTTCCCCGCTGACCTCGGCGCCGTAGACCCGCCGCGTCAGCTCGGCCGCTCCCGCCGGCCCGGCCGCCAGTGCCGCCAGCACCTGGCGTTCGCGGTCCAGGCGGTGCGAGCGGTACTCCTCCAGCTTCGCCGGGGGGTCGTTGACCGGGTCCCAGTGGCCGGGGAAGAGAATGGCCGGCCGCAGCTCCAGGAGGCGGTCGAGGGAGCGGAGGTAGGCGGTCATGTCGCCGTCGGGGTGGGTGATCATGGTGCTGCCGCGGCCCAGCACGAGGTCGCCGGTGAAGATCGCCCGGTCCTCCTCCTGGAGAAAACAGAAATGATCGCTCGCGTGGCCGGGGGTGAAGAGTGCCTTGAGCCGCACCTTCCCGACCTGGACCAGGTCGCCATCCTGCAGCTCGGGATGGCGCAGGACCGGGCAGTGGTGGCGCTCGGCGAGGCGCGCCGCCAGCGGCAGGTGGTCGGGATGCGAGTGGGTCACCAGGACCAGCCCCACCGCCGCTCCGCCCAGCCTGGCGTCGATCGCCGCCAGATGGGCGTCGTCATCGGGCCCGGGGTCGATCACCACCGCGACCGGGTCGCCCTCGAGGATCCAGGTGTTGGTCCCCGGCCCCGTGTAGGGCCCCGGGTTGCCGGCCACGACCCTTCTTACCCTCACCCGTGCTCCACGTCCGGAATAGGCTAGTCGGATGATCGAGCTGCCCGAGCCGAGGCCGTCCACGCTGGACGAGGTGATCGACATCCGCCGCCACCTCCACCGCCACCCGGAGATCAGCTTCGACGAGCACCAGACCTCGCACCTGATCACTCGCCGGCTGGAGAGCTACGGGCTGACGATCCACGACTGCCCGACCGAGACCGGCGCCGTCGCCACCCTCGACGGGGGCAAGCCGGGCAAGACGATCCTTCTCCGCGCCGACATCGACGCGCTGCCGATCCGGGAGGAGTCGGGCGTCGACTTTCCCTCCTCCGCCGAGGGACGCATGCACGCCTGTGGACACGACGGCCACACGGCCATCCTGCTCGGGGTCGCCAGGACCCTGTCCGAGATCGCCGAGAGTCTGCCGGGCCGCTACCTGTTCGTCTTCCAACCCGCGGAGGAGGTCGTCAGCGGCGCCCGGCAGATGATCGCCAACGGCCTCCTCGAGCAGCACCACGCCGATTTCGCGGTCGGCCTCCACCTCGCCGCCTGGGCCGAGAGCGGCGCCGTGATAACCAAGCCGGGCCTGCTCTGGGGCGGCTCCGACGCCTTCGAGATCACCTTTCGCGGACCCGGCGGCCACGGCGGGATGATGGGCCGCGCCGGGAACGTGATCAACGCCCAGGCCTTCCTGGTCGAGCGCCTGATGACGATCGTCGAAGGGCTCGAATGGGAGGACGGGACGCCCTGCCACACCACCATCGGCGACGTCCGGACCGACGGCGCCTGGAACATCGTCCCCCGCCACGCGCTGGTGAAAGGCAGCCTGCGCACCTTCACCGCGGACCTTCGCAAGGAGGCGCTGCAGCGGCTGGCCGAACTGCTCCTGGAGACCGAGACCGAGTTCACCGTCGACGCCGAGCTGAAGCTCGTCCACGGCACCGTCCCGCTCATCAACCACCCGACCCCGACCGACGTCGTGATGGAGACGGCGCGCGAGCTGATCGGCGATAAGGCCTCAATCCTCGGCCGCCCGCTGACGGTCAGCGACGACGTCGCCGAGTTCCTGACGCACATCCCCGGCTGCTACTTCCAGCTCGGGGCCAAGCCCCCGGAGCTCGAGCAGCCAACCTCTCACCATTCGCCCTTCTTCCGGATCGACGAAGCCGCCTTCGCCACCGGCGTGAGGGTGCTTGGCGGCGCCGCGGTCAGGCTCGCCGAGCGACCCTCCCTGGCCTGAGGAGACTCGCCTCAGGAAGCCTTCAGGTTGGCTCCGTAACGTCGCGCCGTATTCAATTTGACCGACCGTGTTGAGAGCTTCGCCCCCCGGTTCGGCGCGGATATAGTGGTCGCGGGACTAGCCTTAAGTTGACCCTGATCTGGATCTTCGCCGTCCTCTTCGGCATCTCCGTCTTCGCCTGGGCAACCGTCTTCTGGTCCATGCCGGTGGTGACCGCGTTCCTGCTCGGAATCGCCGCTCTGCTGGCGGTGCGCGGGGCCGCGACGATCGTCAAGCGCTCGCTGATCCTCCGCGAGCGGATCATCGACAGGGACGACGCCGACACCCGCACCCTGGAGACCAACCGCGCCATCTTCTGGCGCCGCATGTTCTGGCTCGGGCTCCTCGTCGGGGGTTACTTCTTCGTCCTCACCAGGTTCTTCGGGCTCGGCTTCTTCGAGGCGGTGACAGCGTTACCGACCCTCATCATCCAGGCCCTCGGCTTCGTCCTCCAGATCATGTTCCTCTTCGTGGCGCAGGGCCTGATCTTCTTCGGCCCGTTCCTGCTCTTCGGCCGGATGGGCCGCGAGACGCTGGAGCCGGGCGACGCCAACTACGACGTGAGGATGGAAGACGTCCGGGGCTAGAAGTCGGCCGTCAACGAGATGATGCGGATTCTCAAGCTGATCGAGCAGGGCCGCACCTACGTCAAGGCCGGCGGCAAGAGAGAACGCGGCGTCCTCATGGTCGGCCCTCCCGGCACCGGCAAGACGATGCTCGCGAAGGCGATCGCCTCGAGCCTCCACATGCCGATCATCATCAGCTCGGGATCGGCCTTTCAGGGCATGTTCATGGGCATGGACATGGTCGCCGTCTTCATGATGGTCCGCGCGGCCAAGAAGAAGGCGAAGCGCTGGGGTGGCTGCGCGATCTTCATCGACGAGTTCGATGCGCTCGGCAGTCGCCGGGGCGGCATGGGCGGCGGCGGCGCCGGTGGCATGGGCGGCATGTTCGGCGGCGGCGGGGTCCAGCTGGGCCTCAACATGCTGCTGGTCCAGATGGACGGCGTCGACAACCCGGGCTTTTTCAAGAAGCTGCTCCGACGCATGCTCAACGTCACTCTTGACGGGCTCTTCATCCCCCGCGAGATCGGGTCCAACGGCTCCCGGATCAAGCTCCGCGTCCCGCCCCTCTCGCCGCCCCGCTACAACCTGTTCTTCATGGGCGCCACCAACCGGCCCCAGGTGCTCGACGAAGCCGTCACCCGGCCGGGCCGGTTCGGCCGCCAGATCACCTTCCGGATGCCGACCCGCGAGGCGCGGAAGGACATCGCGGCCCTCTATTTCGACAAGAAGCAGCACGACCCCGCCCTCGACAGCGCCGAGCGGCGAGACGAGTTCGCCCGGGTCACCGAGGGCTACTCGCCGGCGATGATCGAGCAGGCGCTCTCACTGGCGCTGATGTACGCCTTCGAGGACGGCCGTGACTCCTTCATCTGGAAGGACCTGCGGGAGTCGATGGGCAACATCGAGAGCGGCCTCGCCGAGCCGGTCGAGTACTCCGAGCGCGACAAGCTGGCGGTCGCCCGCCACGAAATGGGCCACGCCGTGGCGGCGCGCTTTTACGAGCCCGACAAGTCCTCGGTGCGGCTCTCGGTCCGGATGCGCTCCGGCTCGCTCGGCCACCACTACAACATCGACAAGGAGGAGCAGTTCGTCCACTTCCGCTCGCAGCTCGCCGGCCGGCTCCGCAGCGGTCTCGGCGCGATCGCCGCCGAACGGGTCTTCTACGGCGAGAACTCGAGCGGCGTGACGATGGACCTGATCCAGTGCACCAACCTCGCCGCCCACATGGTCGGCGTCTACGGTATGGGCGGCGACCCCCTGGACGAGGTCACCTCGCGCAAGGCGGTCGTCTTCGGCGAGGCATTGATCTCGCACTTCGAGGCCGTGCAGGCCCTGGGCGGCGGCGACTCGAGCCCCAACAGCGCCGTGCTGAGGGGGCCCCAGCGGCGCACCGTCGGCCAGGTGCTGGGGGCCGCGTACATCGACTCCTGGCGGCTGATGAACGTCAACCAGGAGGCGATCGACCTCGCCGCCGAGGCGCTGATGGCGCAGGGCGAGCTGGTCGGGGACGAGGTCGAGGGCTTGCTCGGCTCGGTCGGCCTGCGAATGTTCAACGCAGCCGACGCCTGGCCGCCCGCGATGCCGAAGATCCCCCGGATCGAGGACGAGGACCGCCGGGACGACGAGCAGACGCGCAAGGCCCGCAGCGCGTAGCCCGGGTCAGGCCTCTCCCCTCCGCCGCGCTTTCGAGCCAACTCTCCGCACCCTCGTCGTCGATTCGTCGGCTGGCGGCCATAGGGTGACGGCGGAAATGACCCAGAGTTGGAAGACCCGCGCCGCCGCGCTCCTGGCCTCCCTTACCGCCGGCGCCGCGCTGGCGCCGATCAGCGCCGCCGCCTTTCTCGGGCCGACGAGCAGTGAGTCCGGCAATTCCGCCCCGGCCTCGTCCCGCTCCATCTCACAACTCGAGCGGGACGAGGCAGCGATCACCTCGGCCCGATCGGAGGTGACGCGACTGGCGGCCCAGGTTCCCGCCGACGAACCGCTCGCCCGGATGGTGCTGGCGATGGAGCGGGAAAAGGCGGCCTTCGACTACCGGCAGGCGATCCGCGCGGAACAGGTCGACCTGCTCCGGGTCGCGACCAACCCCGACCTCGTCGACGCGGTTGTCCGTGACGCCCCACCCGACCTCGGCATCGTGGTCCAGGACACCGCGGGCGCCTGGCACGCGATCTGGCGCCTGGCCGGCATCGATGAGTTCAACCTGGTCCGCATCCACCCGCGGCCGCTCGACGGCGCCGCACCCAGCGCCCAGCTGGTCCACGACTACCAGGATTCCGCCGGGCACTACCAGATGGACTGGACCTACCTCGCCTCGATCAACTTCATCGAGTCGGACTTCGGGCGGGTCAACGGCCCCAGCAGCGCCGGGGCGCTCGGGCCGATGCAGTTCATGCCGGCGACCTGGGCCGCCTACGGCTCGGGCGCCGACGTCGACAACCCCCGGGATGCGATCGAGGCCGCCTCCCGCTACCTCTTCCTGAACGGCGGACGCCGCAACATGCCGGGCGCGATCTTCGCCTACAACCACGACAACGACTACGTCCTTGCGGTCGAGTACTACGCCGACGCCATCCGCCACGATCCGGATTGGGTGGACCGGTTCTACTACTGGAACACGACCGGCTGAGAGCCGCCCCGGAGGCGCGCCCCGGGTGCGCGCCCGCCTCGCCGGCCGCGGGCTGGGAGAATGGGTCGGAGATGTTCGGCCCCAACGGCAGTGGCGACGCGGTCGGTACCTGGCTGCTCCTGATGCTGCTTGGCGCGGCCGGGTGCGCGGGAGGCGGGCTGCTCGCCTGGAGCGGACGCTGGCGGCGCTGGTACCGGCCGCTGGACACGCCGATCCGCTACGCGCCGCTGGCGGCCGTTCCTTTCGGCCTGGGATGCCTGATCGAGCTGGCGGCGACCATGCTTCCGCTCCCGCTGGCGGCCCGGCAGATCGTGGTCTCCGCCCTGTTCGCGTGCCTCCTGCTGTCGCTGCTGCTCTTCCTGCATTTCCCGGAGCAGATCCGGCCCGCGTGGATCCGGCGGCTGGACCGGGACGCGGAGGCGGAAAAAGCGCGGGCGACCGGCGAGGGGGGACCGGCCGCCCGCTGAGTGGGGAGTCGCGCGCTTTGCTGAATCAATACGACGACGGAAAAGGCGAAACCTTGCGCGCCGGCCGCGTGATCCTCCTCGCCGGGGTTTTCGCGCTCGGGACGCTGGCCTGCTCGGCGCTCGGCACGACCGCGGGCCCAGCCCCGGTCGGCCCGACCGGGCCCCTGGCGACCGCAACCCCTGCCGCGCCGCCGACCACGACCGGGGCATTCGATCCCCAGCACGTCGCCGAGGTGCTGGGGCCGGCCGTGGCCGAGGTCATCGTGACCTCCGGCCAGAGTGTCGACGAAGGCAGCGCTTTCGCAATCGCCCACGCGGGCGGGATCACCTACATGGTCACCAACAACCACGTCATCGCCGCCGGCGGCAAGATCCAGGTCCTCTTCCTCGACGGCCGCCACTGGACGGCGACCCTCAAGGGCACCGACTCGACCGGCGACATCGCGGTGCTGGCGGTGCCCGATGGCTCGCTGCCGCTGGCGATCTTCGCCGATTCCACCAAGGTCAGGCTCGGCCAGCAGGTGGTGGCGATCGGGAGCCCGCTCGGCACCGCCGGGACGGTGACGCAGGGCATCATCTCGTCCCTGCACCGCACGATCACGGCCGGCGGCAGCGTCTCCGGCCCCAGCGAAAGCCTGCCCGACGTCCTCCAGACCGACGCCGCGATCAACCCCGGCAACAGCGGCGGCCCCCTCGCTGACGCGGACGGGCACGTCATCGGCGTCAACACGGCCGCCGACCGGACCGGCACCAACGTCGGCTTCGCGATCCCAAGCCTGCTCGTCAAGCGGCTCGCCGACGACCTGATCGCCGGCCGCATGCCGACCCATCCCTTCCTCGGGGTCAGCTTCCGGGACGAGGCCGATGCGCTCGCCGGCGGGGCGGACGTGGCGGGCTACGGCGCCCTGATCCGGTCGACCGTCTCCGGTTCAGCGGCGGCCAGGGCCGGGCTCAGGGCCGGCGACATCATCCAGAAGGTCGACGGCATCACCCTCAACAACGGTCAGACCCTCGCGGGCGTCATCCAGCTCCACGAGGTGGGAGACCAGGTCAAGCTCACAATCCTTCGGGCCGGTTCGATCCTGGTCGTCGACGTCATCCTCGCCGACCGCCCGCCCGGCGTCTAGCAGCGGCCGCGGAGCGACTTGGATCTCGCGCGGGCGTTCGCCGCGGCGGCGGACCTGGAAACCCCGATCGCGGTGCGGGACGACGCCGCGATGGAGCGCAACCTCGCCCGGATGGCCCAGATTGCGGAGCGGGCCGGGGTTCGGCTTCGGCCCCACGCGAAGACGCACAAGAGCCCGGTCGTGGCGCGGCGCCAGCTCGAGCACGGCGCCTCCGGCCTGGCGGTGGCGACGCTGCAGGAAGCGGAGGTGTTCGCTGCCGCCGGGGTCCACGACATCGTGGTCGCCCACCCGCCGGTGGGGCGGGCCAAGCTCGCCCGCCTCGCCCACCTCGCCGCGCGGGTCGAGCGGCTGGCGGTCAGCGTCGACGACCTCGAGCTTGCCGAGGCGGTGCCGGGGTCGGTCGAGATCCTCTGGGAGGTCGACACCGGACACCACCGGATGGGCACGGCGACGGGCGATCCGACCGTCGCCGCCGTCCGCCGGCTGGTCGGCGCGATCGGGGAGAAGCGATTCCGGGGCCTTTTGACCCACGGCGGCCAGGCCTATCGCGCTCCCGGCGAAGCCGAGCGGAGGGCAGCCGCGGCGGAGGAGTCGGAGGGGCTGGCGAGGACCGCCGAAATGCTCCGCGCGGCCGGGATCGACGTCCGCGAGGTGAGCGTCGGCGCGACGCCAACGGCGGGCTTCGCTTCCGAGTTCAGGGGCATCACCGAGATCCGGCCCGGGACCTACGTGTACGGCGATGCGGGCCAGGTGACGCTCGGCAGCCACGCCCTCGAGGATTGCGCGCTGGCAGTCATCGCCACGGTGGTGTCGACACCTGCGCCCGACCGCTGTGTCCTTGACAGCGGCTCGAAGTCGATCTCGGCCGACCGCCTGGTCCCCGCCCTCGAGGGCTTCGGAATCGTGCTCGGGCATCCCGGCCTGACGGTCGCGCGGCTGAGCGAGGAGCACACCGTCCTGACTGCAGAGGACCGCACCGGCCTGGAAGTGGGCGACCGGGTCGCGATCCTTCCCGGCCACGTCTGCACCACCGTCAACCTGCATCCCTACCTGCTCGCCTTCAGCGAGGATGGCAGGGTCACCTGGGAGCCGGTCGCCGCTCGCGGCTGGCGCTGAAACATTGAGGAGGTCCATGAGCCGATGCCCGCCAGCACCGTCAACCTACGCGAGCTGCAGGCGCCGATCAAAGCGCGCTACCAGGAGCACCCCGAAGAGGCCCGGATCGAGTGCGTGGCGCGGAGCGCCGGCTCCGACCTCGCCGACCCTCTGCACTGCGAGATCACACTCGATGCAGCCCCCGGCCTGACGCTTCGTTCCGGGGCTCACCCCGGCGTCGGCGGCAAGGGTGACGTGCCCTGCTCAGGCGATCTCCTGGTCGCGGCGCTGCTCGCCTGCCAGGAGACGACGATCCGGATGGTCGCGGCGGCGATGGGCATCGAGCTGGAGGCGATCGAGGTGTCCGCCACCGCGACCGCCGACCTCCGGGGAACCCTGGCGATGGCGCGCGAGGTGCCGGTCGGGATGACCGGAATCGACTGCCGGGTGCGGGTGAAGGTCCGCGACGACGGCCGGGGCGAGCGCGCCCAGCGGCTGCTCGAGAACGCCGAGAGGTACTGCATCGTGCTCAACACGCTGCGGGAGGGGGTCGCGGTGACCACGGACTTCAAGGTCGAGGCCGTCTGAGCTACACTTTGAGCAAGTGCTCAAAGCAAATGCTCAAGGCGCGGCCACCCGGGAACGGATTCTTGACGCTGCCTTCGAAACCCTCCGCCAGGAGGGCTTCGCCAACACCAGCGCGCGCGCGGTGGCGCGCCGGGGCGGATTCAACCAGGCGCTGATCTTCTACCACTACCGGAATCTCGCGGACCTCCTGCTGGCCGCCATGGACCGGGTCGGCGAGCAGCGCCGGCGCCGCTATGAGGAGGTGTTGGGCGCCCCCGGCAACGCGGTCGAGTTCGCGGCTCGGGCTCGCGTGCTCTATGCGGAGGATGTCGACTCCGGACACTCGACCGTGGTCGCCGAGCTGTTCACCGCGAGCAGTGGCAACCTGGAGTTGCGGGAGCAGATGCTGGCCCGGATGAAGCCCTGGCTGGAGTTCACCGAGCGGCTGCTGGAGCGGTTCCTGGCCGGCTCCGCCTTCGCGTCTCTGGTCGACGTGCGGGCCGCCGCCGCGGCCATCCTCTCGCTCTACCTCGGGATGGACCTGCTGATCCACCTTGACGGCGACCGCTCCCGGGCATCCGCGATGTTCGACGCCGGCGAGCGGCTGGCCGCGACCTTCGTCCCACTCTTTGGAGGTGATCCGAGATGATCCTTGTAACCGGCGCCACCGGCTTCATCGGCAGCCGCCTGCTGCGGCGCCTCGCCGGTGGGAAGCTGCCCCTCCGGGGTCTCTCCCGCACCGCCGGTTCGGCGGAGCTACCACCGGGCGTGGAGGCGGTGAGCGCCGATCTCACGGACGCCCGATCGCTGGGCGGCGCGCTCGCGGGCGTGTCGACGGTGATCCACGCCGCCGCCATCACCGCCAACCTGAAGGAGCCCTACCCCGGCGCCTACGACCGCATCAACCGCATCGGCACCGAGAACCTGGTGGCGGCCGCGAAGGAGGCCGGGGTCGCCCGGGTCGTGCTCCTCTCCGGCCTCCTGGCCGGTCCCGTGCGCGAGGGGTCGTACATGGCGACGCGGGTCGCGATGGAGGAGGCCGTGCGGCGGTCGCGCATCCCCTACCTGATCCTCCAGCCGTCGGTGCTCTTCGGAGACGGCGCCGAGTTCGTGGCAGCCCTGGCTCGGCTCGCCCGGGTGAGCCCGGTGCTGCCGCTGTTGGGCCCGCCGGCGCTCCGCTTCCAGCCGATCTGGGTCGAGGACCTCCTCCGCTGCCTCGAGGCGTGCCTGCGACCCGACGCGAAGCTGGGCCGGGAGATCCCTCTCGGCGGCGCCGAGAAGGTGAGCTTCCGCCAGGTTCTGGAGACGATCTGCGCCGCGCTCGGGGTCCGCCGGCTCCTGCTGCCGCTGCCGCTGCCGGTGGCGGCGATCCAGGCCCGGGGCATGGCGGCGCTGCTGCCCCACCCTCCGCTCACGCCCGCCACCCTCGAGCTCTTCGGGTTCGACAACTCGACCGACCTCGACTCGGTCGAGCGCAACTTCGGCTTCCAACCACGCGGGTTCCGCAAACACCTGCGCAGCCACGGGGTCGACGGCTGAGCGGGCGGACTAGTTGATCCGCTTCTCCCGGCCCGCCCACTCGCGGTCGCGGAGGACGAATTTCTGGATCTTCCCGGTCGACGTCTTGGGCAGCTCGCCGAAGTCGACCGACTTGGGGGCCTTGAAGTGCGCGATCCGGTCGCGGACGTGGGCGATGATCTCCTCCGCGGTTGCCTTCCGTCCGGGCTTGAGGACCACGAAGGCCTTAGGCACCTCGCCCCACTTCTCGTCCGGGACCGCGATGACGGCGCATTCCATGACCGCCGGGTGGGAGGCGACCGCCTGCTCGACCTCGATCGTCGAGATGTTCTCGCCGCCGGAGATGATGATGTCCTTCTTGCGGTCGCGCAATTCGATGACGCGGTCGGGGTGCATGACCCCGACGTCGCCAGAGTGGAACCAGCCCCCGCGAAAGGCCTGCTCGGTCGCCTCCGGGTTGGCGAAGTAGCCCTTCATGACGACGTTACCGCGCATCACGACCTCGCCCATCGTCTCCCCGTCGGGAGCGACGTCGTTCATCTCCTCGTCCACGACCCTGGCCTCGCCGGCGAGGTAGTTGGGGAACCCCTGGCGGGCGCGATAGCGCGCCTTCTGGTCGGCGGGCAGGGCGCCGAAACCGGCCGGGGCGATGTTCATCGTGTAGGGACCGTAGGTCTCGGTCAACCCGTAGACGTGCTCGAGCTGGAAGCCGAGCTCCGACATCTGGGCGATGATCGTCGGCGACGGCGGCGCGCCGGCGGTGAAGAGCCGCACGGGGTTCTCCAGCTTCTTCGCGTGGGCGTCGTTGACGAGCATGATCAGCACTGTCGGCGCAGCGCAGAACCCGGTGACCTCCCCGCGGCGGAAGAGGTCCCAGACCTCGGCCGGGTCGATCCTCGGGATGCAGATGCTGCGAGCGCCGACTGCGGCCATGCCCCAGGTGAAGGTCCAGCCGTTGCAATGGAACATCGGCAGGGTCCACAGGTAGCTGGAGTCCTTGTCGAGCTTCAGGTCGGCAGTCATCGCGACCGCGTTCAGGTAGGCGCCGCGGTGGTGGTACATGACGCCCTTCGGGCGGCCGGTGGTACCCGAGGTGTAGTCGATGGCGATCGTCTCGTACTCGTCCTCCAACCAGCTCTCAACCGGGTCCTCCGAGCCGCCGGCGAGGAACTCGTCGAACTGGCCGGCGAGCTCGATCCGCCGCACCTGCGCCGGCACGCCGGCGAGCTGGGGAGCGAGGTCGGGGGAGTGGAAGACGATGGTCGAGCCGGAGTGCTCGACGATATAGGCGATCTCGTCGGCGCTGAGGCGGGTGTTGATGGCCACCAGGATTCCCCCCGCCTGGGGCACCCCGTAATGGGCGAGAAGCAGCGGTTCGGAGTTCCAGGCCAGGAAGGCGACCCGGTCGTCCTTCTTCAGCCCCGCCGCGCGAAGGGCGGAGGCGAGGCGCCGCGAGCGGGCCCGGAACTCCTTCCAGGTGTAGCGGGCAGGACCGTCGACGACCGCCACCCGGTCGGCGTAAGCATCGCCCGCCCGCTCGATCCAGGAGACAGGGGTCAGCTCTTCTCGGTAGACGCTGGCCTCGGCCCTCTCGGTGCTCACGACGAGGACCAGTAGATCATTCCCCGAACCGGCGCAGCCGCTTCGACTTCAGCTCCGAGCGAGGCAGGCTGCCGGGGGTGACCTCGACGCAGTCGATCCGGGCGCCCAGCGCCTGCCGCAGCTCCGCCGCCAGCCGCTCGGCGAGTCCCGGCGTGCCCGCTTCGAAGAGCAGCACGACCTCGTCCATCCGGCGCACCGTACGGTGCTCGATCAAGAACTCGTCGATCTCGGGGTGGCGGCGGACGATGTCCTCCACCTGGCTCGGGTAGAGGTTGACGCCGCGCACCGTGAACATGTCGTCGACCCGGCCCAGGATGCCCCCCGAGAGCTTGGCGAACTGGCTGCCGCAGGGACAGGGCTCCGAGCTGAGCTTCACCCGGTCGCCGGTGCGGTAGCGGATCAGCGGCGAGCCCCAGCGGCCGAGGTTGGTGGCGATCAGCTCGCCCTCGGCCGAAACCTCGAAGATGAACTCGGTCTGGACCAGGTGGAGGCCGCCACCGGCGGAGCAGCCGAAGCCGGTGGGCCCGAGCTCGGTCATGCCCGAGTGATCGAAGACCCGGGCGCCGAAGGAGCTGCCGATCAGGTCCCGGGTGGCCGGGATGCTGGCCCCCGGCTCCCCGGCGCAGATCACCGCCTGGACGGCGGAGGCGGAGAGGTCGAGGCCGAGCTCGCGGCCGACCTCGCCCAGGCGCAGCGCGTAGGTGGGCGTGCAGCAGAGCACGGTCACGCCCAGGTCGAGGATCGCTCGGGCCCTCTGCTCGGTCGTCATGGCGCCGCCCGAGATCGCCATCGCACCCATCCGCTCGGCGCCGCAGAAGGCGGACCAGAAGCCGATGAAGGGTCCAAAGGAGAAGGCGAAGAAGATCCGATCGCGCGGCCCGACGCCGGCCGCGGGGAAAACGTGCTCGGCCCAGACCCTCTCCCACCACCCCCAGGATTCGGCGGTGTCGAGCCAGCGGAGGGGTCGGGTGCCGGTGGACCCGGAGGTCTGGTGCAGCCGGGTGTAACGATCGAGCGGGTAGGTGAGGTTGCTGCCGAAGGGAGGCGAGCCTTCCTGGTCGGCCACCAGCTCGGCCTTGGTCAGGACCGGCAGTCGCTGGAAGTCGTCCCAGCTCTCGACCGGGTGCAGGCGGTCGCGGTAGAAGGCGTTCTGGGAGCGGAGCTCGGGCAGCCGCTCGCGCAACCGCCGGAGCTGGTCAGCTCGGACCGCGTCGGGGGAGACGGAGGATGCGTGCATAGTCCTCGGGGGTATCGATGTCGTCGGGCAGGCCCGGCGCCGGAACAGTATCCAGCAGCTCGGGGTGGCCGTTCAGGACCTGGCGGGCGCCGGCGTCGCCGGTGAGCGCCAGCAACTGCGGCCAGAGGGAGCGATCGATCACGACCGGAGGCCGCCAATCGCCGCCGTAGGAGGCGGCCACCGCCGGCTTGGCGCCCTCCTGCCGCCAGGCGCGGAGGAGCATCTCGACGGTGCGCGCGCCGACCAGCGGCTGGTCGCCGAGCACGATGCACGCCCCCGCCGCCAGCGGTGGCAGGTTCTCCAGCCCGACCCGGAGTGACGACGCCTGTCCGCTCTCGGCGTCGGGGTTGTGGATGCATGTCGCCGACCCCTCCAGCGCCGCCGCCACCTCGGAGCGGGAGTACACGGCCCAGGTCCCCTGACAACCGCCCTCGGCCGCGGCCCCGACCGCGTAGCGCACGAGTGGCGAGCCCTCGTAGTCGAGCAGCAGCTTGTCGTCCTCCTTCGACCCTGCCGCGCCGTCTCGCATGCGCGAGCCTGAGCCGGCGGCGAGGACCAGGCCCGCCACCGGCAGCGCCCAGGCGCCGAGCCGGTCGGCGGGCGGCTCGGCGCTGTGGATCCACT
>DAIRGV010000005.1:54405-77873 GCA_036794405.1 Candidatus Dormiibacterota bacterium
CCACTCGGCTTCGGCTCCGGCCTTCCAGGCCGCCGCCACGAAGTCGCGCATCCGGGACCCGTCGGAGTCGCAGACAAGGAGGCGCCGCCCGCCCAGCGGGCCCAGCTCCGGTCGCTTCTCGGGCACGCCCAGAAGGGCGAGGCCGGTGCAGTCCGGCCGAACCGCGAGGTGCTCGAGCGCCGCCTCGAGGTCGGCGCCCGCCGCCACCGCGACATGCGGCTCGACCGGTTCGCGGAAGGTCCGGCCGCGGAGCGCGTACTCGAGCCGGCTGAGGAAGTAGACCATGGCTGCCCGTAAAGTAGTCGAGTGCCGGTCATCGGAGCGCACGTGGAGGCGCGCAAGGGGCTCTGGAACGCATTCCCCAACGCCGCCGCCATCGGCGCCGACGCGATCCAGGTCCACCCCACCCCGCCCGGCTTCTGGGGCTCGCCCAAGCCATCGGACGAGGACGTGGACCGCTTCCGCCAGGAGTACGCCGACGCCGGGCGGCCACCCTTCTTCTTCCACGCCGTCTACCTGATCAACCTCGCCAGCGACGACGCCAAGGTCCACCCCCGCTCCGAGTCGACGCTGGCGGGCTACCTGGCGGCCGCCGACCGTCTCGGTATCGATGGCGTGATCTTCCACGTCGGGTCGCACCGGGGCATCGGGTTCGAGGCGGCTCTGCCCGGAATCACCGAGCGCATGCGGCGGGCGCTCGAGCGGGCCGATCCCCAGCACACGCGGCTCCTGATCGAGAACAACGCGGGCGCCGGCGGCTGCGTCGGCGCCCGGTTCGAGGAGATCCGGGCGATGGTCGACGCGGTTGGCGACCCTCGCGTCGGTTCCTGCCTCGACACCTGCCACGCCTTCGCCTCCGGTTACGACCTTCGGACTGAGGCCGGCGCCCGGGAGGTCGTCGACGACTGGGAGCGGGTGGTCGGCCTCGACCGGCTCGATGCGATCCACTGCAACGACTCGATGAGCGGCCTCGGCTCGAACCGCGACCGCCACCAGAACATCGGCCTCGGCGAGATCGGCGAGGAGGGCTTCCGGACGCTCCTCCTCGACTCCCGGCTGGCGAAGCTGCCCTTCATCCTCGAGGTGCCGGGGTTCGAGGGACTGGGGCCGGACGCGGCCAACGTGGAGATCCTCCGCCGGCTCGCTGCCTGAACGCGCCTCAGGCGGGGGGCTGCTTGCCGCGGTTGACGATGTTGCGGAGGGTGCCCTCGCGGAGCTCTTCGCGGCGAGCCACGAACTGCTCGGGACCGATCTCCTTCAGGAAGTGGTTCATGGTCTCGAGGTACTCGAAGGCTCGGTCCCGGGGGAGCCTCTTGATCTCGGCCCTGGTGAGCGGGCCCTGGTCAAAGACGAGGCGGGCCGCGGCCTCCGGGGTGAGGGGGTCGCTCAAGTCCGACTCAGGGTAACGGTAAGCCCTCCGGCCACGACGGCCGGAGGGCATTTCGGGGTGGCGTGAGGTTATGGGAATCCAATATCGATGATCGCCTGCCGAAAGCTGTCCCCGCTGCTGGTGGCGTACGCCAGGGTGGTGAGGCTCGTCTCGACTTTGATGATCGCGGTTTGGCCCGCGCTGAGTTCGCCAGCAGTAGCCCGGACGATCTCGCTGTTGAGCGCGGCGGTGACAGCCGACTCGGCACCCTGGGCGCGAGCGATCTCGCCATTGATCTGATTGCCGAGGGACATCTCGACGTTGGTAGCCCGGGCCGCCTCGGAGTTCACGAGACTTACCAGCATGCTGTCCGCGGACTGGCGTGCGGCCGCCTCGGCGGCCACCTGCTGGTCCGTGTAGAGGTGATCGCCGCCGGCGACGTCGCCGGCCTGGCGGGCGGCCGCCTCGGCAGCTACCTGCTGGTCGGTGTAGGTGTGATCGCTTCCGGCGTTGGCGGCGTCACCGGCCTGACGAGCTGCGGTTTCCGCGCCGACCGACTGGTCGGTGTAGGCCTTGGCCGCGTTGAGCGAGTTGACGTCGCCACCCTGGCGGGCCACCGCCTCGGCGCCGACCGTCTGGTCGGTGTGGGCGTTTGCTGCCGCGAGCGTCGCGGCGGCACTGGTGGCGTTGGCCGCGGCGGCCAGGCCGTTCTCGGTCGCCAGCGCGCGGGCCGTCTCGGCGTCGGTGGCGGCCTTGGCGTCGGTCTTGCTCTGGTTGATCTGGGCTTGGAGCGCGGCGATCTGCGTGTTTTGAGCCTCCAGTTGGTGCTGGAGCTGAACCATCTGCGTGGCCTGGGTGCTCTGGGCCGACTGGAGGGAGGCGATGCTGGCGGTGTCGGTCGCCACCGTTGTCACCAGGTCGTGGACCGCCTGGGCCAGCGCCGGGAGACCGCCCTTCTCATCCGAAGCGCCGGCCGAAGCCGCGATCGGAATCAGCGCGGCGGCGGCGATGCCGGCGATTACGGTCATCCGCCAGAAGCGCAACTTTCGTTCCAGTCGCCTCCGAAGCCTTCCGTTTTCGCCGGCGGGCGCATGGACGTGGTGGTTTTGAACGGTCGACATCACTACTCCTCCCTTTCCCAGCCGCCGCAGGAAAATTCGTCCACGGACCCCCCCGACGCCAGAGGTTCGAGATGTTCACACGTTCCGGCGTCATCTTGGCGTCATTCCGCTGACGCAGACGCTATGAGGTTTACGGACCGCGGCCGCGGCCAGGCTAGCGGGCCGCCTTTGCCTCCTTCAGCGTCCGGCCTGACGCGCCGTAGCGGACCGCGGTGGCCTCGGCCATGATGGCGAGCGCGGTCTCCTCGGCGCCGCGCCCGCCCAGGTCAAGCCCGATCGGGCCGTGCACCGCCGCCAGCTGGTCCTCCGTAAAGCCTTCGCGGCGCAGCTCATCGAAACGGTTCTGGTTCGTCTTCCGGCTGCCGATCGCTCCGATGTAGCGGACGTCCTTGCCCACCACCGAGCGGAGGGCGGGAAGGTCGAACTTGGGGTCGTGGGTCAGGATCACGACATATGTCGAGCGGTCGAGCGTGATCCCGGCGAGCGCCTCGTCCGGCCACTTGAGCAGGATCTCGTCCGCTTCTGGGAAGCGTTCCCGGGTGGCGAATTTGGCACGCGCGTCGACGACCGTGACCCGGTAGCCCATCAGCTTGGCCATCCGGTGGAGCGGGATGGCAATGTGGATGGCGCCGATGATCACCATGTGCGCGGCACGGCGATGAGGCTCGACGAACCAGTCGCCGTCACGGGCCGGCAGGTCCGATTCGGGCGACCGCTCGAGCAGCCTCACCTCGCCCGTCTCAAGGTTGGTGCGGAGCTCCGCCGGCCGCTCGGCCTCGATCATTTCGATCAGCCTCAGGTGCTCGGGGGTGACCGGCTGGATCATCACCTCGACGTGGCCGCCACAGGCCAGCCCGACCTCGAAGGCGACATCGTCCGCGACCCCGAACGGCACCAGGCGACCGCGCCCAGCCTTGAGGACCGTCTGAGCCTCCTCGAAGACCGCGCCCTCGATGCAGCCGTTGGAGACCGAGCCCGCCATCTTGCCCGAGCTCGAAATGGCCATCTTGGAACCCAGGGGCCGGGGGCTCGAGCCCCAGGTCTCGACCACCGTCGCGAGGGCGACCTGGTCGCCCGCCGCGGTCCAGCTCTTGATCTCCGCGAGCACCTCTCTCAACGTCTGTAGACCCTCCTATCCAACGACGCCAGCTTGCGGCCGAGCGCGTCCAGCGACTGCAGGTTGTGCGCGGCCATGAACTCGTCGGTGTGCGGCAGCGCCGCCGCCATGCCCCGGGTCAGCGGCTCGTAGCCCTCCGAGCCGAGGAGCGGGTTGAGCCAGATCAGGCGGTGCGACAGCCGGCGCAGCCTCGCCAGCTCGGTCGCCAGCAGGCTCGGATCACCGCGGTCCCAGCCGTCGCTGATCAGGATCACCACCGCGCCATGGCCGAGGACCCTGCGCGCCCATTTCCGATTGAACTCGTGCAGCGCATCGCCGATTCGGGTCCCGCCGCTGAAGTCGTGGACCGAATGCCCGACCCCTTCCAGCGCCCGGTCAACGTCCCGGCGCCGCAGCTGGCGCGTGATCCGGGTCAGCCGGGTCGAGAAGACGAAGGTCTCGACGTCCTCGCGCCGGGCGATGGCGTGGGCGAAGATGAGCAGCTGCCGGGAGTACCGCTCCATCGAGCCGCTGACGTCGCAGAGGAGCACCAGAGGTCGCCGGCGGACCCGCGGCCTGCGATGCAGCAGCTGGACCAGCTCGCCGCTCGAGCGCACCGCCCGGCGGGTGGTCCGGCGCAGGTCGATCCGGCCGCCTCGGGCCGGCGTCAGGCGCCGGGTGCGTTTTTCGGCCAGCCGCCAGGGGGCCTGGGCCAGGAGCCGCCTCACCTCTTCCGTCTCCTGCCAGGTCATCTGGTCGAAGTTCTTCTGCCGCAGCATCTCCTCGGCGCTGTAGCCCGAGCTGCTGGCGGTGAAGGTCCGGTCCTCCTGCTCGCGGGCCATCTCCGACTGGGGCAACCCGAGCGCCTTGAGCCAGGCCTTGGCCCGCTCCGGGTCCATTGGCAGCGACCGGCTCTTGCCGGGGATCGAACCGGCCAGGATCCTCGGGTCCGGCGGCGCCCAGAAGATGTCGAAGGCGGCGTCGAAAAGAGGCAGCTCTTCCTTCCGCGTCACGAAGACTGTGCGCAGCGCCTCCCGGAAGTCCGCCTCCAAGTTGAGATCGATATGCGTGAGCGCCACGGTCGCGTCCTTCAGCCGGCCCGGCCCTGCGTCAAGGTCGGCGTCATGAAGCAGGCGGGCGAACCCCGCCAGCCGCGGCAGGAGGTCGGGCCGGCTAGCCACCCTGCGCGCGGGAGACGAGGGCGGGGACGGCCTCCCGCGCCCGCTCCAGGTCCTCCTGGTACTTCAGCGCAGCGCCGAGGGTCGCCTCGACCAGCTCGGCGTCGACGCTCTGGGCGCCGAGCGCGGAGAGTGACCGCGCCCAGTCGAGCGTCTCGGCGACGCCGGGCAGCTTGTACAGGTCCATCTCGCGCAGCCCGCTGACCAGCAGGGCGACCTGACGGGCCAGTCCGGCTGCGGCCTCGGGCACCCGCGCCTCGACGATGCTGACCTCCTTCTCCAGGTCGGGGTAGTCGATCCAGTGGTAGAGGCAGCGGCGCTTGAGCGCGTCGTGCACCTCGCGGGTTCGGTTGGAGGTGATGACGACGAAGGGCGGCTTCTTCGCTGTGACCGTGCCCAGCTCGGGGATCGAGATCTGGAAGTCGCTCAGCAGCTCGAGCAGGAAGGCCTCGAACTCCTCGTCGGAGCGGTCGATCTCGTCGATCAGGAGCACCGGCGGCACGGCATCCGAGTTGTCGATCGCGTCCAGCAGCGGGCGGCGGAGGAGGAACTCGGGGCTGAAGATCTCCTTCTCGGCCTGGGCCCGGTCCGAGCCCTCGCCGAGCAGCCGGATGTGGAGCAGCTGGCGGGGGTAGTTCCACTCGTAGGCGGCATGCGCGAGGTCGATGCCCTCATAGCATTGGAGGCGGATCAGGCGGGCGCCGAGCACCTTGGCCATGACCTTGGCCGCCTCGGTCTTACCGACCCCGGCCTCCCCTTCGATGAAAAGAGGCTTCTGGAGCTTGAGCGCGAGGTAGATCGAGGTTGCGAGAGGCCGATCGCCGATGTAGCGACGCTCCGCCAGCTGTTCGAGAACCTGGTCGATCGATTGGATTTCTGGCATTGGCTTTCAACCGTAGCGTACCCACCGCCGGTGGCCCCCCTACGCGCTTGACGAGCGGCTACCCGACGGCGCAAATTCCACGCGCGCCGGGTGCTGGTTAGGGCTGGGTCTCGGCGAAGAGTCGCCGCAGGTCGGCTGAGGGGAGCGCGTGCTCGAAGATCTGCTCGTAGGTGCCCTGCTCGCGCAGCTCCGCAGCGATCTTCGTGAGCAGGCCGAGGGCAGCCAGCGCCGGCCGGCCACCCGTGCTCAGCCGCCGCAGCCCTGCGCTGGCCAGCTCCGCCACCGGCGGCAGGCCTTGGACGACCATGACATTGAGTGGCGCGGGGATGGCCGCGGCGAGCCTGCCAATGGTCTCGAGGTCTTTCACGGCCGGGACGAAGATCCCGTCGGCACCGGCCTCGAGCATCGCGTGCGCCCGCGCCACCGCGTTTTCGAAGCGCTCGGCCGGCTCGCCGACGCCCAGCAGGTAGACGTCGGTACGACCGTTGATGAAGAGGGGGATGCCCGCGTCATCGGCCGCCGCCCGCGCCGCACGGAGCCGCGCGCAGTGGTCGCCGATCGGCCGCAGCCGCGAGGATGCCAGCGGCGTCCCGTCCTCGAGGTTCACGCCCACCGCCCCGGCGGCCAGGACGAGGCGAATGGTCTCCCCCACCTCGGCCGGAGTCGCCCCGTAGCCCGACTCGATGTCGGCCGTGACCGGCACGCCGGTGGCCGCCGCCACCCGGCCGATCGCCGCCACCATCTCCTCCCGGCCGATGTTCTCGCCGTCGGTGCGACCCAGCGACCATGCGATCGAGGCGCTCGAGGTTGCCAGGGCGCCGAACCCGGCGGCCGAGAAGACGCGCGCGCTCATGACGTCCCACGCATTCGGGAGGACGAGCACCCCCGGGCCCTGGTGCAGCTCCTTGAAGAGGCGGGCCTGGGCGGCCCGGTCGACCCGGGCCGCCCCCTGTCCGATTTCCGAGGTCAGGCCGACGCCTGCTCGATCGCGCGCCGCGTCAGCACGCGCGAAAGGTGCTTCTTGTAGTCGGCGCTCGCCCTCAGGTCGCCCGAGGGGTTGAGGCCGTCGGAGGCATGCTCGGCGGCGTCCGCCGGGCTGGCACCGGAGGCCAGCGCCTGCTCCACCGCGGTCGCCCGGACGGGCGTCGGACCGACGTTGGTGAGGCCGATCCGCCAGCCGCCGTTGAGCTGCTGAGCGGCGGCACCGACGATCGCCCAGTCGAAGAGGCGGCGGCGGAACTTGATGTACTTGTGGGGCCCGTTGGCGACCGGGAAGACGATCTCGCAGACCAGCTCGTCATGCTCGAGCGGCGTCGTGAAGATGTCCTTGAAGAAGTCCTTCGCCGCGTGGCGCCGCTTGTTGGTGACGATCTCAGCCTCGAGCATCAGCGCCAGCGTCGGGTAGTCGCCGGCCGCGTCGGCGTGGGCGATGACGCCACCGATGGTGCCCATGTTGCGGACCTGGTTGTCCCCCACCTCGTCAGCCACCTCGGCGAGGATCGGCAGGTTCTGCTTGACCGCGTCGCTGTTCTGGATCTGCACGTGCCGGGTGAGCGCCCCGATCCGGAGCTTGCCGTTGTCGACGGTGATGTAGTTGAGTTCCTTGATCGGGTTGATGTCGATCAGGGCCGAGGGTTGGGAGAGCCGCAGCCGCATCAGTGGGATGAGGCTGTGGCCCCCGGCCAGGACCTTGGCATCCTCGCCGTAGCGCCCGAGCAGCTCGCTCGCCTGCTGGACGGAGGTCGCCCTCTCGTATTCGAAAGCGGCTGGGATCATGCGTTGTCCTCCTGTTTCGTGCCCGGCCCGCCCTCCGGGGCGGCGAGGCCGGCGTGGGGCTCGGTGCCCTGCTCGGTGAGGCTTCCCGGCATCGGCGTCTCGCCCCGAGCCGGCACCGCCTGCTCCGACCCCGCCGACGGGATCGGTGCCTCGGAATGGCCGTTGCCGCCGCGGCTTTCCCGGATCTGCTTCCACAACCGGTCCGGGCTGGCCGGCATGTCGACGTGCTTGACGCCGAGCGGCGCGAGGGCGTCGCAGATGGCGTTGATGACGGCCACGCTGGAGGCGATCGTGCCCGCCTCGCCGATGCCCTTCACCCCCAGCTCGTTGGTCGGGCTGGGCGTCACGGTGCTGCCGAGCTGGATGTCGGGGATCTCGTTCGCGGTCGGCATCGCATAGTCGAGAAAGGTGCCACCGCGAAGCTGGCCGCTGTCGTCGTAGGTGACCTCCTCGAAGAGCGCCTGCGCGATGCCCTGGACGATGCCGCCGTGCAGCTGGCCCTCGACGATCATGGGATTGATGACGTTGCCGCAGTCGTCCACGGCCACGTACTTCTTCATGTCCACGCTGCCGGTGTCGGGATCGACCTCGACAACGCAGATGTGGGTCCCGAAAGGCCAGACGAAGTTGGGCGGGTCGAAGTAGCTGACCGCCTCGAGGCCGTGCTCCATGCCCTCCGGCAGGCCGGCGCCGTAGGAGGCGAAGGCGACCTCGCCGAAGGCCTTGGAGTTCTCGGGCGAGCCCTTGACGAAGAACTTGCCCTGCTCGAAGACGACGTCCTCTTCGGCGGCTTCGAAGAGGTGCGCCGCCAACCGGCGCGCCTTGTCGACGATCTTGGTGGTCGACATCTTCACCGCCATGCCCCCGACCGCGAGGGAGCGGGAGCCGTAGGTCCCATACCCGAAGGCGGGGCCCTCACCGGTGTCCCCGTGATGCATCTGGATCGAGTCCATCGGCACCCCGAGGCTGTCGGCGACGATCTGGGCGAAGGTGGTGTCGTGACCCTGCCCGTGGGAGTGGGTGCCGACGTAGACCGACACCGAGCCGGTCGGGAAGACGCGGACCTGGGCCGACTCGACCAGCGCGACGCCGGCTGCCGGGGCGGTCGCCGCGCTGGGGCCGAAGCCGCAGATCTCGATCCAGCTCGAGACGCCGATGCCCATGTACTTGCCCTGCGCACGCTTCTCCGCCTGCTCCTTGCGGAGGGCTTCGTAGCCGGCGATCTCGAGCGCCTTGTTCAGCGAGCCCTCATAGTTGCCGGAGTCGATGACGAGGCCGAAGTTCTGGGTTGCCGGGAACTCCCGAATGAAGTTCTTGCGCCGAAGCTCCACCGGGTCCATCTCGATCGCGGCGGCCGCCATGTCCATGATCCGCTCGCAGAGGTGCGTCGCCTCCGGCCGGCCGGCGCCGCGGTAGGGATCGGTCGGGATCTTGTTGGTCAGCACCCCGATGGTGCGGGCCGAGAGGGCAGGCCAGATGTAGGCGCCGCCGGCGAGCAGACAGGCGCAGGCCTGGAACGCGGCGAAGAGGCCGCAGTAGGCTCCCATGTCGAGCACCTGAGTGACGCGGAGCCCTTTCAGAGCACCGTCACGGTTGAGCGCGATCTCGACGTCGAAGTACTGGCCGCGGCCGTGGGTGGTGGTCTGCATCGACTCGGTCCGGCTCTCTGACCACTTGACCGGACGGCCGAGCAGCTTGGCGGCGCCGGGGACGAGGTAATCCTCGGGGTAGGGGCTGATCTTGCTGCCGAAGCCTCCGCCGACGTCCTGCGAGATGACGCGGACGCGGGACTCGCCCATCCCCAGCGCGCCGCCGATGAAGAGGCGGATGAAGTGCGGGTTCTGGCTCGAGAGCCAGATCGTCATCGTGTTGTCGGCCTGGCTGTACTCGGCCGCGACCGCGCGGGTCTCCATCGGGGTCGGCGCCAGCCGCTGCTGGTGGATTCGCTCCTTGACCTTCACCTCCGCCGTGTTGAAGGCCTCGTCACTCGCCTCCCAGGGGATGTAGGTGAGGTCCCAGCCGATGTTGTCGGCGGCGCCCGTGTGAGCCGGCGGGCCGCCGTTGAGCGCCTTCTCGAGATCGCTGGCGACGGGGAGCACCTCGTAGTCGACCTCGACCAGGTTGGCCGCGTCGGCGGCCTGGTACTTGGTCTCGGCGATGACGACGGCGACCGGCTCGCCCTGGAAGCAGACCTCGCTCTCGGCGATCGGGTAGCGGTCGGGTGTCTGCTTCTTCTCGGCCACGAAGGCCGCGGCGACCGGCAGGAAGCCGCCGATCACGTTCTTGAAGTCGGCGGCGACAAGCACGGCGACCACCCCGGGCGCCGCCTTGGCGGCGGCGGTGTCGAGGCTCGTGATTCGGGCGTGCGCATAGGGGCTGCGAACGACCATCATGTGCGCGGTCCCGGCCAGGGAGAAGTCGTCCGTGTAGCGGCCGTGGCCGGTAATGAGTCGCGGGTCCTCCCGGCGCTGGATCCGGGCGCCGATCATCTGGCTGATCGCCATCTCAGTCCCCTCCGGCGGTGACAGGGGTGCTGGAGCTCTTTGCCGCGCCCATCTTGCCGGCCGCGTCCTTGACCGACTTGATGATGTTCACGTATCCGGTGCAGCGGCAGAGATTGCCCTCCAGGCCCTTGCGGATCTCATCGTCGGTCGGATTCGGGTTCTGGGCGAGGAGATAGACGCCGGCCATGATGAAGCCGGGTGTGCAGTAGCCGCACTGGAGGCCGTGGTTGTCCCAGAAGGCCTGCTGGAGCGGGTGCAGCTTCTCTCCGTCGGCCAGGCCTTCGATGGTCTGGACGTCGGTGTCCTGGGCCTGGACCGCGAACAGGGTGCAGGACTTGACCGCCTTGCCGTCCACCAGGACCGTGCAGGCACCGCACTGCGAGGTGTCGCAGCCGATGTGGGTGCCGGTCAGTCCGGCGACATCGCGCAGGTAGTGGACGAGGAGCAGTCGGGGTTCGACCTCATCCTCGCGGCGCGAGCCGTTAACCGTCAATGCGACCTTCCGTTTCATAAGCTCCTCCGAAGTGGCGATTGGAGAACGAGAGAAATGCGGTCCGCTAACGGCGCGTTTGAAACCCCCCAGCGAGGCCGGAAAAGCACCGGCCAAACGCGGGTTGATTATAGTCAGCCTTGAAGGAGATCCTCAGATTGCAAATTGAGAATTCGTTCGAGGTGGGAGCCCCGCCGGACCGCGTCTACGCCTTCCTGCTCGACGTCAACCGGGTCGTCGGCTGCGTGCCGGGCGCGGAGCTGTCCGAGGTGGTGGACCCCAACACCTTCAAGGGAAAGGTCAAGATCAAGGTCGGGCCCGTCACCGTCGCCTACGCCGGGACCGCTCGGATCGCCGACCGCGACGAGGCGGCGCGGACCGCGACCCTGGAGGGCGAGGGCCGGGAGACGACCGGGCCGGGCAACGCCCGGGCCAAGGCGAACATGCGGGTCGAGGAGTCGGGCGCCGGCTCCCGGGTCACCGTCAACACCGACTTCACCGTCGCCGGCCGCGTCGCCCAGTTCGGCCGCGGGCTGATGGAGGACGTGTCCAAGTCGCTGGTCGCGCAGATGGCGGCCTGCATCAAGTCGCAGCTCGAGTCCGCCGAGCAACCGCCGGCAGCGCCGGTGGAAAGCAGCCCTGCCGGCGTTCACCTGGAGGCTGGGCCGGCGGCATCTTCCCCTTCAGCCACCGCCGCGCCGCGGCCCACCCCTCCCCTGCCCACGGCCAGGCCGGTCAACGCGCTCGGGTTGCTCTGGAGCGTGCTGGTCGCCCGGCTCAGGGCCCTCTTTGGCCGCGCTCCGGCGTAGCAGGCCGCCGCTCAGCCCAGGTAGAGCCCCACCATCAGGTCGCGGTTGACGTAGCAGTGCGGCCACTGCAGGGGAGGTGCCTCAGCACCGACGACGCTGACCGTCGCGTCCACGGTGGCAAAGAACCTCGATTTGAAGAGCATCTCGCGGTGCAGCGTGGGGTCGGCCGCCGCCGGAAACTCGATCGAGCCCTTGACCGTGAAGTTGGTCCCCTGGAAGTAGACGAAGCGGCGGATCAGCTCCAGCGCCTGGTCAGGTGCCGGCGGCTCCGGCTCCACCGTCCGCACGACCCCGCAGCTGGCCTTGCCGGCGATCCCTTCGGCGATCGACTGCAGACGCGGTGCGCCGGGGAGCAGAGGGGTGGTCGAGATGTTGCGGAGGGTGAGGTAGGGCTCCGGGTCGTTGAGGGCATGCTGGACCCTCCCGCGAACCTGCAGCTCGCCGGCGATAACCTGGTATGCGCTGAAGATCTCGACCTTCCACCAGACGGTCTCGACGTTGATCAAAGCGGGTAGAGGATACTCCGGGCGATGAACGTCTCCGATGCCCGCCGCCGGATCGCCGAGCAACCCGAGCTGAACGCGTTCATCTCCCTCACCGAGGAGACCGGCGACGGCCCGGTGGTGGCGGTGAAGGACCTGGTCGACGTCCGGGGCACGGTCACGACGGCGGGCGGTGTGCTGCTCCCCTCCGTACCGGCCGAGATCGACGCCCC
Source organism: Candidatus Dormiibacterota bacterium (assembly GCA_036794405.1). Taxonomy (GTDB): domain Bacteria; phylum Chloroflexota; class Dormibacteria; order Dormibacterales; family Dormibacteraceae; genus UBA6019. The sequence continues at coordinate 66,347 of DAIRGV010000005.1, forward strand.
GCTGATCGGCGAGATCCGTCGCCACGGCTGCGTCGTGGTCGGCAAGACCAACCTCCACGAATGGGCCTTCGGGATCACGAGCAACAACCCTCACCACGGGTCGGTGCGCAACCCACGCGACCCGAGCCGGATCCCGGGCGGCTCCTCGGGCGGTTCGGCGGCGGCGGTGGTCGCCGGGATGTGTGACTGGGCTGTCGGCTCCGACACCGGCGGCTCGATCCGAATCCCGGCCGGGCTCTGCGGCTGCGTCGGCTTCAAGCCGACGATCGGGATGGTCAGCACCGAGGGCGTCTTCCCCCTCAGCCGTTCGCTCGACACCATGGGCCCGCTGGCGCCGGACGTCCGCTCCGCGGCGATTGCCCTGGAGATGATGTCGGGGCTGACCGGGATAGCCCCCGGCGAGCTCGCCGGGGGCTACCGGTTGGCCGTGCCGCACGGCTGGTTCGACGACCTCGACGAGGAGACCCGGGCCGCCTGGCTCCGGGTTGCCGGGGAGCTCAGAGAGATCGAATTCCCGGGCCACCGGGAGCTCGGCGCGCCGGGGACGGTGATCCTCAACGCGGAGGCCGCCCAGCTCCACCGGGAGCGGGTCGAAAAGCACCCCGACAAGTTCGGCGAAGACGTGCTCGGCAATCTCCGCCGGGGCCTCGAGGTGAAGGCGATCGACTACCTCGAAGCCCTCGAGGAGCGCGAGCGCCTTGCCGACGAGGTCGAGCTGGCGATGGAGGGCGTCGACGCGATCCTGGTGCCGGCGACGCCGCGGGTGGCGCCCCGGATCGAGGAGTCGGAGGGAGTGCGGCCGGTGATGACGCGCTTCACCCGTCCCTTCAACGTCACCGGCCAGCCGATCGTGACGTTGCCCGCGCCCACCAGCGGACTCCCGGTCGGGATCCAGGTGGTCGGCCACTACGGGGAGGACGCCAAGGTGGCCGAGATCGCGGCCTGGCTCGAGGAGAGCTGGAGGAACTAGGCAGCCGGGGCCAGGACGCCGCCCCTGATGGTGGCGATCGTCAGCCAGTCCGCCGCCAGGCCGAGGTGGTCGAGGCGGCTGTAGCGGAAGGTGCCTGAACCCGTGGCCAGGTCGAGCCGGGCCAGGGCCGCATCGACGGCGGCGGGGTCGGTGCTCCCGGCGTCCGTGATCGCACGGAGGAGAAGTCGGACCGCGGCGTAGCCGTCGAAGGCGGCCTGCGTCGGGTAGTAGCCGTTATGACGCTGGAAGGCCGCGGCCATCGGGCCCACCTGCCGGCGGGCCGCCGCTCCCGGGGGCAGGGACGCTGCCAGCAGCGAAGTCGAGCTCTCGACCTGCGCGCCTTCGCCGGAGTCGCTGACCGCCCGCAGGAAGGCGGTCGAAGCGCTGGCCGGCGAGAGCAGGATCGGGATCCCCAGCCCGGACAGCTTCCACGCCCGTTCCAGCAGGGGAGGAGCCGCGCCCGAGCCCCAGACCAGCAGCACCCGGGCGCCGGAGGCCCGGACCGCCTCGATCACCGGCTGGAAGTCCACCGTGCCGGGTTCGAACGCCCGGTCGGTGGCCACCCGGAGGCCGTACTTCGACGCGTGGGCCGTGAGGGTGGCGACGCCGGCGTCGGCAAAGGTGTCGCCGGCCGGGTGCGCGATCGCCAACGACGTCAGCGACGCGCCCCGGGCGTAGCGCAGCATCCGCTCCGCGCTCCGGCTCGCTGCGGGAGCGGCCAGGAAGACGTTGTCGAGCAGCCTCCCGCCGGGCCTCGTCACCGGGTCGGCGCCGGAGGTCGAAAGGAGCGGCAGGTGGCTGGAGGCGGCGAGCCGGGCGATGGCGAGCTCGCCCGCGGCGCTCGGCGGGCCGGCGATCCCGGCGACGTGCCGCTCCTTCAGCGCTGAGAAGGCGGTCACCGCCAGGGAGCTCGTGCCGGCGTCGTCAGCGACTTCGAGGGCAACGGCGTGGCCGGCGATCCCGCCGCCGGCGTTCACCTCGTCCATGGCCTGTTGCGCGCCCTGGCGGGCATCGACGCCAAGGGGCAGGTCGATTCCCGTCAACGAGGTGATGAGGCCGATCCTCACCGGCCCCGACGGGAGACCCGGGAGCGTCCCTGCCGCCGAGCAGGCGACCGCGGCGAAGAGAATCGCCAGGAGGGCGGCCAGGGACGTGGAGAGGATCCGTCCGGTCACTCGGGGGGACATTAAACACCGACCGCCGGGATGCCTAAGATTGGCGAGACTTGAAGTCCAAGGAGTACCTGTCCGGTGTCTTCAGCCGGAACGCCCCGGCCTATCGCCAGCGGCTGGAAGAGGCGATGCGGAAGGGCCAGGCGGCCGGCCGCGACGCCATCCTCGACTACCTCAAGCCCCGACCGGGAATGCGGATCCTGGACCTCGCCTGCGGGCCCGGCACTCTCACCCTCCCGATGGCGCGGGCGCTCAACGGTGGCGGCGAGGTGATCGGGGTCGACCTCGCCGAGGGGATGCTGGCGGTCGCCCGACAGGCGGCCGGCGGACGGAGCCTCCCGGTTCGCTTCCTGCGGATGGACATCGAGAACCTGCAGTTCCCGGCGGCCACCTTCGAAGCGGTCAGCTGCGGCCACGGACTGCACTTCCTGCCCAACCTGGGCCGCGCCCTGCGCGAGGTGCGGCGGGTCATGAAGCCGAAAGCCCGCTTCGCCGCCAGCATCCCCCCCGCCGACGGCCCCGATCCGAGCCCGGCGGTCGACGCCTTCCGGAAGGCGATCGACAAGCGTCTCGGGCCCGCGCCCGCGCAGCCCGAGCTGGCTGAGACGAGAACGATCCTGGGCGACCTTGACCGCTTCGCCGCCGCCGCCCTGGCGGCGGGCTTCCGTTTCGCCGAAACCGAGCGGGTGGAGGTCGAGACGAGCTGGGATGGGCCCGGGCACTATGCCGCCGTCAATTCCAGCTGGTGGGCATTCGCGGCCCGGCTGGAGGGGCTCAGCGAGCACGTCCAGCAGATGGTCGTCGACGAGGCGGCCGACGCGGTCCGCCAGGTGACAGGCGAGGCGCCCTTCCTGGCGCCGGCGGCGGCCCACGTGCTGCGCGCCGAGGCCTGAGGGTCCTTTTCGTCCGCGCCCAGGCCTGAAAGGGGCGCCGGCTGGGGCATAATGCCGCCATGTTCCGGAGCCGGGGGCTCCTGGTGTCCCTTCCCCTGATCCTCGCGCTCGCCTGCAGCTCGACCCCCGCGCAGGTGGCGAAGCAGGTGCCGATCCTCGGCCAGGTGGTGCCGGCAGCGCCCACGCCGGCGCCCGAGCCCGCGATCGTCCCGAGCGGGGCCGCCCAACTGCGCGCGCTCTGGGTCGACGGCTTCCACCAGGGGTTCAAGAACCCCCGGCAGGTCGACACCCTGATCCAACGGGCGCACAAGGGCAATCTCAACGCCCTCTTCGTCCAGATGCGCAAGCGGGGGGATGCCTATTTCCTGAAGGGCCTCGAGCCGCCGGCGAGCGACATCGACTATCCCGGCCACCCGAGCTGGGACCCGCTCGGCTACCTGATCCAGAAGGCTCACACGGCCAACCCGCCACTCCAGGTCCACGCCTGGATGAACACCTTCTTCGTCGGCCAGACCAGTGAGGTCTTCCAGGAGATGGGCGACCAGTGGGGCAACCTCAAGTACGACGGAGGCAACGACGGCTACGGCTATCTCGACCCCGGCGTCCCCGAGGCCCGGGCCTACACCCAGGAGGTCATGACCCAGGTCGTCCGCCGCTACAACGTGGACGGGATCCACCTCGACTTCGTCCGCTACCCCGACGGCGGCGACTGGGGTTACACCAAGATCGCGCTCGACCACTTCGGCCGGGCGACCGGGCGAACCGACCGGCCGGCCCCCGACGACCCCCAGTGGCAACAGTGGCGGCGCGACCAGGTGACCGCCTTCGTCCACGGGTTGCACGACGCGGTCGCCCGGATCCGGCCCTCGGTGAAGCTGAGCGGCGCGCTCATCGCCTACGGTGGCGGGCCCCAGTCGGACAGCGACTGGGTCCACTCCCGGACCTACACCGAGGTCTACCAGGATTGGGCGACCTGGTTCCGGGAGGGCGATCTCGACATCGGGGTTCCGATGAACTACGACAGCGACTCCAGCCCCAAGCAGCGCGGCTGGTTCCGGGACTGGACCACCTGGGAGAAGAACCATCAGGGCCGAGGCCGGCTGCTGATCGGCATCGGCGCCTTCAACAACTACCCCGAGGACACCATCGCCCAGATCCGCACCGCGCTGGCTCCGACCGCCGCCGGCAACGCGCCGATCGGGGTGGCGATCTACTCCTACGCCTCGACCAGCCTCTACGGGACCGACGACTACTACCTGGCCCCCAACGACCAGGGCTACCTGCCCCGCCAGCCCTACTCCCCGAGCACGGATCCCAAGTACCTCGCCGATCGCGCGGTTCAGTTCAACGAGTGGTTCTACACCGCGCTCTCCGCGCCCTCCACTTACCAGGACCCGGCGCTGGGCAAGGTCCCAACCTCGCCCGTCTTCCTCAAGCCGGCGCCGATCCCCTGAGCGACGGGGCGCTCAGGCGAGCTCCCGGCGGGCGACCTCCGCAAAGCTTGTCCTTCCCGGCGCCGGCGCCAGGGACATGTCCGCCGTGTCCATCTCCACCGCCGCCTCGACCAGGCGCGCGAGATCGGGTTTCACCACTCCCAGGACCGCAGCCGCGGCCCGCAAAGCCAGCAGGGGAACATGTCCTACTGGGCCGGTCCTACCGATGGCCTCCTGCAGGAGGCAGACCACCTGCCGCAGGGTGAGGTTCTCGGGACCTCCGACGTCGAGCGTCGCCCCCCGCTGCTCCCCATCGACGACCGCGTCGACGATGACGTCGGCGACGTCGCCGGCGGAGACGAAGTTGACCGGGTTGTCGCCGCGGCCGAAGATCCGCGCCCGGCCCTTGTCCCGGATCGGGGCTCCGACGACCTCGGCCCACGTCTCCATCGAGACCGTCGGACGGAAGATCGACCACTCCAGGCCACTCGCCCGAAGCTCCCGTTCCGCGCGCTCCTTGGCCCGGTACAGCTCCATCGGGTGGGCGACGCCCGCGTTGTGGATGGAGACCAGGACGAAGTGCCCGACCCCCGCCTCCCGCGCCGCCCGGATCAGGTTGCGGTTGCCCAGATGGTCGACAGCTGCCGGTCCCGCACCGCCGGGCCCGAACCCCGTGATGGCGGAGACAATCGTCCTCACCCCGCCGAGCGCGTGGGCCAGCGCCACGGGGTCACGCACGTCCGCGCTTACCAGCTCGACATTCGGGCCCGCGGCCGAGTCGGGATGGCGGCTCAGGACGCGGACCGAGAGGTCGCGGTCGACCAGCCGTCCGACGATGCTTCGACCCAACCGGCCGCTGCCGCCCGCGATTAGGATCACCGCCCGGCCACCTGCGCCACGGCCTCATCGATCGCTTGGCTCGAATCATCGACCGGCTCGAGGTAGAAGCGGACCGAGCTGATCAGACCGGCCCGCACGGCGAAGATCATCACGCCCCGCAGGAGCTGGCGATCACCGTCGAGTCGGGTACCGGTCATCTCCCATTCGGTCCAGACCTGGTCACCTTCGACCGCGCGCCCTACGATCTGGGTGCTGATGTCCGGCACCCCGCGCAGGATCTGCCCCCAATTCTTCATGACCTGCACCCTTCCCCGGAAGGAACGCGCCGGGTGGAGAGGGGTCAGGTTCTCGAAGTCGAGCTCGAAGCAGGCCCCGATCGCATCGAGGTCATGCCGGTTGGTCGCCTCGAGCAGCCGCTCGACGATCGCCATCGGTCCCGCTGCTCCCACGTCGGCCATGTCTTCTCCTGTCATTCCACTAGCAGTTAAATGATTAGACTCTTAATCTAGTGACTATGGGGAAGATTGTCAACCGGCCTTACCGCTCACCGCTCCGCGCCGCGCAGGCCGCATCGACGCGAGAGGCGGTGATCGCCGCGGCGGCCCGGCTCTTCGCCGACCAGGGCTACGTGGCGACCTCGATCGACGAGATCGCCGAACGCGCAGGCGTCAGCCGGGCGACCGTGTTCACCTCGGTCGGCGGCAAGGGGGCTCTCCTCAAGACCGCGCTCGACGTTGCCATCGTCGGCGACGACGAGCCGGTTTCGCTGCCCGAGAGGCTGCGATCGAAGGCCATCCGCGCCGAGACGGATCCCCACCTCTATCTCGCTCTCTATGCCGAGCTGGTGGGCGAAATCAGCGGACGGGTCGCAAAGCTTTACGAGGCGGTCCGGGGCGCGGCGGGCGCCGACTCCGAGGCGCGTGACCTCTGGGACGCGCAGCAGGCGCAGCGCCGGAGGGGCGCCGCCAACGTCGTCGGGGACGTCATCGCCAAGGGAGGGCTGCGCCCGGGCCTGGATGAGGAGACGGCGGCCGACACGGTGTGGGCCCTCAACGACCCCGGCCTCTACCACCAGCTGGTCAACGGCCGCGGCTGGCCGCCGGATCGCTACGCGGTGTGGCTGGGGGAGACGCTCGCGCGCCTTCTGCTGGCCGGCTAGGTCACCAGGCCGACCCGCCTCGGGTCATCGTTTCGATGCTGCGACAATTGCCCTGCAAGTGGATTTTACGCTGCCCAAGTTGGCCGACACGCTGTTGGAGGGCACCGTCGCGCGATGGCTGAAGAAGGCCGGCGAGGAGGTGCGCCGGGGCGAGCCGCTGGTCGAGGTGGAGACCGACAAGGTCAACTCCGAGCTCGAGTCACCGGTCGACGGCCGGCTGCTGGAGATCGTCGTACCGGAGGGTGCCACGGCACCTGTCGGCGCCGTCCTGGCGCGGATCTCGGCCACCGCGGAGCCGAGGCCCTCCGAGGCCGACTCGTGACCGCCTCCGCCGAGCTGCTCGACAAGCTCCGCGCAATTGTCGGCGCCGCGCACGTGATCATCGATGAGCGGCTGGAGGGCTACGAGCACGACGGTACCTTTCTCCAGCACCCGCTCACCGCGGCGGTCCTCCCCAGCCGCACCGAGGAGGTCGCCGAGGTGGTCAGGCTCTGCGCGGCGACTCGGACGCCGATCACCTCGCGGGGCGCGGGAAGCGGTCTCGTCGGCGGCCCGGTGCCACTCTCGGGAGGGATCGTCCTGAGCCTCGAGCGCTTCACCGAGCTGGAGATCGATGGCGCCAACCTGATGGCGATCGCGGGCGCCGGCGTCATCAACGGAGACCTCGACGCGGCGGCCGCCGAGCACGGTCTGATGTACCCGCCGGATCCGGCCAGCAAGCTGATCTCGACGATCGGCGGCAATGTGGCCTGCAACTCGGGCGGGCCGCACTGCCTCAAATACGGCCTCACGGCCGACTACGTCGTCGGGATGACGGTCGTCCTGGCCGACGGGAGCGTCCTCGAGCTGGGGGGACGGCTCCGCAAGCGCTCCTCCGGCTACCGGCTGATGCAGCTCTTCGTCGGCTCCGAGGGCACGCTCGGAATCGTCACCCGGGTGATCGTCAAGCTGGTGCCGAGGCCTCGCCACCACGCCACCGCGATGGTCGGTTTCGCGACCATCGAGGATGCCGCTGACGCCGTCCGCCGGGTGCTCCAGTCCGGTCATTTCCCGGCGGCGCTGGAGATGCTGAACCGGGCGACGCTGGAGATCGTCGGGCACCTGCTGCCGGCCGGGTTTCGAAGCGACCACGAGGCGGTCCTGATCATCGAGCAGGATGGCAACGATCCCGACCAGGTGCTGGAGCAGCTGGCCGTGATGGTCGAGATCCTCGACGGGATCGACAACCGGGTCGCGCAGAGCGAGGCGGAGCGCGACGGAATCTGGAAAGCCCGCCGCCACCTCGGCCACGCGATGGTCGAGCTCCGCCAGAACGTTTTCAGCGAGGACATCGCGGTTCCCATCTCCAAGGTGCCCGAGATGGTCCACCGCTTCCAGGCCCTGGCTGAGAAGCACAACATGAGGATGCCCGTCGTCGCTCATGCCGGGGACGGCAACCTGCATCCGACCCTTCTCTTCGAGGAGGAGCAGCGCCACCTGGTCGGACCGATCGCGGCCCAGATCTTCCGCGACGCGGTCGAGCTCGGCGGCACCGTCTCGGCCGAACACGGGTTGGGCGCTCTCAAGCGCGACTTCGCCGCCCTCGAGCACAGCCCCGAGGAGATCGATTGGTGGCGGCGGCTGAAGGACCTCTACGACCCGCTCGGCATCCTCAACCCGCACAAGATCTTTCCCGAGCAGCCCGCGGACGACCATTTCCTCGACAACCAGCCCGGCTGGGGCCGGAAGCTCGCCGGCGGCCGCGACCGCGCGGAGGTCGCGACGTGAGCCTGCCGATCGGCGAGAGCAGCCTGGTCGAGGCGCCCGACAGCCTGGAGACGGAGAGGCTCCTGCTCCGCCAGTTCCTGGAGAGCGACCTCGACCTCTACGCCCGGATCTGCGCCGACCCGGAGGTGATGCGGCACATCGGAGACGGCCGCACCCTCACCCGGGAGGAGACGTGGCGGTCGGTCGCCACCGCCCTCGGCCATTGGGTGCTCCGGGGCTACGGCCTCTACGCGGTCGAGGAGCGGGCGACGGGGGCCTTCATCGGCAGGGTCGGCCTGATCAACCCGGAAGGCTGGCCGGGGCTCGAGGCGGGCTGGCTCCTCGGTCACCAGCACTGGGGCCGCGGCTATGCCACCGAGGGGGCCCGGGCTGTGGTCCGGATGGCCTATGAGGAACTCGGCGCGACCCACCTGATCAGCCTTATCCGGCCCCAGAACACGGCCTCGATCCGGGTCGCCGAGAAGCTGGGCGCGGTGCGCGAGTCGACGATCGAGATGCTCGGAGGGCCGGCCCATATCTTCGCCTACGGCGGCCCGCCGCCGGAGCCGACCCTGCTCCTCCCGCCTCCCGGCTGAGCCGAGCGCCTCGTATCACCTGAAGCTCGACCGACGACCTTGGACGGGCCACTCCGCGAGAGGTGGCCACAGCCGCGCGGCTGGGCACCATGCGCGGGCGATTCGCTGGCGGACCGACTCGGATCGACAACCAACCAACCCATTCGCCGGCGCATCACCCGGGCGACCGCCACGGGCAAGATTATGATCGCGGCATGGCACGACCTGACCGCCGACTCTACCCGTGGGCCGTACAGGGAAAGATCGCCCCCCTGACCGTGACGCACGCGAAGGGAAGCTACTTCTGGGATTCCGGCGGAAACCGCTGGCTGGACATGTGTGGCCAGCTCGCCTACGTCAACATCGGCCACGCCCATCCGCACGTCGTGGACGCGATCAAGCGGCAGGCCGAGACGATGCCGGTGATCGCCCCCGACCATACCAGCCCACCCGCCAGCCGGCTCTCCGAGATGCTCGCCGAGGTCACCCCCGGGCGCCTCTCGCAGACCTTCTTCACCAACGGCGGCGCCGAGGCGAACGAGCACGCGATCCGGATGGCCCGCACCTTCACGGGCCGGCAGAAGATCGTCACCCGCTACCAGAGCTATCACGGCGCGACGCTGGCGACGATGGCGGCGACCGGCGACAACCGCCGGGTCTGGTCCGAGCCCCACACGCCGGCCGGCTTCGTCAAGACCCTCGACCCCTACCGCTACCGGTGCCCCTTCTGCTCCAGGGAGTCGAAGTGCAACCTCAACTGCGCGGACGCGGTTGCCGAGACCGTCGTCGGCGAGGGGCCGGAAACGGTTGCCGCGATCCTCCTCGAGCCAGTCACCGGCTACAGCGGCATCGTGCCCGCTCCGGACGGCTACCTGCAGCGGCTGCGCGACCTCTGCGACGAGCACGGCATCCTGCTCATCTTCGATGAGGTCATCGACGGCTTCTGCCGCACCGGGAAGTGGTTCGCGTCCGAGCACTGGGGCGTCGAGCCCGACATCATGACGGTCGCCAAGGGGATCACCTCGGGCTACGTGCCGCTCGGCGCGGCGATCGTCTCCGACCGGATCGGTGACTTTTTCGAGGACCACTACCTCGGCTCCGGCCTTACCTACGCCGCGCACCCGTTGGCCTGCGCCGCGGGCGTGGCGACGCTCGAGGTCTACCTGGAGGAGGAGCTGGCCGACCGGGCGGCCCGGCTCGGCAAATTGCTGATGAAGCGGCTGGAAGAGATGCGTGACCGCCATCCGAGCGTCGGCGAGGTGCGCGGGCTGGGGCTGCTGGCGGCGATCGAGCTGGTCAGGGACAAGGGGACGCGGGAGCCCTTCACGCCCCAGCGCGTCGAGACTCGAAACGCAGAGATGACAGAGGTGGTGAAGGCGGTCTGGGCAAAGGGAGCGCGACCTGCTTTCCGCTGGAACCTGGTCATCATCGCGCCGCCCCTGACGATCTCGGAGGAGGAGCTGGACGAGGGCCTGGACGCGATCGAGGCCGGCCTCGAGGTCGCCGACCGCCACGCGGCGGTTGCGGTCCGCTGAGGAGCGCTAGCCCGAGGCCAGCTCCCCTGCGACCTTGTCGGCCACCTGCTTCAGGACCTCGAAGGGTTGCGCGCCCATCACCAGGTAGCGGAGGCCAAAGACGTGGGCCGGAATGCCGTTGATGCCGACCTGGGTCGCCTCCCGCCGGTTGGCATCGAGCTGGTCCTCATAGCGCCCGGCCTCCAGCTCGGCGGCCATCGCGTCGGGGTCGAGGCCGACCTCGATTGCGATCGCCTTCAGGCCCGCGATGGTGCTGATGTCGCCCGTCTGCTCCCAAAAAGCCCGGAACAGGGCCAGGTGCATAGCCGGGTAGCTGCCCTTCTCCCGCGCGAACTCAGCCGCGGAGAGCGCGAGCCGGGTGTTGATCAACCGGCCGCCGCGCTTCATGACCAGGCCTTCGGCTTCGGCGAGGGCCGCCCAGGGAGCCGCGTCGATGCGGCTCAGGACGTGAGCCGGGAAGTAATCCTCCCGGGACACTCCCTCCGGCGGCACCTCGGGGTGCAGCTCGTAAGGCAGCCAGGTCACCTCGACGGAACCTTCCTCGACCAAGCGCTCGACCCGGACCGAGTCGACGTAGCACCAGGGTCAGACGTAGTCGGAGTAGACCAGCAGGGGTACCGCCATGTTGCAGGTGTAAAGCAGGGCCCCTCCGGAAATGTTCCCGGTGGGGCCCCGCCGCGGTCCGCTTACGCCGCGCGAACGCGCGTCGCTCGGGGGCCCTTGTCGCTCGACTCGATCTCAAAGCTGACGGCCTCGCCCCCGTTCAGCGAGTCGAAGTTGAGCGAGCTGTCGAGGCCGCTGCGATGGAAGAAGTACTCCTTGCCATCCTCGGCGGCGATGAACCCGAAGCCGCGGTCGTTGACGACCTTCTTGATGCTACCGTTCGGCATTCCTGTTTCCTCGTGCCCTTCTCTTGATTTCCTGGTTCACGAACCGCGCGCGTCTGCAGAGAAGGACTTGGGATCGCGGCGACCGTCGCCCAAAGCCGGGCGAATGAGCGCACTCTAGCAGCCCAGCGCGAGCGTGACACGCCGCCCCCGAAGCCGAGTTGCCGCGGGTGGTAGCCTCAGCCATGCATGACTGCCCGGGTCGCCTGTCTCAGCCCCTTGACCGAAGCCGAGGTGCGCGCCCTGGTCGGGGATCGCCACCAGGTCGAGGTGACCCTGGTGCCCCTCCCGCCCGCCCAGGAGGCGGTCCTCAACGC
>DAIRGV010000043.1:0-18231 GCA_036794405.1 Candidatus Dormiibacterota bacterium
CGATGCCGCCGATGGTCGAGCCGGGCGAGTTCTTCATGCCCTACCCGGTCGAGGTGCAGGTCGGCGGCGCCACTGTCTTCGTCGTCGACGTGGAGCGCTTCGAGAAGCTATAGGAAGGGGCAAGAGGGGGCCTGGCCCCCTCTTCCGGAACTCCCCCTCTCGGCGCGACGCATTGCGTCGATTCATGACACGTCAAACGGCCGGGATGAACCCGGCCTTGGCGCGACGCAAGTAGGAACCCGGAGCCAGTCGTTCGGTCGGGATGAACTTGGCATCCGCGCGTAGCCGTTTGGGGCGGGACGCCCGCGTTCCTCGCTGCACGGGCAGACCGCGCAGCGCGACGCCGTTTCCATTCACGGCTGAAAGGAGCTTTAGCGGGCGTCATGGTCGCTACGATGCCCGACGTGATCTCGGTCGGCGGCCTCCGGAAGCGGTTCGGAAGCGTCCAGGCGGTTGACGGCGTCGACCTCGCTGTCGATTCCGGGGAGGTGCTCCTCCTCCTCGGCCAGAACGGCGCCGGGAAGTCGACCACTCTGCGCTGTCTGGGTGGAATCCTGCGGCCCGACGAGGGTGAGATCGCGCTCGACGACCTCCGCCTGCCCCGCGACCTGGACGCCGTGCGCACCGGGCTGGGCGTCGTCCCCGACCTGGCCCGCCTTTACGGCCGCAACACGGCCTGGGAGTACCTCGAGCACTACGGGGGGATCTACGGAGTCCCGCCGGCCGAACGGCAGACCCGGATCGGTGCCCTGCTCGAACGCTTCGATCTCACCGAGGCGAGCGGCCGGGTCCTCAGCTCCTACTCCCGCGGCATGGCCCAGAAGGTGGCACTGATCCGGGCGACCCTGCACCGGCCGCGCTGGCTCTTCTGCGACGAGCCGACGGTCGGCCTCGACCCGGTCGCAGCGGCCGACATGCGTCGCTACCTGGGCGAGCAGCGCGACCGCGGCGCCGCCGTGATCGTCACGACCCACATCCTCGGCGAGGCCGAGCTGCTGGCTGACCGAGTCGCCATCATGCGCCGGGGCCGGATCGTCGCCGACGGGACCCTTGCCGCTCTCCAGCGCTGGGCCCATCCGACCCGCCGCTTCACCGCCGCGCTGAGCGCCGAGCTCGCCGACGCCGGGCCGATCCTGGCGTGGCTCCGCGCTCACGACTCAGCCCCCGAGCTGGCGGGCAGGCGGCTCTCCTACGGCGTGCCCTGGGCGTGGCCGGACACTGAGCTGGCCGACTTCGCGGCCGAGCTCCAGCGCCGCCTCCGCGTCTGCGGCGCGCCCTACTTCGAGCTGTCCGAGCAGCAACCGAGCCTGGAGGCCGTCTACCTGAAGGCGATGGGCGAGGAGGGCGAGGTCGCGTCCCGGCCCTCCACCCCCGCCAACATCCCCGGGCTCCGGCCTGGCCAGGTCATCGCCTCCCTCCGCGACCAGCCTCATCGCCTGCGCCAGTTCCTGCCCTTCTACATCACCTCCTGGTGGCGGCGGGGCGACCTCAGCTGGGTCATGTACCTCAATGCCTTCGTCCTGCTCCTGGTGGGCGGGGTCTCCCTCTTCGGCAGCGCGCCCGGCAGCCTCGGCTCGCTGGCCGGCCGGATCCCCCGCGGGGCCAGCCTCGAGGCGGGACTGCTGCTACCCCTCTTCTTCATGTCCTTCGCCCTCCTGGAGTCGATCAAGAGCTCCATCGGCATCTGGTGGGAGAAGGCCCAGCAATCGCTCGAGGTGCTCCTCTACACGCCCCTCGACGATCCCTCCCTGATCTGGCTGGAGGTCCTCCCGGGGGTGGTCGTGAGCGGTGTCTACGTGACCTTCTGGGTCGCTGGCGGGATGGGACTGATGAGCCTCTTCGGCCGGCCGGCGCCCTGGGACCTGCTGCCGGTCTTCGCCTTTGTCGCCGTCGCGACCGCCTACTGGGCGGCGATGGGCCGCCTGCTCGGTTTCATGCTCTTTCCCCGGGAGGGCGCCGCCGGCGGCGCCTGGTCGTTCCTCCTCTCGCCGATCTCGGCCGCCGTCGCCGATCTGCCGCTGGCACTTTTCGTGTTCCGGTCCCCGCTCGCAGTGCCCTCCCTCCTGCTGCCGCTCGCGGCCTGCCTGGCTCTGACCATCGTCACCGGCGCGACCTTCGACCGCGAGCGCCTCCTGGAGACCGGCGTTGGCCGCGAGCGCGAGCGTCGTCGCCGCTGGTTCCCGGTCGAGCAACTCCGCCGCCACCTCCCGGCCCTCGCCGTCGGCGTCCTGCTGGCCGTGATTCCGGCCGTCGTCGGCGGGATCCTCGCGTCCGCCGCGGGCGTTCACTCCTGGCCGGCCGCGATCGCCTCGATCCAGGGTGGCCACGTCCGCGGGCCGGCGACGGTCGCGGCAGGGGTGGCGGCGACGCCGGTGAGCTCCGGCGTGGCGGTCGCGGCCGCGGCGCTGGCGGGGGTGGTCTCGGGCTTCACCCTCCTGCTGCTGCTGCTGGCGGTCACCTTCGCCGCCTTCTTCCTGCTCGGTCTCCCCGAGCTGCTGCTGCTGCCCGCGGCGGCGGCGCTCTGGGGTGCGGAGATCGGCTTCGGGCCCTCCGCGCCGCTCCAGGGCTGGTTGGGGGTCGCGGGGGGCGTCGTCGTGCTCGCCCTGACGCTCAACACCGGGGCGGGGCTGCCGCTCTACTCCGCGCTCGCCTTCGGGGCCGGCTCTCGGGTCGAGCGGCTGCGGTCGGCCTGGGCCGACTACTTCGCCCTCTACCGGGGTCTCGTGATCCCAGTCTGCGCCGCCTTCGGCCTCCTCGTGGTGCGGCTGCTCCTGCTTCCCTGAAGCTCAATCAGTTTCGGCAACGTTGGGCAGAAATATGAGCCAGGATCGCCTAGAGGTCGAGCGCTTCGGCCACCAGCTCGCGGTGGAAGGTCGAGTCGCCGAGGGTCACCTCGGAGGCCTTCGCCCGCTTGAAGTAGAGGTGCATGTCGTGCTCCCAGGTGAAGCCGATCCCACCGTGGACCTGGATGCCGCTGGCGGTTGCGTGGCGGTAGGCGTCGGAGGTGTAGGCCTTGGCGATCGAGCAGGCGAGGGCGCGGTCGGGCGCGTCGGCGTCGACGGTCCAGGCCGCGTAGTAAGTGACCGACTTCGAGCTCTCGACCTCCAGCAGCATGTCGGCCAGCTTGTGGGACACCGCCTGGTAGATGCCGATCGGCTTGCCGAACTGCTGCCGTGTCTTGGCGTACTCGACGGAGTCCTCGAGCACCTTCTGGGCGCCCCCGACCATCTCCGCGCAGATGCCGGCGGTGGCCCAGTCGAGCGAGCGCCGCAACGGCGTCCAACCCCTGTCCGGCTCACCCATCAGGGCGTCGGCGCCGAGCTGGACGTTCTCGAACTTGACCTCGTACCACTTGTGGGTCATGTCGAGCGTCGCCAGCGCCCTGACCGCCATCCCGGCCGGTCGGCCCTTGACCAGGAAGAGCGTGATGCCCTCCTCACCCGTGCCCCGGGTGCGCGCGGCGACGACCATGTAATCGGCCACGCCGGCCCCGGGCACGAAGAGCTTGGTCCCATTGAGCGTCCAGCCGTCGCCCGAGCGCTGGGCGGCCAGGGTCACGCCCTCGGCGTCCCAGCGGCCGGCGGGCTCGGTGATCGCGAGCGTCGCTCGCGCCTGCCCGGCGGCGATGGCTCCGAGGACCTCCTTCTTCTGCGCCTCGGTGCCAGCCTCGAGAAGCGCCGGAACCGCCATCCCCATGGTCTCGAAGAAGGGCCCCGGAAGGAGAACCCGGCCGGTCTCCTCGAGCACCACGACGAGGTCCAGGAAGGTGCCGAAGCCGCCGTACTCCTCGGGGATGCCGAGGGCGGTCCAGCCCTGCTCGGCGAGCTTCTTCCAGAGCTCGGGGTCGTAGGCGTCCTCGGTCTCCATCAGGTTGCGGACGACCGAGCTGGGGCTGGTCTTGGCCAATAGCGTCCGGGCTGACGAGCGGAGCATCTCCTGCTCTTCCGAGAAAGCAAAATCCATATGGTTCGGATTCTAGTGGGAGCCCTCCGATGACCGTCCGCCTGGCACCCGACATTGCCGCCATGCGGCGCCTCGTGGCGGTCGCGCGCCGCTCCCAGCCGGCCGACCTGGTGGTGACCAGCGGCGCCCTGCTGGACGTCTTCACGGAGGAGATCCTCGAGGGCTGGGGCCTCGTCATCGCGGAGGGCCGGGTCGCCTATGCCGGACCCGACGTCGAGAAGTTCGAGTCGGTCGCGCGAATCGAGGGCCGCGACCACCTGATCGCCCCCGGCCTGGTCGAGGCGCACACCCACCTCTACCGGCTGGGGCTCGGGGCGACCGCGCCGCTGCAGGTGGCCGCCGGGGTAACGACGACCGTGCTGGAGACGATGGAGCTCGGCTACATCCTCGGCCCCGCCGGCATCCGCGAGCTGCTCGCCGACGCCGCCGGGATGCCCGGTCGGGTCTTCCTGACCATCCCTCCCCTGACCGGCCTCGACCCCGTCTTCGACCGCGACATCGGCATCCCCGGTCGGGAATGGGTCGAGCTCCTCGACCTCCCCGGCATCGCCGGGGTCGGCGAGGCGAACTGGGTGGAGGTGATCCGCGGCCATCCCCGGGTCGAGGCGCTGATCGCAGGAGCCCACGTCCGCGGCCTGACCGTCGAGGGCCATGGGGCCGGCGCGCGCGATCCGATCCTCAACCCCTTCGCGGCGTTTGGAATCACCGCCGACCACGAGGGCATCGACGCCGGCGACACGCTCAACCGGCTCCGTCTCGGCTACTACGCGATGGTCCGCCACGGCGCGACCCGCCAGGACCTGCCGGCGATCGCGCCGCTCTGGCAGGAGGGCGGAATCACCGACTTCGGGCGGATCGGTTTCGTCAGCGACACCGTGGAGCCCGACGAGCTGCTGGCCGGGCGCTCCCTGAACCGGGTCGTCGAGCTCGCCGTCGAGAGCGGCCTGCCGCTGGCGCGGGCGATCCGGCTGGCCAGCCGCAACCCGGCCGAGCGATTCGGCCTCGGCCGCTGGATCGGTGGGCTCGCTCCCGGGATGCTCGCCGACCTGATGCTGCTGCCCCGCGGGGAGCCGGGCGTCAAGCCTCGCCTGGTCCTGGTCGGTGGGCGCACTCCGGCGGAGCCGGTGAAGCACCGCTACCCGCCCGAGATGCTCCACACGGTCAGGGTCGACGAGGCCGACCCGGCCTGGTTCACCCACCCCGGCCGGGGCCGCTGGCGGGCGATGGAGCTGGTGGCGCCGCTCATCACGCGGGAGATCGAGACCGACGGATCAGACGCCATCGTCGCCACGGCGATCGACCGGATGGGCCGGCGGCGCGCCTTCCGCGGGCTGCTCAGGGGCCTCGGCCTGGAGGGGGGTGCATGTGCTGTCAGCGCCGCCTGGGACAGCCCCTGCCTGATCGTCGTCGGTGACTCGCCGGACGATATGGCGGTAGCGCTCCGCCGACTGCGCGAGATGCAGGGCGGGGCGGTGGTGGCCGCGGGAGGCCGGGTCCGGGCCGAGTTCCGTGCCGAGCTGGCGGGAGTGCTGAGCCTGGCGCCCGCCGCGGAGGTCGTCTCCCGCGTCACCGCCGTTAATGGAGCGCTGAAGGCGCTCGGCTGCGCCTGGCCCAACCCCCTTCTCTCGATCGAGACGCTGACGACCGGCGTGATCCCCCACCTCCGGATCTGGGCCGAGGGCTACGTCCGCCTCCGCGACAGCGCGCGACTGGGCTTGAACTGGGGCTGAGCAGGCCGAAGGGCGCGGGACCTAGCGGCTTCGGGGGAGGCCGAGCACCCGCTCGGCGATGATGTTGCGGAGCACCTCCGAGCTGCCCGCCTCGATCGTGTTGCCCTTCGAGCGAAGGAAGCCGTACTGCCAGGGACCGTTGTCCTTCAGCTGGCCGTGCATGCCCTCGAGGTCGACCGCGGTCTCCTGCATCCGCTGGTTCAGCTCCGACCAGAAGAGCTTCATCAGCGAGCCCTCCGGGCCCGGCATGCCGGCCTTCATCGTGCTGGTGACCGCACGCTGACCGTTCAGGTGCAGAGCCCGGGCCTCGGTGACGTGCTGGGCGATCCGCTGGCGGACGAGGGGCTCGCCCCCGCGCCCGAGGCGGCGGGCGTGCTCGGTCAGTGCCCGGACCGTGATCGAGGCCTGGTTGGCAAGGGACATGCCGAGGGTGCCGCGCTCGTGGAGCAGGGTCGTCATGGCGCCCGCCCAGCCCTTGCCCGGCTCGCCGACGACGTTCTCGGCGGGCACCTCGACGTCGGTGAAGAACATCTCGTTGAACTCGGCGTCGCCGGTGATCTGGACCAGCGGGCGGACCTCGACGCCGGGTGACTCGACGTCGACGATCAGGTAGGTCAGCCCGTCACGGGGATTCTCGGCCGGGAACTCACGGCAGAGCAGCATGCAGAACTTGGAGACGTGGGCGAGCGTCGTCCAGACCTTCTGCCCGTTGACGACGTAGTGATCGCCCTTCCGCTCGGCGCGGGTTCGCAGCGCTGAGAGGTCGGAGCCGGCGTTGGGCTCGCTGAAGCCCTGGCACCAGATCTCGTCCGCGTCCAGCATCTTCGGCAGGTAGCGCTTCTTCTGGACCTCGTTGCCCTGCGAGATGAGCGTCGGGCCGAGCATGCCGAGGGCGAGGACATTGATCGGGGCGGGGGCTCCGGTCTCGATCAAGGCCTCGCTGAAGAGCAGCTGCTCCATCAGGGTGGCGCCCTTACCACCGTACTCGCGGGGCCAGTTGAGGCCGATGTAGCCGGCTTCGAACATCTTCTTCTGCCAGGCCTGCCGCTGATCGACCCATCGGCGGGTGCTGCTCTCGTCGCCGTCCCCGAAGTCGGGCTGGTTGGCCCGGAGCCAGGCCGTGACCTCGTCCTTGAAGGCTCGCTCTCCGGGTGTCAGGTCGAAATCCATTGCCGAAGGCTACGCGATGCGCGGAGCGACCCCCTCCATCAGCAGCTCCAGCCCCTCATTGTCATCGAGCAGGAAGTGCTGGGCGTGCCAGCGGTTGAGGCCCAGCGCGAGATAGGGCCGCAACTGGTCGGCGATCTCCTCCGGGGTGCCGACCAGCCAGGTCTGCTTCGCCACCTCGATCATCTCCGCCGGCTCCATCTCGCGGTAGCGCGGGATCACCTCGCGCATCGCCCCCGCTCGCTCCAGCAGCTCCGTCTCATTTCTGCCGACCAGGTAGCCGCACTGGAAGGAGCGGTTGATCTCCTGCGGCTCGCGCCCGATCAGCCGGCACTGCTCGGCCAGAATCTCGACCTTCTGACGGTAGGTGTCCAGCTCCGGGCGCCCGCCGAGTCCCCACTCCGCCGCTTCGCGCGCGGCCAGGGGCAGCGTCCGCTTCTCCCCGCCGCCGCCGATCAGGAGTGGGATGGTGCCACGGACCGGCTTCGGGCTGGACTTCTCCCAGGTCTCGCGGATGAGGCCGACGCCCGACTCGAAGAGGTCCATCCGCTCCTTCAGGCTCGGGAAGGGAAGGTGGAACTCGGTGTGCTCGGCCTCGTACCAGCCGGCTCCGACGCCCAGCACCAGGCGCCCGCCGGAGAGGAGATCGACCGAGGTCGCCATCCGGGCCAGCAGGGCCGGCGGCCGGAAGGTCATCGGGGAGACGTTGGGCCCGAAGGTGATCCGCTTCGTCCACTCGGCACAGAGTGCCAGGGAGACCCAGGTCTCGATGCAGTCGCGCTGGTGCTCGCCCATCACGCTGAAGAAGTGGTCGCTCCGCCAGAGTGACTCGAAGCCGAGTTCCTCGACCACCCGGCAGAGGTTCCGCCAGCGATCCCAGGTGAGGCCCTCCTGCCCCTCGATCATGACGCCGATGACTGCCATCAGCGAACTAGCGTAGGGCAGCCAGCAGGTCGGGCAGCTCGAGGCAGTTGAGGAGGAGGTCGGGCCCGATCCCGGCCTGGCGCGCCATCCAGGCGCCGGAGTCGACGTAGGCGAACTGGTCGGGAGAATGAGCGTCGGAGTCGAGCGACAGCCGGCAGCCGCAGTCCGCCGCGAGCCGGGCGAGCTCGGGGGAGAGGTCCATCCGGGCGGGATCGCAGTCGATCTCCATCGCGGTCCGCGACCTCGCCGCCTGCCTGAAGACCGCCTCGAAGTCGTAGGTCGCGCCAGGGCGGCTCCCGAGCCGGCGGCCGGTGGGGTGGCCGACGATGTCGGCATGCGGGTTGGAGACCGCCCTCAGCATCCGCTCGGTCATCGCCGCCGGCTCCATCTTCAGCTTCACGTGGGGCGAGATTACGACGACGTCGAGCTCGGCCAGGACCCCGTCCGGCAGGTCGAGCGAGCCGTCCTCGAGGATGTCGCACTCGATGCCGCGGAGGATCGTGAAGCCCTCCATCTGGTCCATCGCCTGCCGGATCACCGCCGCCTGGGCCGCGACCCGTTCCGGTCCGAGCCCGTTGACGACGCGGATCCGCGGCGAGTGATCGGTGATGGCGAGGTAGGAGTAGCCGCGCGCCTGGGCGGCACGGGCCATCTCGAGCACGGTCGCCCCGCCGTCCGACCAGTCGGTGTGGGCGTGCAGGTCTCCCCGCAGCAGGCCGGGGCTCACCCCCGCCGTCGCGGGGATCGGCGCCGCCTCGCCGGCCGCCTCGCGAAGGCCCTCGGCGTAAGCGCTGGAGCCGGTGTCGAGCAACTCGATCAGCACCTTCGCGATCCCCGCCCCGATCCCCTCGATCGACTCCAGCCGGCCCTCCGCCCGGAGCGTGGCCAGATCCGGCTTCAGCCGGTTCAAGGTCGCCGCCGCCTTCCCGTAGGCGCGGCTGCGGTAGGCCTGCTCGGGATCGTGGCGGAGCCGGTAGGCGATCTCCGCCAGCACGGCAGCGGCCTCCTCAGCGGTCACTGCGCCTTCAAAAGTAGTTCGTGGGGCGGATTGAGCGGCCCGAAGAACGCCTCCAGGCTGGGGTCGTGAGGCGGGATCGGCACCTCCCTCGGGTCGAAGCTGAGCCGGCGCCAGCCGTGCGCCTCGAACCACCCGGGATCCATCGGGCTGACCAGGGCCAGGGTGCCTCCCGGCCGGGTGCACCGCTCCAGCTCCCGCAGGGCTCGCGGGTCCGGCCCGAGGCTCGCGCAGGAGACGGTCAGGTCGGCCCACCCGCCGGCGACCGGGAGTTCCTCGGCCGTCGCGTCGAGCACCGCGATGCCGGGCAGCCGCCCGCGGAGGATCTCGCGCAGCGGCCCGGCCGGCTCGATTGCGATCAGGGAGCGGGCGCGCGGGGCGAGCTCCACCGTCAGCCGGCCGCTGCCGGCGGCGATCTCGAGGACCCGCGCGCCATCGGCGGGGAGGGCCTCCAGCACCCCTGGGTGGACCGGCTCCGCCCGGCTCAGCTCGTCCCAGCGCTCCGGCCGGAGGTGATAGACGAGGTCCCAGAAGAGCGCCCGGACGACCCGTCGGGCCGCCGGATCATCGCCCGCCTCGAGGAGGCGCCACTCGTCCTCCGGCACTCGCTCGAGGAGGCGTTCGAGGACATCCGCGGGAAGTCGCTCGAGGTCGGCTCGGCCGAACTCGGCGGCCCCCGGCGGGGCGGCGGCGACGGATTCGGAATAAGTCACCAGATGTAGAATTATGGATAGTCAAATGCTCAAGATCGGTCCCCGCGGGGAGGCGCGACCCGGAGCCGCCGCCGCAACCACCCTGATCGTGACGCGAAGGGCCACCTTTGCCGCCGCCCACGTTCTCCGCCGAGGCGAGTGGAGCGAGCAGCGAAACCGCGAGGTCTTCGGCGCCTGTGCCGGGGAGCACGGCCACAACTACACCCTCGAGGTGTCCGTCAGCGGGCCGGTCGAGGCCGCCACCGGGATGGTGATCAACCTGAAGGAGCTCGACCGGGCCATCCGGAGCGCGGTCGTCGACCGGGTCGATCATCGTCACCTCAATCGCGACGTCCTCTTCCTCGATGGCGTCATCCCGACGGCCGAGAACCTGGCGCTCGCTTTCTGGGCGCAGATCGACGCCAACCTGGAGGGCGCCCGTCTCGAACGCCTGAAGCTGGTCGAATCGGAGAACAACTCGGTCGAGATCCGCCGGTGAGCATCTACCGTCCGCGCTTCGAGCCCGACGAGCTGCCGACCCTCGTCGCCCGCCTCCTCGAGGAGCTGGGCGAGGACCCCGCCCGCGAGGGGCTGGTCGACACGCCTCGCCGGGTTGCCGACTCGCTCCGCTTCCTGACCGAGGGTTACGACCTCGACCCGGCGGAGATCGTCGGGGACGCGGTTTTCAACGAGGACTACGACGACCTGGTCGTGGTCCGTGACGTCAACTTCTTCTCGCTCTGCGAGCACCACCTGCTGCCCTTCTTCGGGCGGGCTCACATCGCCTACCTCCCGAAGGGCCGGGTGGTCGGGCTGAGCAAGGTACCCCGGATCGTCGACGCCTTCGCCCATCGTCTGCAGCTCCAGGAGCGGCTGACGCGGCAGATCGCTCAGGCGCTAAACGACGTCCTCGAGCCGGAGGGCGTAGCGGTCGTGATCGAGGCCCGCCACCTCTGCATGGAGATGCGTGGCGTCGAGAAGCAGGGCTCCGAGACGCTCACCTCCTGCATGCTCGGCACCTTCCGGGACGATCCCCGGATCCGGGCGGAGTTCTTCGACCTGATCGGCCGAGGGTGAGGATCGCGGTCGTCGCCTCGCTGGTGACGCCGCTGCTGCCGGTCCAGGCGGGAGGCGCGCAGGCCTTCGTCGCGGACCTGG
Source organism: Candidatus Dormiibacterota bacterium (assembly GCA_036794405.1). Lineage (GTDB taxonomy): Bacteria > Chloroflexota > Dormibacteria > Dormibacterales > Dormibacteraceae > UBA6019. The sequence goes on from DAIRGV010000043.1 coordinate 10,650, forward strand.
CGCGGGGCCTGGCCGAGCGCGGCCACCGGGTCCTGCTCTACTGCGCGGAGGGATCCCAGGTCCCGGGGGTCGAGCTGGTCCCGATCCCGGTCGAGGCGGGCATCGCCCGCGCCCTGGTGATGCCCGGCGCGCCGGCTTTGGGAGAGATCCCGGAGCTGCGACGCGGCTTCGAGCGGCTCTTCGCCGAGCTCCGCCGGCGCGGCGCCGACGCGGTCAGCCAGCACGCCTTCGACGCCGAGGCGATCGAGCTGGCGGAGGACCTGCCCGTCGTCCACACGCTCCACCTGCCCCCTCTCGTGCCGCGGGTGGTCACCGCCGCCCGGGCGACGTCGAGCCGCCTGGCCACAGTGTCGAGGGCCTGCCGAGCCGATTGGGCACGGGCCGGGGTGGAGGCCGTCGTTCTGCCCGACGGCGTGCCCGACTGGCAGCCGGAGCCGGGGCCGGTCGAGCCGATCGCGCTCATCGCGGGCCGGATCTCGCCCGAGAAGGGGATCGAGGATGGAGTCGACGCGGCGCGCCGGGCCGGGCTCCACGCGGTCGTGGTCGGCGGAGACTACGACCCCGCCTACCGCGCGCGGCTGGCCGCGGTCGAGATCCGCCCACCGCTTGCTCGGCGCGAGCTCTGGCGGCTGATGGCCCGGGCGGCGGTGACCCTGATGCCGGTCAAGTGGGAAGAGCCCTTCGGGCTGGTGGCGGCGGAAGCCCAGGTCGCCGGCTGCCCGGTGGCGGCGTATGCGCGGGGCGCGCTGCCGGAGGTCGTCGGCGAGGGCGCGGGCGGCTTCCTCGCCCGACCCGACGACGTCGAGGACCTGGGCCGCGCGATCCGATCCTGCCTCGGCCTCGACCGGTCGCGAGTGAGGGCCCAGGCGCGCGAGCGGCTGCTTCTCGACCGTTCGCTGGACGCTTACGAGGAGGCGCTGCGCTGAAGCCGGTGGCGGTCGTCACGGGGGCCTCGGGCGGGTTGGGCGGCGCCATCGTGGTCGAGCTCGCGGAGCGCGGTTACGAGGTCGTCGGCCTGAGCCGCTCGAGCGGAGTCGACGTCGCCGAGGAGGATCGGGTGTTGGCCGCCTTTGGCGAACTGGAGCGCATCGACACCCTGGTCAACAACGCCGCCGTGCTCATCCCCCGACCGCTGGCCGATACCTCCGCGACGGAGTGGGACGAGCAGCTCCGCAGCCTGCGGGCGGCCTTCCTCTGCAGCCGCGAGGCCTTCCGGCGGATGGGGTCGGGCGGCACCATCGTCAACGTCTCCAGCCTCTCCGGGGTCGCCGGTGCCGAGAAGTTCGCCGGGATGGCCGCCTACGTCGCCGCCAAGTCGGGGCTGGCCGGCCTCACCGAGGCCCTCGCGGTCGAGGGCCGGCCGCTCGGCATCCGGGTCAACGCGGTCAGCCCGGGCGCCATCGACACGCCGATGCTGAAGCTGTCAGGCGTCCCCGGCCGCAAGTTCGCGCCGGCCGAGGTGGCCCGCGTCGTCGCCTGGCTGGCAGCGCCGGATTCCGCCCCGCTGACCGGGGCGAACCTGCGGCTCGAACCCTGAGCCGAGTTACGCGGCCGGGTCGCTCCGGTCGAAGCGGGACATCAGCCGCTGCACGACGGCGCCGCCGATCGCCGTGCCCGCGGCCTGCGCCAGCCGGAGCACGATCTTCTGGGTCGTGTTGGCGGGCGGCTCCTCGCCGACCTGCTTGTCGCCGACATGGAGGCGCAGCGGCGGGACCTGCTTGCGGACGCCGAGCTCCCAGGACTCCCGCAGGTGCTTGGCGCGCTGCCACCAGGTGGGCGGGATGACGCGCTGGATCCGCTCGCGCGTCGTGGTCGGGCGCGTCAGGCGGTAGGCGACGATGCCGCCGATGACGGCGACCGCCACCGCGGCGCCGACGCCGGCGGCGATCAGCAGGGCGCGCTTGCTCCGCCGCACCGCGACCTCGCTCCGCTGCCGGAGGATGAGGATCCGGTCCTCCATCTCCTCCCGGGTCGCGGCTATCTGCCGGGAGATTTCATCTGACGAAGTGCCCAATTCCTTGTCTCCTTGAGGCTGTTGACGGTCCGTTCCGGCAGCGCGATGTGCAGCTTGGCGCGCCCGAAGAGCGCGAGGCCTGCCGCGAGCAGGAGGTAGAGAACGACCCATACGGAGGCGGCGAGCCAGTGCGGCTCGACCGCGACCACGATCAGCACCGGGAGCCCCACCAGCAGGGCCAGCAGCGCCAGCAGCCCGGCGCCGGCGAAGGCGCCGGCCGCGATGGCATTGCTGATGGCCATCTCCTTGAGCTCCTGCTTGGCCAGCGCGATCTCCAGCCGGATGAGGTTCTCGGCCTCCTCGACGAGGCCCGCGGCGATCTCCGGAGTGCTCTCCTTTATGGTCATCTCGCTATCAAGAAAGCATACAGCCAATATCAGGCTCGCCGGGTCCGCCGGGCACGCTTCGGCCGGGTTCTCGGGCGGGCCTGCGAACGGCGCGCGGACCTGGCGCCGCCGTGCCGGCCGAGGGCGCCCAGGGCGAGGCCGGCGGTGACCGCGAAGGTCATCACCGCCGGCACGGCGATGGTGGTCATGAGTGGCGTTCCGAAGCTCGCGAGCAGGCCGAGCGCCAGCATCGAACCGAGGATCAGCTGGGGCGCCACCGCATACGCGTAGAGGGCCCGGTCGATGGCCGCGGTCGAGCTGCCGAGCACGATCGGGGCGAGGATGAGGGCGGCGGCGAGCGGGATCCTGCCGCCGGTTCCGGGCAGGGCGCCCGCTCCGGCCCCATTCCACGCCGCCCAGGCGCCCCCCGCGACCTGGACCGCCCCGAGGATTCTGACGACGCGCGAAAGGCTGGGCAAGACGGTCGGAAAACATAAAGGATCTTTTATGCTTTAACATCCCATAAAGAACTGCTTATGTTTCTTCCGGGACAGCAGGGGGACCTGCCCGCCTTCTTCACGGCACTGGCGAACGTCACCCGCCTGCGCATCGTCGAACGGCTCCTGGCCGTCGGCGAGGAGACGGTGAACGAGCTGGCTCTGGCGCTCCGGATGAGCCAGCCGAGAGTCTCCTGGCACCTGCGAATGCTCGAGCTCGGGGGAGTCGTGACGACGCGGAGGGACGGCCGGCTGACCTATTGCTCGGTCGACCTCGAAACCATTCGCCGGCGGTTGACCGGCTTCGAATCGCTGCTTGAGTCGCGCGCCGTGCCGGCTGCGCGGAATCTTCGGAGAGAGGTATCGGGATGAAGAACCCAAACGGGAACGGCAAGGCGAACGGCAAGGTCAGGGTCGCCATCGTCGGCGTGGGCAACTGCGCCTCCTCGCTGATCCAGGGTGTCGAGTACTACAAGGACGCCAACGAGGACGAGTTCGTCCCCGGGCTGATGCACGTCAACCTGGGCGGGTACCACGTCCGGGACATCGAGTTCGTCGCGGCGTTCGACGTCGACAAGACCAAGGTCGGCAAGGACCTGTCGGAGGCGATCTGGGCCGGCCAGAACAACACCATCAAGTTCGCCGACGTTCCCAGCCTCGGCGTCAAGGTCGAGCGGGGGATGACCCACGACGGCATCGGCAAGTTCCTCGAGCCTCTGATCAAGAAGGCGCCCGGCCCCACCTCCGACGTGGTCCAGATCCTCAGGGAAACCCACGCCGACGTGCTCGTCAACTACCTCCCGGTGGGCAGCGAGGAGGCGACCAAGTGGTACGTCGAGCAGGCGCTCAACGCGGGGGTCGCGTTCGTCAACTGCATCCCCGTCTTCATCGCCCGCGAGGACTACTGGCAGCGCCGTTTCCAGAAAGCCGGGCTGCCGATCATCGGCGACGACATCAAGTCCCAGGTCGGCGCGACCATCGTCCACCGGATGCTCGCCCACCTCTTCCGCGAGCGCGGCGTGCGGCTCGAGCGGACCTACCAGCTGAACTTCGGCGGCAATACCGATTTCCTGAACATGCTCGAGCGCGAACGGCTGCTCTCGAAGAAGATCTCCAAGACGCGCTCGGTTACCTCGCAGCTCGACTACTCGATCGGCGAGGACAACGTCCACATCGGTCCCTCGGACCACGTTCCCTGGCTCGACGACCGCAAATGGGCGTACATCCGGCTCGAGGGCCGGGGCTTCGGCGATGTCCCGCTCAACGCCGAGCTGAAGCTGGAGGTGCACGACTCGCCTAACTCGGCCGGGATCGTCATCGACGCCGTCCGGTGCTCGAAGCTGGCTCTCGACCATGGCCTCAGCGGTGCGCTCGAGGGGCCCAGCTCCTACTTCATGAAGTCGCCCCCCATTCAGTACCCCGACAGTGAGTGCCACCGCTTCACCGAGGAGTTCATCGCGAAGTACTCCCGCCAGCCGGCGGCCAAGCCGCAGCAGGCGACCGCCGAGTAGGGGCGGGAAATGTTCACAACCCGCTTCCAGCAGTGGGTCCGGCTCCGGGCGCAGGCCCTGGCCGGCTGGCTCGGCGGGCTGCCGGTGACGCCGAACCAGGTGACCGTGGCGGGGATGATGATCGTCTTCATCGCCGCCGCGCTGGTGGCGACGGGGCACCTGCTGCCGGCTGCCATCGTGCTCGCATTCGGCGCCGGCTTCGACATCCTCGACGGGGCGCTCGCCCGCGCCACCCGGCGGAGCCACCCTTACGGCGCCTTCCTCGACTCGACCACCGACCGCTTTGCCGAGGCCGCCGTCTACATCGGGCTGGCCGCCTACTACGTCGGCCAGCCGAACCCGCGTCCGGCCGTCCTCGGGGTCCTCCTGGCGCTGGTCGGATCCTTCTCGGTCAGTTACATCCGGGCCCGCGCCCAGAGCCTCGGTTTCAAGTGCGATAGCGGGCTCTTCGCCCGCCCCGAGCGGATCGTCGCGACCATCGTGGGCCTGGTCTTCGGCGGCTTCGTCCTCTTCGCGCTGATCTGGGCGTTGGCCCTGCTGACCAACTTCACGGCCCTCCAGAGGATCCTCGAGGTCTGGCGCCAGGCGAGGGCGGAGCGCCCGGCCGCGATCGACCCGGACGCGGTGGCGGCGGCATCCGCCACCAACTCGGCCGAGCTGGACCTGCCAGCCCGGCAGCGGGCGGCGAAGCAGAAGCTCGCTCGTCAGCCGGAGCTGTAGACAGGCCCGGCCGGCCCGAGCGTTTCGCTTTCGCTAGGCTCCCGAACGTCCGCGGGAGGGCAACGCCCAGCGGCCCCGCAGCGCCAGGCCGAGCAGCTCGAAGGCGAGCGCGAGGAGCGCGATGGCCCCCGCCGGTGCCAGGACGGGCGTCCACTGCTCGCTCAGGATGTAGTCGCGCGCTGCCGAGAGCAGCGCGCCCAGCTCCGGCTGGGGGAGGAGGACCTCGTTGAATTTGAAGGGCGTACCGAGAAAGAACTGCAGGTAACCGAGCTCGCCGAGGAGGACCAGGACGGCGCTGGCCTGGAATGCGGTCTCGGTCACCAGCACCGGCCGGAGGTGGGGCACCACGTGCCGGAAGAAAGTGCGCAGCCGGCTGCTGCCGAGCGCCGTCGCCGCTTCAGCGTAGGGCTGCGTCAGCACCGCCTCAACCCGGTCGGCGGTCAGCTGGGCGACGTCCCGCCAGCCCACCATCGCCATCGCGATGACGAAGGCGCCGAAGGTCGACCACGAGCTCAGGGCGGTGATCAGGACGATCGCCAGCACCAGGTAGGGAAAGCCCGCCACCCAGCGGCCGGCGGCCACGGTCAGGGTCCGGACCGGCCGCGAGCCGAGGCCCATCGCGACGCCCATGACGAGCCCGAGGAGGATTCGCAGGACGACCACCAGGAGGACCAGCTGAAGGGAGAGCGGGGCGCCGTGGGCGATCAGCACCAGCACGTCGCGGCCGCCCGCGTCCGACCCGAGGACATAGAGGTGAGCCCGCTCCAGCGTGTTCGTCCCCTGTTCGTAGACGTCGACCCGGGTCAGCGGTCCGTAGGGCGGGATCACCTCGCGGCCGCTGCCGGTCAGGTTGCCGAGGATGTACGTGTGCTCCGCCCAGCGGACCGGCTCGCGCAGGCCCGCCAGGAGCAGGCCGGCGAGAAAGCCGAGGAGGGCCAGCGCCGGGACGAAGGGCAGCATCGCCCGGATTCGCTTCACGCTGCCGCCCGGAGGGTCCGCAGTCGGGGGTCGAGCCAGCGCCGCAGGCCGGCGGCCGCGGTCTCGACCAGGATCAGGATCAGCGTCAGGACCACGACCAGGCCGATGGCCAGGTCCCCCCGGTAAACGATCGGTCTCACACCGTAGTGGATCCCGATCGACTGGACCAGGATCCGCCCCAGCCCGGGGTAGCCGAAGAAGTACTCGACCAGTGGCAGCGAGCCGATCATCAGGCGGAAGGAGTTGGTCCATGTCGCCACCAGTGCGCCGCCCCCGGCGCGGACCAGGTGGCGGCGGACGACGTCGTTCCAATCAAGGCCCTTCGCCTCCGCCGTGCGGACGTAGTCCTCGCTGCTCTCGCGCTCGAGGACAGCCCGGCCGTGGCGGTAGAGATAGACGGCCGGCCGGATCCCGAGCACCAGGGAGGCCCAGAAGACCTGGATGCCGTTCACGTCGCCGTAGCCGGCCGCGACAACCAGGCCGGTCCGGCCGAAGACGACGGCCTGCAGCTCCTGGACCAGGATCGCGATCAGGAAGGTGGGGAGGACCAGCAGCACCGCGCCGGCCAGCTCGAGCCCGAGCAGCCGCCGCTCCCGCACGCTGACGACGGCGATCGCGGCGCCGAGCCCGGCGACTGTCGCGCCGAAGGCCGCGAAGCCGACCAGGACCAGGCTTCGCACGGTTCCCTCGAGGAGGACCTGGCCGAGCGGCTGCGTGAAGAAGGCAGGGATCGCCCCGCCCGGCGCCCGCGCCTCGTGGAGCAGGTGCGCGGCCGCAAAGAGGCCCCAGGTCAGCACCACGACGCCGCCGACCTGGAGCGCCAGCCGGCTGAGCCCGGCGCCGAGGCCGAACGGCCACAGCAGCCCGGACCGCCCGACCAGGCCCAGCAGGCCCAGCGCCAGGAGCGCGAGCCCGGCTGCGATCCAGCCCGGTTCGGGCACGCCGGCGTTCCGCGAGGTGGCGCTCGGCGGCGCCGGCGGCCCGCCGAAGATTTCCGCCGACGCCAGCAGTCCTGAACGGTTGAACCCACCGGCGGCGAGGACGCCGCCGCTCGCCAGCCTGACCAGGATCGGCAGGTCGCGAGGTTCGGACATCGCCTGGAGGCTCGACCAGCTGTTCTGCGCCGGGTCGAAGAGGTCCGCCGCCGCAGTCGCCTCGGTCGTCCCGCCCGCGAAGAGAACGCGGCCGTCGGCCAGCGCCACCGCGCGCGCCTGGCCGGGATGGGGCGGCGGCGGCCCGGGCGTCCAGCGATCGGCCGCGACGTCGTAGACGGCGACCCCCGGGTGGCCGCCGCCGAGCACGGCCAGCGCCCGGCCGGCGCCGAGCGACAGCAGCTGGTGGGCCGCCGCCAGACCGGGGAAGGACGCGGCCGGTCGCCAGCCGGCGGTGCCGGCGAAGATCTCGGCGGTGTCCAGCGGGGCCTGGTCCGGCCCACCCGGTCCCGATCCTCCCGCCACCAGGACACTTCCTCCGCCGAGCCCAGCGGCCAGAGCGCCGGTCCGGGGCACCGGCATCGGCGCGAGCGCGGTCCAGGCA
>DAIRGV010000044.1:0-18214 GCA_036794405.1 Candidatus Dormiibacterota bacterium
GATGTTCTGGACCGTCTCCTTGCCGAGGTAGTGGTCGATCCGGAAGACCTGGTCCTCGTGGAAGACGCCCTCCACCTCGCGGTTCAACGCCTGCGCCGACTTGAGGTCGGTCCCGAACGGCTTCTCGATCAGGATCCGCCGCCAGCCGCCGTGGGGTGACCGCGCCATTCCGGCGGCGCCGAGGTTGCCGACGATGAGCGGGAAGGTCGGCGGTGGCGTGGCGCAGTAGTAAACGCGGTCGCCCGCTGTGTGGCGGTCGACGGCGACCTCGTCGAGGAAGCGGTCGAGCTCTTTGAAGCCGGCCGCGTCATCGAAGCTGAGGCTCCGGTAGCGCATGCTCTCAAGCAGGCTCTTGAGCACCGCCGCGTTCACCGGCTGGGTCCGGGAATGCTCGCGGATCGAGTCCCCGACCAGCTTTCGGAACCCGGCGTCGGAGGTGTCGTCCTTAGCCACGCCGACGATCGCGAAGCCCGGGGGGAGCACCCGCTGAGCAGCCAGGTTGTAGATCGCCGGGAGCAGCTTGCGGCGGGCGAGGTCGCCGGTCGCCCCGAAGATGACCATCAGCGCCGGGTCGATGACCCGGTACTCCTGGAGGCCCTCCCCGAGCGGGTTCGGCGCGGTTGCCGCGGGCGCCTCAGCCATGGCCCGCGGGACGCACCGCGTGGCCGCCGAACTGCTTGCGCATCATCGCCACGATGCGGTCCGAGAAGGAGTTCGGGTCTCGGCTCCGGAACCGCTCGAAGAGCGAATGCGTGATCGTGAAGGCGGGCACGTCCTCGTCGATCGCGGCCTGAACGGTCCAGCGGCCCTCTCCCGTGTCCTCAACGTACGCCGTGAGGCTGCTCAGCTCAGGGTCTTCCTTCAGCCCGAGGGCGATCAGGTCAAGCAGCCAGGAACGGACCACCGTCCCGTAGCGCCATGCCTCGGCGATCGCCTGCAGGTCCATGCCGGGAAAGGATTTCGACTTCTTGAGGATCTCGAAGCCCTCACCGTAGGCCTGCATGAGGCCGTACTCGATGCCGTTGTGGACCATCTTGACGAAGTGGCCCGACCCCTCCGGGCCGGTGTGGACGAGACCGCCGTCAGGCGGAGCCAGGGCGGCCAGCAGGGGCTTGCAGTGCTCGAAGATCGCGTCCTCGCCGCCCACCATCAGCCCATAGCCGTTCTGCAGGCCCCAGACCCCACCGCTGGTCCCGGCGTCGAGGTAGTGCATACCCTTCGCCTTCAAAACCTCGGCGTCGCGCATCGCCAGCTGCCAGTTGGTGTTGCCGCCGTCGATGACGATGTCACCCGGCTCCAGCAAATCGGCGAGCTGGGCGATGGTCTGGCTGGTCGGGTCGCCGGCGGGCACCATCACCCAGACGATCCGCGGCTTCTCGCTGAACTTGCCGACCAGCTCCCGGAGGCTGCCGGCGCCGATCGCGCCCTCGGACACCTTCGACTGCACGACCTCGGCGGACTGGTCGTACGCGATCATCCGGTGGCCCGCCTTGAGCAGTCGGGAGACCATGTTCCCGCCCATCCGGCCGAGCCCGATCATCCCCAGCTCCATGCTCTTCACCCCCTTTCCCCGGATTGCGTGCGGGCGGCGGCCTCGACCGCCGCGACGAGATCGGCCCAGCCCTTGCCGGGGCTGCGCCCGAGCGTCACCCGCAGCACCGGCAGCCGGCGGGACTGGAGCGACTGCAGGTCCCCGATCGCCTGGGCCTGCTTCAGGATGCTGAAGCCGTAGGGCTGGCCGGGGATGGCGACGTCGGTCGTGTCCTCCTGGACGACCTGGAGGAAGACCCCGATCGGCGGTCCGCCCTTGTGAAGCTGGCCGGTCGAGTGCAGGAAGCGCGGCCCGTAGCCCGACGTCGTGGCGACGTGGCGGGAGTCCCGGACGGCGGTCCGGATCCGAGCCAGAGACCGCTCCGCGGTTGCGTTGCGGGCGGTGTAGGACATGACCGCAAAGTAGCTGCGGCCGGCCTTCAGCTTGCCGAGCAGCGCCTTCAGCTCGCCGGCGGCACCGGCGGCGGGTACGGTCGCCGCCGGCGGCAGCCGTTTTTTGGCGATGTACTCGGCAAGCACCTTCTTGGTGTTGTCCTTCGACTCCTGGACGTTGGGCTGGTCGAAGGCGTTGATCTTCAGGATCGAGCCGGCGATCGCCGTGGCGATCTCCCAGCGCAGGAACTCGCCGCCGATGTCGGCCTTCCCCTGCAGGGTGAGCGTGACCACCGGCTGACCCGCCGCCTCCAGCGCCCGAACCCCCCTGTGCTCGGGGTCGGCCGCCATCCGGACGTAGACGAAGAGGCGGTCGTCGCCGTAGTCGCCCGGGCCGCCGAGCGGCTCGCCCTCGACCGGGACGATGCCCCGGCCCAGCTTGCCGGTCGACTCGGCGATCAGCTGCTCGACCCAGTACCCGAGCGTGCCGATCCGGGGCGAGAGCACCAGGGTGAGCTTGTCGCGCTTCGCCTCCGTCGCGAGGCTCCCCAGCACGGCACCCAGCCAGGCTCCCGGATTCCTCTCCGCCGGCACGTCGGCGGCGCAGCCGTGGGCCATGCCGGTCGCGCTGTCGAGGAGGGCGCCGACGTCGTACCCGGCGAGAGCCGCCGGCACGAGCCCGAAGTAGCTGAGGACGGAGTAGCGGCCACCGATGTCGGCCAGGTTCTGGAAGACGGCTCGGAAACCGTGCTCCCGGGCCAGCTTCTCGAGCGAGGTGCCGGGGTCGGTGATCGCCAGGAACTGTTCCCCCGGCTTCTTCGACCGGGCGCTGACGAGGGCCCAGAAGTGGGCGAAGTGCGACAGCGTCTCGGTGGTCCCCCCCGACTTGCTGGCCACCACGAAAAGGGCGTCCGTGACGTCGATCGCTCGCGTGACCTGCTCGATCGTGGCCGGGTCGGTCGTGTCGAGCACGTGGAGCGTCGGATGCCCGGCGACCTTGCCGAAGGTGTTGCGGAGCACGTCGGGCCCGAGTGAAGAGCCCCCCATCCCGAGCAGGACCACGTCCGAGTACCCCTTGCCGGTCCGGGCCAGCGCACGCAGCTCGGCCTCCTTCGCCTCCATCTTCTCGACCACGTTGAGCCACCCCAGCCAGTCGCCCGCGTCGCCCGGCCAGAGGCTGCCGTCCTTTGCCCAGAGCCGCCGCGGCGCATCCTCCTTCTGGAGTGCCGCGGTCGCCCGGTCGACGACCGGCTGGAGGGTGCCGAGGGAGTGCCACTGGGTCGGGCCCTTGCCGGCCCGGATCTCCCGCGCCGCCTTGGTCAGCGCCCGCGTCAGGTCGGCGTAGGACTTGAAGAAGGACTCGACGCCCTCCACCTCGAGCTCGCCGGTGACCTGGTCGAGGTCGATGCCGGCGTCGGCCAGCTCCTTCAGCTGGCGCTTCGCCTTGTCGAGGTGATCGTCGAGGGAGCGGCGGACCTCGCCGTGCTCCCGGAAGGCGGCGAGGGTGTTGGGCGGGACGGTGTCGACGGTGTCGGGGCCGATCAGCTCCTCCACGTACATCGTGTCGGGGAAGCGCGGGTCCTTGACCGAGGTGCTCGCCCAGAGGCAGCGCTGAGGCGTCGCGCCGGCCTTCCGGAGCGCCTCCCAGCGGGGCCCGCTGTGCAGCTCCTTGAATCGCTCGTAGGCCAGCTTGGAGTTGGCGATCCCGGCCTTGCCGTAGAGCCGCTCGAGCCGCCGGGCCTCTTTGGGGTCGCGGGCGGCGGCGACCTTCACGGCGAGCAGCTTGTCGACCTTGCTGTCGACCCGGCTGACGAAGAAGCTGGCGACGCTGTTCACCCGCGAGAGGTCGCCACCCTTGGCGCGGAAGTCCTCCAGACCGGCGAGGAAGGACTCGGCGACCGCCGCGTAGCGCTCGACCGAGAAGATCAGGGTGACGTTGATGTTCACCCCCTCGCCCAGCATCTGGCGGATCGCCGGGAGCCCGGCGCGGGTGGCGGGGATCTTGACCATCACGTTGGGGCGCCGGCACCGCCGCCAGAGCTCGCGCGCCATCTCGACCGTCCGCTTGGTCGAGCGCGCGACCGCCGGGGAGACCTCGATGCTGACGAAGCCGTCATGGCCCTTCGACTCGTCGTAGACGGGCCGGAAGACGTCGGCGGCGGCCTGGATGTCCTCGACCATCAGGTCCCAGAGGATGTCGGCCGGCTTCCGCTTCTCCCGGACCAGGCGGACCAGGCCCTCGTCGTAGTCAGTTGACCCGCTGACCGCCTTCTCGAAGATGGTCGGGTTGGAGGTCACGCCGCGAACTCCCTCGTCGCGCAGGCGGGCGAGCTCTCCCGAGGTGATCAGCTGCCGGCGGATGTTGTCGTACCAGAGGCTCTGGCCCTGCGCCAGGAGCTCCCGGATCGGGCTGGAAGGATTGCTCATCCAGGTCAGGATCGCATCTCTAGAGAGCGGTCGCGGATGAGCAGCCGGTAGAGCTCCTCCTGCCGCGCGGTCTGGAGTCGGTAGGCGGCGTGCGCCGGGGCGACGGTCCGATAGGTGCGGCCGACGTCGGTCGGGAGCCGGTCACCGTCGAGGGTGCCGAGGTGCTCGGCGGCGAGGATGGCGGCGCCGCGGCTCGAAGCCTCTCGAGCTTTCGACTCCGCCACCGGGCGACCGATGGCGTCGGCCATGATCTGCATCCAGGCGGGCGAGGCGAGCAGTCCGGCCCCGGTGGCGACGAGGCGGCGCGCGCCGGGAAGCACCTCGTCGAGCCGTTGATCGACCCGGGCGAACTCGATCGCGGTCGCCTCCAGCCCTGCCCGGACGATGTCGGCGGCGGTCGTGGCTTGGGTGAGACCGGCGATCGACCCGGTGGCGTGGGAGGCGAACCCGGGGCTGCGCTCACCGGCGAGCAGAGGCACCAGGGTCAGCCCGGTCGAGACGGGACGGTAGCGGCGGAGTCGCGCCTCCAGCGTCGGCAGCTCGACGGCCAGCGTCCGGGTCAGCCACGCGTAGAGGTTCCCGCCGTTGCTGAGCGCGCCGCCGACGACCACCCGGGAGCGGTCGAGCCGGTAGCACCAGAGCCCGTCGGGGACCCGCTCCGGCATCCCTCGGTAGAGGACGCGGAGGGCGCCTGAAGTCCCCACCGTCAGGGCCCTCTGGGTGGGGTCGACGCAGCCGCTGCCAAGGTTGGCGAGGGCCCCATCCCCCGCGGCGCAGACCCAGGGAACGCCCTTCAGGTCGGGCCAGCGGAGGGCGAACTCCCGAGCCAGGCCCTGGCCCGCCACGCCCAGCTCGGCGAGCTGCTCCTCCCCCACCTCGAGCAGCCGCAGAAGCTCGCCATCCCAGGCGCAACCGGCGAGGTCGAGGAGGCCGGTGCCGCTGGCGATCGAGACGCCGGTCACCGGGCGGCCGAAAAGCCGCTGATGGACGAGGTCCCAAAAGCTCAGCCACTGAGGGCGCCGGCGCCACAGCTCGGGCTGTCCGCGCTTCAGCCAGAGCAGCTTGGCCGGCCAGTAGGTGGGGTGAATGAGACAACCGGTCCGCTGGTGGACCGCTTCCGGATCGAGCGTCCGGCGCAGCTCGTCCGATTCCCGCCAGGAGCGCGTGTCCGCCCACAGGTAGAGCGGGGTCAGGGGCTTCCCCTTCCCGTCAGCACCCACCAGTCCGTGCCAGAAGGTCGAGACTCCCATCGCTCGGATCCGCCGGCGGCGCCGGGGCCCCGCCTCGTGGAGGAGCGCGTCGACGGCGCTGCCGACCAGCCGCAGGAGGCGTCCGGCGTCCATCTCGTAGGTGCCGTCGGCCGCGACCCGCGGCTGGTAGGGCAGGTGGACCTCGACCCCCGGGACCTGCCCGCCGCCGGTGTCGAAGAGGAGTGCCCGGACCGACGAGGTGCCGATGTCGAGCGCGCCTACATAGCCGTCAGCGGGCACGGCGGTTCAGTCTAGCCACCCCTCGGAGATCCTAAAGTCGGCCAGGTCGTAGGTCCGCAACTGAGCCCGGCCGCCGACGCGCCGCAACGCGCTGACCATCTCGGTCCGCCGGCCACTCAGCTTGGGAGGCGCCGCCAGCCCGGCAGGGGCGAGCGCCAGCGGGTGGCAGAAGACGTCCGCCCAGCGGGCGACCTCGACCTGGTCGGCCGCGTCGGGGAGGATCGCCAGCTCGAGATGGTGAGGGCCGAGCTGCTGGCCGCCGGGCGTCGCGATCCCGGGGCCGGCGTGCTCCGGGCGGTTGGACAGGTCGCCGCGGGACAGCTGGCCGACCGAACGGAGCAGGGTGACGGCGAGATAACCCTCGAGCAGCTGGTACTCGAAGGGGCCGGGCAGGATCACGCCGACCCCGCCCACCAGGACCCATTCGCGGGCGGGGTCGGTCGGCAGGTCGTACTCCCGGCCAGGCTCGGTGCCGGGCGCGCGGAAGGGGCGCTGGACGGCGCCGAAGGCGACCCCGGCCCAGGCGCCCGCGCTCGTCTCGGCGGGGATCAGCAGCCGGAGGCGGTGATCTGGCTCCTGGTTGACGAGATCCAACTGGATGCGGATGAGCGGCTCCCCTCCCAGCCGCTCGGCGCTGATCCCGGCGGTGGGCCCACGCACCGCGTCGCCGGCCGGCTCGAAGGTGTAGAGGTCACCCCGATCGGGCTGGTCCTCGAGCAGGAGGCCGGCCGGCACCGGCACCGTCCGCGCCTCAACCCGCTCCGGTGTGCCGGTCGCGAGGGGCGGGATGCCGAGCCGGTCGAAAGCGCTGGGGTTGAAGAAGGTCTCCGCCACCTCCTCCACGCCGAGTCGGTGAAGGAGCGCCCCAGCCGCCCGCGCCGCCCGGTCGATGCGAGCAGTCGCCTGCTCGTGCACCTGGTCGATCGAGCACCCGCAGATCGAGTCGTGGGCCGAGTTGAGGATCAGCTGGCGCCAGATATAGCGAAGCTCGCGGGCCGGCCAGGGGCGGCCGCTGAGGGTCCAGATCGGCTCCAGGCGCCGCTCCACCAGCCGTTCCAGCGCCGCGTGCTCGACCTTGAGCGGGAAGCGGGAGCTGAGCGTGCCCTTGAGCACGAAGGAGGTCGCCGCCGAATGCAGCTCGCCGCGCACCGCGCCCGAGGCGGGGGGCGCGGCGGCAAGGAAGGCCGCGAGCGAGGAGATCGCCGCTGGCCGGCCGGGCGCGGCGGCCGCGAGGGCGGCGTCGAGGCCGACCGGCACCGACAGGTGGTCGTCCCCCGCCATCACCAGCCAGGGACCCTGGTCGGCCCAGCTCTCCCGCTGCAGGCGCTCCCCCAGCTCCGCTGCTTCCAGCGGCAGACCCCGGCCATGGCCATAGCCGCGCTGGAGGTGCACCGTCCTGACCGCCGAGCCGTCGAGAGCCTCCCATCTGAAGATCCCGCCGAGGCCCCGCTCCGGCACGCCCCGCCAGAGGACCGCCGAATCGATCCCGCGGAGCCGCAGCAGCTGCGGCATCTGGGCGGTGTGGCCGAACTGGTCCGGCAGGTAGCCGATCAGCATCGGCTGCCCGAGCTCGCCCGCGCGCTCGAGGCCCAGCTCGAGGTTGCGGAGCAGCGACTCGCCGCTGACGAGGTGCTCGTCGGGCAGGGTGTACCAGGGGCCAAGGCTGATCCGGCCGCCAGCGGCCGCCTCACGAATTGCCGCCAGCCGCTCGGGTCGCGCCTCCAGGTAGTCGTCGACCACCGCCATCTGGCCGTCGAGGTGGAAGCGAAGGCCCGGCTCCCGAGGCAGCGCCAGCAAAAGCGAGTCGATCAGCTCGACCAGTCGCCGGCGGTAGACGGCGAACGGCAGGTACCACTCCCGATCCCAGTGCGTATGAGGGACGACGTGGACCTGCGGCCCGGATGGCATCCGAATATTGTGTCGGGGTGGCCGAAATGCTTCATCAGGCTGCCCCCCTGGAGGACTTCACCCGCCGGGTCTTCGTTGCGATGGGCGCCTCCGAAGCGGTGGCCGCGACAGTCGCCAGCCACCTGGTCCGGGCCAATCTCTCCGGCCACGACTCGCACGGCCTGATCCGGATCGCCCAGTACGTCGCCGAAGCCGACCGGGGCGACCTGGTCCCCTCGGCGACGGCCGCGGTCGTGCTCGAGAAGGGCGCCGTGGCGACCATCGACGGCGGCCACGGCTTCGGCCACAGCGCGACCGCGCTGGCGGTCGATTGGGCCGCCGAACGAGCACTCCAGTTCGGCGTCGCGGCGGCGGCGGTCCGCCGCGCCAACCACATCGGGCGGCTCGGCGAGTACGCGGAGCTGGCCGCGGCCCGGGGGGTGATCGGCATCGTCACCGTCGGCGTGGTCGGCGCGGGCGGCGTGACGCCCTTCGGCGGCCGCGGCCGCTACCTGGGCACCAACCCCTGGGCGATCGGGGTACCCGCAGCGGGCGAGCCGATGATCTACGACGCCGCCACCTCCGCGGTGGCGGAGGGAAAGGTTCGGGTGGCACGCTCTCGCGGAGTCACCGTCCCACCGGGCGCGATCGTCGACGCGACCGGCCGGCCGACGATCAATCCACAGGAGTTCTACGACGGGGGCGCCCTGCTCCCGATGGGCGGCGCCATCGCCGGCCATAAGGGCTACGGGCTGGCGCTCGCCTCAGCTCTGATCGGGGGCCTGGCGATGGTCGACGACGAGGATCCGACCACGGCCGGGACCGCGTCCAAGCCGGCGGGTGAAGACTGGTTGGCGGGCGCCTTCGTCATCGCCCTCGACGCGGAGTGGTTCGGAGGTGCCGAACGCTACCGGATGGCGGTCGCCCGGGTCCTCGCGGGCCTCCGCCGGCAGCCGCCCGGCGACGGCTTCGAGGAGATCCTGGTCCCGGGCGACCCGGAACGGCGCAGCCGCGAGCGGCGGGCCCGCGAGGGCATCCCTCTGGCCGACCCGGTCTGGAGCGACCTGGTCCAGATCGGGAACCGCTACGGGGTGCTTCCGCCGGGCTGAGGCTGGGCGCCGCTGGGCAGCGGCGCGGGTGTTCCAACCCCGCCCGGTGTGGGCGCCGGTTTGAGCTTGGCGTCGATCATCTTGCGGTCCTTCGCGAACTCGGCGGCGGCCGTCTTCACCCCATCGACGGCGGCCGTCTGCCGGGTGTTCTGGAGCTGGGTCACGATCTCGTCGATGGGCTTCGCCTCGGCCGAATCAAATTGGTTGTGAACGCTCCTCCAGGTGGCGTCCTGGCGGGCACCGGCAAGCTCCCGGCCGGCCAGGCGGAGCTGGTCGTAGTAGGCCTGGATCGAGCTCACCGCGTAGCTTCCCTTGCCGTTGGCCGCCATCGCCTCGGCATCGCGAAAGCGCTGGCTGGCGAGCTGGAGGTGGATGCCCGCCTTGCTCGTCGGCGAGCGGTTGACGGCGACCAGCAGGCGCTCGCTGCTCAGCTTGAGCGAGTAAAGGCTGTTGTCGGGCTGGGCCAGCTGGGAGGCGAGGGCGAGCGTCACCCCGGCGAGCACGGCCAGCGTCAGTGCGAGGCCGAGAACGAAGGTCCAGCGAAAGCGGTGCGTAGGCTGCGGGTGACGGCCCTTGCGGAGCGGCAGGTCGTGGCGGTGGACCCAGGCCGCGCGATGGGCCCGGGCGGCGGCCTCGAACTCCTCCCGGGCGCGATCCCGGGCTCCCGCGTCGGGGGCGGCGCCGGCGAGCGCGCCGAGCTCCTCTCTCAGGGCCAGCATGCCCTCCAGCTCCTCGGCGGCCGGATGGATGCCGACCGCTTCGGCGACGGGCGCGCCCCCCTGCCGGCGGGCGATCGCCTCCTCGAGCTGGCGCGGGCTCGGTTCGGAAAGGATTTAGGGAAGCGCCGCAGTTGCCTGCGGCTCCTCCGACTCGGCGGCCGCGGCGCGCCGGAGCGCGAGCAGCGCACGGTGCTGGAGCGCCTGGACGCGGCCCAGGCCTCGGCCGGTCGCGCGCGCCACCTCGGCAGCGGACAACCCGGCGATGAAACGGAGCCCGAGCACGTCGAGCTGGTCGGAGGTGAGGGTTCGGAGCGCCTGCCGGAGGCGCACCTCGCCCTCGCTTCCGCCGGGCGCGGGCAGCCCTCCGACCCCGGGGCGGCCGGCCTCGCTGAGCACCAGGTTCGCAACCCGATAGAGCCAGACCGAGAAACCGCTCTCGAAGCGGCGGAACCGGGGCAGGCCCTCGAGCGCACGCAGGAGGACCCGGCGGGTCAGCTCCTCGCTTGCCTCGGCTTCGCCGAGGAACGTGTACAGGTAGCGATGGACGGCGTCGAAATGCGTCTCGAAGAGGTCGGCAAGAGCCTCGGCCTCATAACGTTGAGCCCTTAGGATGAGTTCCTTCTCGCCTCTTGCCCCCTGGTCGCGCGAGGTCCGGGCGCTCACCAGGAACGGGGCCCGCCACAGCGTTGCAGCCATATCGTTATAAGAATAACGCTCAAAGTGATGTCAGAGTTTCTACTGGAAATAAGTTGGATCCAGAACCAGGGAGCCGCCTGCACCTCCGCCTGTGTCCTGGCCGGGTTGGGGGCGCTGGGCGGGCGCGACCTGCCCGACCTGGCCGCCGCCTCCTCCTACCTGGCTCGGGGCCCATACGCCGCCCCGGCCCTTCTCGATTACGTCTCGCTGCCCGGCCGGCGAGCGCCTCTCGATCTGCGGATCGAATCCCTCGCCGCGGCCCATGGTCTCACTCTTCGATCCCAAACGGGGGTCGTGATGCCGGGCTGGACGCTGAAACCGGGCGCCGGCTCGGTGCTGATCGTCCACCTCGCCTACGGCCAGGAGGCACCGGGCCGGTACGGGACCTGGGGCTGGAACCCCCTCCTGCCCGCGACCTACTCGACCGGCGGCCACAGCGTCGTCCTCGCCGCCCTCGACCCGCCGGGCTGGACGGTGCTCGACCCCAATCGTCCCAAGCTTCAAAACTGGCCCCGCCCCGGCATCGCCACGGCACGGACCCGCTTATCCCTCGTCTCCGGCTAGCTGCTCGATCTGGCTGACCATCCCATCGAGGATGGTCAGCCCGGCATCCCAGAAGCCGGGGTCGGTGATGTCCATGTCCAGCTTGCGCACCAGCTCGTCCGGACGGGTGGAGCCGCCGGCGGCAAGGAACTCGAGGTAGCGGTCGACGAACTCGGGCCCCGACTCCTGGTAGTGCTTGTACACCGAGAGGGCGAGCAGGTTGCCGTAGGCGTAGGCGTAGACGTAGCCGGGGGCGAAGTAGAAGTGGCCGACGTAACTCCACCACGGCTTGTGGTCTTCAGTCAGCGTCAGGGAGTCGCCGAACATCGGCTGGAGGACCTCCTGCCAGATCTCGCCGAACTGGTCCGGCGAGAGCTCTCCCTCCTTCCGGCGGCGGGTGTGGGCCGCGTCCTCGAAGCGGTTCATCGAGACCTGCCGGAAGACGGTCGCGAACGCGCCCTCGACCTGGTCGCAGAGCATCGAGAGGCGGATCTTGGGATCGCTCTCCTCGGCCATGATCCGGTCGAAGGTGAGCGTCTCGCCGAAGACGCTGGCGGTCTCCGCGAGGGTGAGGGGCGGGTGGTAGTCGAAGATCGTCTGGACGCCGGCGAGGCGGTCGTGCAGCCCGTGGCCGAGCTCGTGCGCCAGGGTCAGAGCATCGTTCAGCCGGCCGGTGAAGTTCATCATCACGAAGGGGTGGTAGCGCGGCGTCGCCCCAAGGCAGAAGGCGCCGCCGCGCTTGTGCTCGCCCAGGGCCGCGTCGATCCAGGGTCGCTCGAAGAATTCCTCGACGAGGTCGCCGGCTCGCTTCGAGAAGCGCTGGTAGGAACCCAGCACGAGCTCCTTCGCATCCGTCCAGGTGAGCTCTCGACTGGCGCCCAGAACGGGCGCGTAGCGGTCCCACTCGTGGAGCTCGTCGAGGCCCAGGAGCCGCTTCTTGACGTGGTAGTAGCGGGCGACCATCGAGTAGCGGCCGGTGACCGCCTCGACCAGCGCCTGGACCGCCGCGTCGGAGGTCTCGTTGGCCAGGTTGCGAGCGCTGATCCAGCTCGGGTAGCTCCGCAGCCGGTCGTCGATCGCCTTGTCCTGGAGGACGACGTTGAGGATGTAGGCACGGGTCCGGATGTCCTCCCGGAGCGCCTCCGTGACTCCCCTGCTCGCCCGCTCGCGGACGCCGCGGTCGGCGTCACGCAGCTGGGAGAGAGCCTGCTCGAGCCCGATCCGCTCCCCTCCGATGGGCACCTTGATCGAGGCCGAGAGCTCCTCGAAGAGGCGGACCCAGGCTCCGCCGGAGACCGGCGACCGCTCGGTCAGGAGCCGCTCCTCGACCTCGCTCAGGTTGTGCCTGCGGTACTTGCGCGACTCCTCGACGGTGTGCCGGTAGCGGCTCGCGCGGGCATCGGCGTAGAGGGGCGCCACCTGCTCGTCGGTCAGCTCGGCAAGCTCCAGGTGAAAGAAGACCATGTGGCGCCCGCGCTCCGCGCCCGCCTCGTCGACCCGTGCCACGAGCCGGCCTCGGGCGGGGTCGGCGGTGTCCTGAGTGTGCAGCAGTGAGGCGTAGATGGAGGGCCGCGAGAGGCGATCCTGGAATTCCTCCAGCCGCTCCATCAGGTCAGCGAACTCGGAGGGCGAGAGTGACGCCAGCCGCCCCTTGTAGTCCGCTTCGAACGCCCGGGCGTCCTCCATCCCGGCCCTCAGCGTCGTCTCGATCGCGGGGTCGGTCGGGGACGCGTAGAGCTCGCCCAGGTCCCAGCGGATGTTCTCCGCGCCGGTTGTCCCGACCATCTGCGCCATCGAAAATCAGGATAGCCGGGCGCGCAGCTCGGCCACCTCGGCCGGCTCCGGCCAGCGACCGGCGTAGACGCCGCGGTTGACGGCGGCGGTCACTTCCAGGAGCAGCTCCGCCAGCTCGCCCGCGGCGACCGCATGGAGGTATTCGTTGGGTGTCTCGGGTGGTGCCCGGCGGCGTCCGAGGCGCCGCTGGACGCGGTCGTAGAGCCGGATCAGCTCGCTCTCACCGGGGCTCCGCGCCCGGGGGACCCGGGGACGGCGACGCAGCCAGAGGAGCCCCAGCACCAGGATCGCCACCACTGCCAGCAGCCCCGGTAGCAGGGCCACGGCGCCCAGCCCGGCCAGCGCCGCCGAGGGCGCGCCCAGCGCCAGGTGGGGGATCAGGTGCGCCAGGCCGGACGCGGCCCAGCGGTCGGGAAACCGGGTCGCGGCGAGTGCCGGGAAGCTCGGCGTCGGATCGACCGGGACCCAGCCGTGGCCGGGGAAGAAGACCTCGATCCACGCGTGGGCGTCACTCTCCCGGACGATCGTCTGGTCGAGGGTCGAGTTGTACTCGCCGGGCGCATAACCGGTTACCAGCCGGGTCGGGATGCCCTGGCTGCGCAGCATCAGCGCCGCCGCGGTGGCGAACATCTCGCAGTAGCCATAGCGGGTGTCGAAGAGGAAGTAGTCGACCGGGTCGATCCCGGCGGGGGCGGGCGGTGTCGCCAGCGTGTAGCGATAGCCACCCTGGAGGTGCCGGGCGAGCGCGATCACGGCGTCGTAGCGCTCACTCTCGGAGTCGAAGCCGTCGAGGTATGAATGGGCGAGCGCGCGGGCTCGGGGCGACAGGTTGCCGGGGTCGAGGTAGGTGCCACCGCCCGGCGGTGGCAGCTCGGGGGTGAGCACTCGGAGCGAGGCCGGCGTGTAGTCGGGCAGGTGCGACACGACCGAGTAGGTCGTGCCGGCGCGGTGAGGTGCCGGGGCGTAGAAGTCGCCGAAGCCATCCTCCCGGACTTCGTTCGCGGGGTAGTAGAGGCTCTCCACCGATCCCGCCGCGTAGATGACGCCGGGAATCGCCCGGACCACCCGGACGGTCTGCACGAAGTCGCCCAGCTGCGGACCCTGCGCGGTGTTGCCCAGATCGTGGCTGTCGACGTAGGCATGGAAGGTGCGGAAGCGCCTGCCGGCGGCGGCGCTGACGACCCAGCTGCCGCCGCGGTACTGGTCAAAGGTCAGCCCCCGCCAGTAGGCAGGAGCCCCGGTGCGGATGTACATCACGATCGAGGTGCCGAGGCGACCGCGGAAGCGAAGGTCGACGTTGTCACTCTTGCCCGAGGGGTCGGTCGCGAACTGGACCAGCGGCACCGCGGGCTGCTCCAGGCCACCGAACTGGACGCTGGACGGCAGCGAGATCACAAGCGGGCCGCTCGGCGAGGCGCTCGGCTGGGGCAGCAGCCAGAAGAGGCCGGCCCCGACGACGATGCCGGCGACCAGGGCGATGGCGACCGGCCGGCGAGGGAGCTCGAACCGCGGTGCGCCCAGGCGGCGCAGGTTGGAAGCGGCCCAAAAGCCGGTTAGGCAGGTGAGCCAGAGTACGACGAAGAGGCCGAACTGGAGATCCCAGGCGAAGACGGCCGCGAGGTAGATGAGCGCGATGCTCATCCAGAGGCTGGAGTACAGGTTGCGACGGGTGGTCAGGTCGAAACTGGTCACCGCGACCAGCAACATGACCAGGTTGGCCTGGGGAAGGTTCGCGCCGAAGATGCCGATGACGGAGTCGAAGACGAAGTAGCCGAGGACCAGGAACATCATGCCGGCGATCAGCACCTGCAGCTTGCGGGCCCGCCTGCGGTGCCTCCGGAGGTGGCTGAAACGGTGGCCGGCCAGGGCCAGCGCAAAGGCGAGTGGCGGTACGACGAAGGACTGGCCGTAAAGGGCGATGGCCAGGCAGGCCACCCCGAAGGCCGCCAGCGCGAAGGCTCGCGCGGGCCCCGAATCCTCGACCGGCGAGGCGGGTAGGAGGCGGCGCCGTTTCACTCCGGCAGCGGCCATTCCAGCCCTGCCCGGGAGAAGGGAAGGTCGAGGTCACCTTCGCCGACAAGCCAGGCGCGGGTCGTGGCTCCGTGCTCGCGGAGCCTGCGGAGAGCTTCCAGGGAGGGCCCGGCCACGTGGTCGGTGAAGGCGACCGCATCCATCACTCGGGGCGGCTCGGAATCCTCCTCGGGAAGCCCGGGCCAGCGACCGAGCCACTCGAGCACCCCCCACAGAGAGCGCGACGCCGGCGCCGAGAGTGACTCCAGCCCGGGCGCCCAGGCCAGCACCCGGCCGCCGGCCCGGAGGCAGTCCCAGGCTTCCGAGGCGGCCAGGCGGGCGATCTGGTCCGCGCTCTCGGGAGAGGCCGGGTCGCGGTCGAGGAGGAGGGCCAGGATGCGCTGCCCCGGTGGCTCGAACTCGCGCACGACAAGCTCCCCGCGCCGTGCGCTGGTCCGCCAGTGGATCCGTCGGAGCGGGTCGCCCGACCGGTACTCGCGAACTCCGTAGAGGTCGGTGCCGTGACCCGACCGCACCACCGTCAGCTGCGACTCGACCTCCCGGACCAGGCGGTTGTCGGCGAGGGACGCGAAGAGCGGGAAGGCCACCGCGAGGTCCTCGTTCGGCACCGGGCGGCGGGTCCGGAAGAACCCCAGGGGGTCGCCCGACTCGAGCACCGTGCCCTCCGCGGCCAGGGGTCCGCGAAGGACCGGTCCCAACTCGCGCACCCGCGACCAGCCCTCCGCCGGGACGAGCCCCGTCCCCGCCTCCAGGCCGCTGGCGCCGAACCCGACGGTGATGCGCGCCGGGCCCCGGGAGCGGCCGTCGGCGGCGCCCAGTCTCAGCTCGATCCTGACGGTATCGCGCTCGAAGACCGGGGCCGGAAGCGGCGCATCACGGAACTCGGCCGGGGGCAGGTCGGCGACGGGCGAGCCTTCTGCCGGGACGACCTGGACCAGTCGGAGGCCGCCCTCCAGCCCGGCCGCGTTCCAGCGGGCGTAGAAATACATGGCGATGGCCACACCGGCCAGCAGGAGGCCGAAGAGGAAGAGCCAGGCGACCTCGCTCGTCGCGCCGTAGAGATAGACGACGCCCGCCAGCGCCAGGGCGCCGAGAAGCCGCCCGGTCGGTCGCAACCCTCAGCGCCCGCGCAGCGGGGGCAGCGGCACCTCCGCGACGACCTGCGCCAGCACCTCCTCCGCACTCGCCCGACCTCGCATCCCGAGGCGATGGGCGAGCACCGGATCGACCAGCGACTTGACATCGTCGGGCAGCACGAAGTCGCGCTCCTCGAAGAGCGCCATTGCCTGGGCGGCCCGCTGCAGGTAGAGCCCCGCCCGCATGCTCGCCGGCAGCGCAACCTCGGGGCGGGCGCGAACCGCCTCGAGGAGGGAGACGATGTAGCTCCGGATCGCGGCGGCGACGACGACCCGGAGGCAGGACCGCTGCAGCTCGACCACCTCTCCACTGCTCAGCACCGGTTGCAGCTCCGCGATCGGGTCGCCGTGCTGTCGGCTGGCGAGGATCTCCTCGGCCTCGGCGGTGGTCGGCGGGCCCATCCGGCAGGCGACCAGGAAGCGATCGAGTTGCGCCTCGGGCAGGGGATATGTCCCATGGAACTCGTGGGGGTTCTGGGTGGCGATGACGCAGAAGGGGCTGGGAAGCAGGTGGGTGACTCCGTCGACCGTCACCTGGCCCTCGGCCATCGCTTCCAGGAGCGCGGCCTGGGTGCGAGGCGTGGCGCGGTTGACCTCGTCGGCGAGCAGGACGTTGGCGAAGACAGGTCCGGGTATGAACTCGAACGTTGCCAGCCGCTGGTTGAAGACGCTGGCGCCGGTGATGTCCGCCGGCAGCAGGTCGGGCGTGCACTGGACGCGCCGGAACTCACCGCCGATCGACGCCGCGATGGAGCGGGCGAGCATCGTCTTACCCGTGCCGGGCAGGTCCTGGAGAAGGATGTGCCCGCCCGCGACCAGCCCGGCTGCCGCGAGCCTGACAGTGGCCGCCTTCCCGACGATGACGCGCTGGACATTGCCCTCCAGCCGGGCGAGCATCCCGGCCGCCTGCCGCGGCACCAGGGCCGGGGTCGCCATTACGGGCCGGATTGTACTCGCGGACCCGCGTCGGATTGCCTCTCAGAACGGCCCCACAATCCTCATTAAGTCGTGATATGTTATAGCGAGATAGTGGTTAAATTACCCCGATCACTCACATGGTTGCCCATAGCCATCATGTTCATATTTAGGAGGTCCGTCAAATGTCGTTGATGTCGATAGTCGTCTGGTTGATCGTCGGCCTGATCGCCGGCTTCCTGGCTGGCAAGGTGGTCAGCGGTCACGGGTTCGGCGTCCTCGTCGACATCGTGGTCGGTATCATCGGCGCCTTCATCGGCGGCTTCATCGCCGGCCTGATGGGGGTCGCCGCCACCAACATCATCGTGCAGATCATCGTCGCCTTCGTCGGCGCCGTGATCCTCCTGGTGATCCTGCGGGCCATCGGCATGGGCCGCCACAGGACGGCTTAGCAGACACCTTTTCCCCCCGCGCAGCAGAGCCGGCGAGCCATCTCGCCGGCTCTGCCATTTTTGTTGGCTGGCTCCGGGCTCCTGATGGCTGGTTCGGGCCCGGGCGAATCAGTTCCGGCCCAGTACCCGCGTGATCACGTCAGTGATATTCGGCCCGCCTTTGCCGAAGGGGAGCGAGCGGACGCGGTGGGCGTAGACCATGTCGGCGACGCGGGCGATGTGCTCGGTGCCGACCTCGGGCACCTCCTCGTAGGCGGCTTCGGCCTGCGCGGCACGGGAGCAGACGAGGTCGGCGCGGTGCCCGTCCACCTCGAGGGCGATCGAAAGCTCGGCGATCAGCTGCAGGATGCCGCGCGGGATGCTCACCTCGGGGAAGGTCGAGATGCCCTCCGCGATCCGATCTCGGACGTCCGCCTCCGCCTCCCGGTGGTCCGCGAAGAACTGGGTCGGGTCGTCCTCCCAGGCCGCGCGCTTCTCGACGATGGCGACCCGCTGCTCGAGGTCGCGGATGCCCTCGACGTCGACGCAGAGCCCGAAACGATCGAGCAGCTGGGGGCGCAGCTCGCCCTCCTCCGGGTTCATCGTCCCGACCAGGATGAAGCGCGAGGGGTGCATGACCGAGACGCCCTCCCGTTCGACAACGTTGACGCCCATCGCCGCGGCGTCGAGCAGCACGTCGACGATGTGGTCGTCCAGCAGGTTCACCTCGTCGACGTAGAGGATGTTCCGGTTGGCCTCGGCCAGGACGCCCGGTTCGAAGCGGCGGGAACCTTCCTTGAGCGCCGCCTCGAGGTCGATGGTGCCGACGACGCGGTCCTCGGAGGCGTTGATCGGCAGCTCGACCACTCGCATCCGGCGGGTCGCCGTCGCGAGCGTCTCGCCGGCCTGGAGCCGAGCCTGGCAGTCCATGCAGAAGGATTCACGGTCGTTCGGGTTGTCGCCGAAGCGGCAGCCCGCGACCACCTCCTGCTCCGGCAGCAGGCGCGCGAGTGCCCGGACCGCGGTGGACTTGCCGGTTCCCTTCTCGCCTCGGATCAGGACCCCGCCGATGGAGGGGTTGATGGCGTTGAGGACGAGCGCCATCTTCATCCG
>DAIRGV010000045.1:0-4891 GCA_036794405.1 Candidatus Dormiibacterota bacterium
GGGGAGCGGCATGCGTCATGCCGCCCATGGGGGTCAAGACCGCCGCCAGGCGGCGTCGCACAAGCGACGCGAAGTCTTGACGCCCGTGGATCCGAGGGGGCCGCGCCCCCCAGACATCCAGCCGCAGACACACTGGCCCGGGGTCACCATTACGCCACCCTGACAGGACCCCATGCTCCACCCGGGTGGGAATCGTCGGCTGATCGGGATCCACCCGAGTGGGGGACTGCCGGCCTTGCAGCCCGGCTTGTCTGGGGGGCTGCGCCCCCCCGGGCGATGGGGTCCCGGCACTCGCCGGCGGGCCGGCCTGGCGGCCGGCGGTGGCTGTCTGGTTGGCCGAGGCCGTGGGTATACTTCCCGGGCCGGCAGAGCGCCGAGTACGCACGCCCCGGGTAATCACCCCTGTCCGCATTCGCGGCCTGCTCCCGGGGCGGAGGAACATAACAGGAGGTAATTCGGCCCGTGCCACAAGTGACCTTGAAGCAGCTGCTCGAGGCCGGCGTGCACTTCGGACACCAGACCAGCCGCTGGAACCCGAAGATGAAGACGTACATCTTCACCGCCCGCAACGGCATCCACATCATCGACCTGCAGAAGACCGTCCGGCTCCTCGACGATGCCTACGACTTCATCAAGACAACCGCCGCCAGCGGCCGCCCGGTGCTCTTCGTGGGCACCAAGAAGCAGGCGCAGGAGACGATCCAGACGGAGGCCGCGCGGTGCGGCATGTTCTTCGTCAACCGGCGTTGGATGGGCGGCATGCTGACCAACTTCTCGACAATGCAGAAGCGGATCCGCCGCCTCTTCGAGCTGCGCCGGATGCAGCAGGAGGGTGGCTTCGACCAGCTTTCGAAGAAGGAGGCCAACCGCCTCCAGGACGAGCTCGACAAGCTCATGTTCCACTTCGACGGGCTCGCCGACATGAAGCGGCTGCCGGGCGCGGTGTTCGTCGTCGACCCCCGCAAGGAGCACATCGCGGTGACCGAGGCGAACCGCCTCAAGATCCCCGTGGTCGCGATCACCGACTCCAACTGCGACCCCGAGCTGATCCAGTACGTGATCCCCGGCAACGACGACGCCATCCGGGCCGTGAAGCTGATCACCGGCAAGATGGCCGAGGCCTGCCTGGAGGGCCGCCAGGAGGTCGCCGAGGGCGAGCTGCCGGCAATGGACGACCGCGAGTTCCTGCCCACCGAGCCGACCTACGAGATCCCCGAGGAGTACCTGGAGGAGGACGAGGACTACCGCCTCCCGAGCGTCTCCGAGGACGAGTTCCTGACCAGCGACGACGAGGATCGATAACCGATGTCCGAGATCACACCGACGACCATCAAGCAGCTCCGCGACCAGACCGGGGCGGGGATGATGGACTGCAAGAAGGCGATGGAGGCCAGCGGCGGCGACCTCGAGGAGGCGGTCATCTGGCTCCGGGAGCAGGGCATCGCCAAGGCGGGCAAGCGCGCCGGCAGGACGACCGCCAACGGCGTCGTCGAGGCCTACCTGCATCGCACCGGCGACTACCCGCCTCAGACCGGCTCGATGGTCGAGCTCAATTGCGAGAGCGACTTCGTGGCCAAGGGCGAGGACTTCCGCAGCCTGGCCCGCGAGCTGGCGATGCACGTCGCGGCCGCGGCGCCCCGCTGGACGACGCGGGAGGAGGTGCCGGCCGAGGTAATCCGGCAGGAGCGCGACGTCGCCCTCGAGCAGGCCCGCAACGAGGGCCGGCCCGAAGCGGCCTGGGAGAAGATAGTCGAAGGCCGGGTGAACAATTTCTACAAGGAGAACGTGCTGCTCGAGCAGGCCTGGGTGCGGGAGCCGAAGACCACGATCGAGAACCTGATCAAGGAGACCATCTCCAAGCTGCAGGAGAACATCACGGTCCGCCGCTTCGCGCGCTACAGCATCAAGGAGTAGGCGAGGGGATGGCTGCCGGGGATTCGGCGCCTAGGTATCAGCGCGTGCTGCTCAAGCTGAGCGGGGAGGCCCTGCTCGGCGAGCGGCAGTACGGCATCGACTTCGACGTCGTGCGCTCGATCGCCAGCCAGGTGGGGTCGATCCACGCACTCTCGGTCAATGTCGGGATCGTGATCGGCGGCGGCAACATCTTCCGCGGCATGGCGGCCAGCCGGCGCGGCTTCGACCGGGCCACCGGCGACTACATGGGGATGCTGGCGACCGTGATCAACTCGCTCGCCCTCCAGGAGGCGCTGGAGGACGCCGGCGTCCCGGCCCGCACCATGACCGCGATCACAATGCCCCAGGTCGCCGAGCAGTGGATCCGCCGTCGCGCCCTTCGCCATCTCGAGAAGGGTCGGGTGATCATCCTCGCCGCCGGCACCGGCAACCCCTATTTCACGACCGACACCACCGCCGCTCTGCGAGCGTTGGAGATCGAGGCGGACGTGCTGCTCAAGGCGACCAAGGTGGACGGCATCTACGACTCCGACCCGGTCGAGAATCCGGACGCGAAAAAATATGAGCGGCTCGACTACCTTGAGGCGCTCAATGAGAAGGGCATCGACGTGATGGATAACACCGCCCTGACGCTCTGCATGGACAACAAGCTGCCGATCATCGTCTTCGACCTCCTAAAGGAGGGGAACATCGAGCGGGTCGTCCGCGGCGAGGAGATCGGCACCCTGGTCGCCGCGCGTGATTGACCCCATCCTGGCCGAGGCCGAGTCCAAGATGGCCAAGTCCGTCGAGGCGATGCAACGCGAGCTGACCGCGATCCGCACCGGGCGGGCCAACCCGGCCCTGATCGACCGCATCCTGGTGCCCTACTACGGCACCCCGACCCCGCTCAACCAGATCGCCCAGATCAGCGCGCCCGAGGCCCGGATGCTGCTCGTCAACGTCTACGACCGGAGCCAGATGGCGGTGATCGAGAAGGCGCTGCGGGCGCCCGAGCTGGGCTTGAACCCGGCGTCCGACGGCAACGTGATCCGGGTCCCCATCCCGCCGCTGACCGAGGAGCGGCGCCGCGACTACGTGAAGATGGTCCGCCAGAAGGCGGAGGACGCGCGGGTCTCGATCCGCAACATCCGCCGCGACGAGGTCCAGCGGGTGGACCGGATGCAGAAGGAGGGAGAGGTGCCCGAGGACGAGGCGAAGCGGGCGCTGGAGCGGCTCCAGAAGATCACCGACCAGCACGTCGGCCGCGTCGAGCACGTCGCCGGGGCAAAAGAAGCCGAGGTGATGGAGGTCTAGCGACCTCTTTTCGAGGGGTGACCGAACCGAGTCCGCGAGTCCCGCAGCACGTCGGGATCATCATGGACGGCAACGGCCGCTGGGCGAAGCTCCAGGGCCGCGGCGTCAACTACGGCCACCGCGCCGGCGTTCGCGCCATCAAGCGGGTGATGTATGCCTGCGACGACCTCGGCATCCCCAACCTCAGCCTCTACGCCTTCTCGACCGAGAACTGGAGCCGCTCCCGGCGCGAGGTTGGCGGCCTGATGCGGCTCTTCGAGGAGACGGTGCGGAAGGAGTTCGACGAGCTCCACGAGAGAGGGATCCGGGTCTTCATCAGCGGCCGCCGCGAGGGCCTCAGCCCGCGACTGGTGGGGATGCTGGAGGACGCCCAGGTAAGGACCCGCGACAACCGCCGGGGAACGCTCAACGTTTGCCTCAACTACGGCGGCCGGGCCGAGCTGGTCGACGCGGCCCGCCGCCTGGTCGAGGAGGGGATCGCGCCGGAGGCGATCGATGAGCGGGCGATCGTCGAGCGCCTCTACGTGCCCGAGCTGCCCGATCCCGACCTGATCATCCGGACGGCGAACGAGAGCCGGCTCAGCAACTTCCTCCTCTGGCAGTCGGCGTACGCCGAGTTCTACGTCACCCCGACGCTCTGGCCCGATTTCGCCAAGCCCGACCTGGAGCAGGCGGTCGCCGAGTTCCAGAAACGAGAGCGTCGCTTTGGCGGCCGCACCGAACCGGCATGAAGCTCTCGCCCCTGATGGTTAGGATCGCCAGCGGATCGGCGCTCCTGATCGTCTGCCTGGGCGCCATCCTGAGCGGCGCCTACGGGGTCGTCGCCCTCTGCTTCGTCCTCACCGCCCTCCTCCTTTGGGAGTTTCGCGGCCTGTCCGACAAGATGGGCTCGAGGGCGCCGAGCTGGCTCCTCTACCCGCTCGGCGCCTACGTCACCTTCAGCGGCACCTTCCTGCGGGGGATCTCGCTCGAGCTGGTCCTCTCGATCGCATTGATCGGCGGCCTGATGGCCTTCCTCTTCATCCCCGGCCGCCGGGAGGGCCTCGGCCGCTGGGCGATGGGCATGGCGGGCGCCCTCTACATCGGCCTGCCGATGAACAGCTACCTGCTGCTCTTCTTCTCCCACTCCAGGGGGTTGGCCTGGGTCGTCTTCGTCGTCCTCGCCGCGGTCGCGACGGACGTCCTCGCGCTGCTGGTCGGATCGCGGGTCGGTCGGACGCCCTTCTTCCGCCGGATAAGCCCCCGAAAAACAGCGGAGGGGGCGGTCGCCGGGCTGATCGGCGCCATCCTCGTGATCCTCTTCGGCAGCGCCGTGACGCTCGGGCTGCCGCTCGTGCACGCGCTCGCGATCGGCATCCTGGTCGGGATGGGCGCCGAGGTGGGGGACCTAGTCGAGTCGCAGATGAAGCGGATCGCAGAGGTCAAGGACTCCTCCAACCTGATCCCCGGCCACGGCGGCGTGCTGGACCGTTTCGACTCCATCCTCTTCCCGGCGATCCTCGTCTACTACTACGCCTCCCTTGGCGGGCTGCTCCATTGAGCCGGCTCCAGGTCGCCATCCTCGGCGCGACCGGCTCGATCGGCGTCCAGACGCTGGACGTCATCGACCGCCACCCCGACCGCTTCGAGGTCTTCGGCCTCCTCGCCGGCACCCGCCCGCTCGATCGCGCGGCCCGGTACG
>DAIRGV010000045.1:4901-17919 GCA_036794405.1 Candidatus Dormiibacterota bacterium
GTACGCGATCCGAGCCGGTGACCCCGACGCGGAGGCGCGGACGGAGGAGATGGTCACCCATCCCGACTGCGACATCGTGGTGACGGCGATCCCCGGCGCGCGAGCTCTCGCTCCCACGCTGGCCGCGCTGCGGGCGGGCAAGATCGTCGCCCTGGCCACCAAGGAGGTCCTGGTGATGGCCGGCGAGCTGGTCATGGCGCAGGCCCAGCACCGGCTCCGCCCGGTGGACTCCGAGCACAGCGCGATCTGGCAGTGCCTCTGGGGCGAGCGGCTGGAGAGCGTCGCCCGGCTGGTGCTGACCGCCTCCGGGGGGCCTTTCTTCCCCAGCCCCGGCCTCGACCTCGAGAAGGTCACCGTCGCGCAGGCGTTGAATCACCCGCGCTGGTCGATGGGGCCCAAGGTGACGATCGACTCGGCGACCCTGATGAACAAGGGGCTGGAGCTGATCGAGGCGCACCACCTCTTCGGAGTGGCCCTCGACCGGATCGACGTCGTGATCCATCCCCAGAGCGTCGTCCATTCCCTGGTCGAGTTCGTCGATGGCTCTCTCAAGGCCCAGCTCGGCCAGCCCGACATGCGGCTGCCGATCGCGGTCGCGCTCGCCTACCCCGACCGGCTCGCGGGCGTGATCGCGCCCCTCGACACGCCCCACCTCGGCCGCCTCGATTTTGCACCCCTCGACCCCGATCGCTTCCCGGCGGTCGGCCTGGCGAGGCGCGCGGCGGCCGCCGGGGCGCCCTACCCGGCGGTCCTCAACGCCGCCAACGAGGAGGCCGTGGCCGCCTTCCTGCGCGGCGAGATCACCTTCGGCGGCATCCTCCGGGCGGTCGAATCGGCGCTCGAGCAATACCAGGGCACCGGTTCGACGTTGGAAGAGGTGATGGAGGCGGACCGCTGGGCGCGCGACTATTTTGCGACCATCGTGGGTAAGGTTTCCCCGTGAACCTGATCTTGACCTGGGTCGTCGGGTCGGCCGCCGTGATCGGCATGTTCCTGCTCCTGATCGGGCCCCACGAATTCGGCCATTTCGCCTTCGCCAAGCTCTTCCGGGTCAACGTGATCGAGTTCTCGCTCGGCATGGGCTCGCGGCTCTGGTCGGGGACCCGCAACGGCACCCTCTACGCGCTCCGGCTGCTGCCGATCGGCGGTTACGTCCGGCTCGGCGGGATGGAGCCGGGCGACTACGAGACCCCCGACGGCTTCCACGGCAAGAAGGCCTGGCAGCGGGTCGTGGTCCTCCTCGCCGGACCCGGCGTCAACTTCCTGGTCGCCGCGGTGGCCGCGACGATCGTCGCCCTGACCCAGGTCAACACCGACCCCGCGCGCATCACCTACGTCTACCAGCCGAGCCCTGCCTGGTCGGCCGGCGTCCGCGCCGGCGATCACATCGACAGCATCGACGGCAAGCCGGTCGTCGATCAGCAGCAGATCCGCAGGCTGGTCACCGCCAGCGCCGGCCAGCCCCTGACGCTGGTCGTCCGCCACCCCGGGCGGGCGGCGCGGACGCTGACGGTGACCCCGGAGTACAACGCCGACCAGAAGCGCGACATCATCGGCATCGGCACCCAGATCTACACGCCGGGCGAGGCGATCCGCTCCGGCGTCACCTTCCCGGCCTTCGCCGCCGTGTCGATCGGCAGCGGCATCTACCTCCTCGCCAGCGGCCAGATCCCCGGCGGCCTGCTCGGCCCCCAGGGCGCGACGGGCGCCATCGGGATCGGCTACATCACCGTCCAGGCGGCTCAGGCCGGCTGGGTCGACTGGCTCAACATCGTCGCCATCCTCTCCGTGGCGCTGGGCCTCGCCAACCTGCTCCCGCTGCCGGCGCTCGACGGCGGCCGGATCGTCGTCGTCCTGCTCGAGAAGTTCCGCGGCCGGCCCTTCGACCGCGAGAAGGAGATGCAGTTCCAGCGCTTCGGGCTGGTGGCACTGCTGGCGCTGGTCGCCTTCATCGCCTACTTCGACATCCAGCGGATCGTCAACCACCAGTTCCCCGGTTTCAGATGAAGAAGCGCCGCTACTCGATCCCAGTCAGGGTCGGCGACGTCGTCATCGGCGGAGCCGCGCCGATCGCCGTCCAGACGATGACCAAGACCGACACCCGGGACGTCAGGGCAACCCTGGAGCAGATCGCCCGCCTGAAGGACGCCGGCTGCGAGATCGTCCGGCCCGCGGTCCCCGACCACGAGGCGGCCGAGGCGCTGAAGGAGATCGTCAGGCTCTCGCCCCTGCCCGTGATCGCCGACATCCACTACGACCACACCCTGGCCCTGGCCGCGATCGAGGCCGGCGTCGCCTGCCTCCGGCTCAACCCGGGCAACATCGTCGACCGGGAGAAGGTGGTCCGGGTTGTCAACGCCGCCAAGGAGCGCGACATCCCGTTCCGGATCGGGGTCAACGCCGGCTCGCTGCCGGAGGAGGTCCATAAGACGATGCGGGAGGCACACGGGATCGACCGCGACGACCGCCAATCGACGGCGGAGCGGATGGTCGAGGTGGCGCTCGGCCACTGCCAGATCCTGGAGGACCTCGATTACGGCCCCGGGCACATCAAGGTCAGCCTGAAGGCGACCGACGTGCTCACCAACCTCCTCGCCAACCGCCTCTTCGCCGATGCGCGCCCCTACCCGATCCACCTCGGCGTCACCGAGTCGGGGCCGGTCCGGGCGGGCTCGATCCGGAGCGCGATCGGGCTCGGCATCCTCCTCAGCGAGGGGATCGGGGACACGATCCGGGTCTCGCTCGCGACCGACGACCCGACCGAGGAGATCCGCGTCGGCTACGAGGTGCTCAAGACCCTCGCCTTCCGGAACGAGTCCGCCACGCTCGTCGCCTGCCCCACCTGCGGCCGGCTCGAATACGACATGGTCCCCATGGTGAAGGCGGTCGAGGCGCACATCGCCAACCTCAAGATCCCGATCACGGTCGCGGTCATGGGCTGCGTCGTCAACGGTCCAGCGGAGGCCCGCCACGCCGACATCGGTGTCACCGGCGGCCGCGGGAAGGGCGTCATCTTCAAGAAGGGCAAGCTTTTCAAGACCGTGCCCCAGGAGGAATTGCTGGCGACCCTGCTGAGCGAGGTCGACGCCGTCGCCGCCGAGATGGGAGCCGCAGCGGTCACCTCCTGACGGCGCCGGCACCCAACCCGGGATAATTCGGAGCCATGTCCGAGAACCCGGAGGAGCAGGGAGTACCAAAGCAGCTGACCAGGCTGTCGGTTGACTTCGACCGCTGGTACACCGACGTCATCCGTCTGACCGAGATGGCCGACTGGAGCGGCGTTCGCGGAATGATGGTGATCCGCCCCTACGGCTACGCCATGTGGGAGAACATCCAGAGGGCGTTCGACGACATGATCAAGGAGAGCGGGCACGAGAACGCCTACTTTCCGCTGCTGATCCCGGAGCAGCTCTTCGCCATGGAAGCCGAACACGTGGAAGGGTTCGCACCCGAGGTCGCGTGGGTGCAGTACGTCGGACCGAAACCGCTCAAGTTTCCGCCGGACGCCTCCCTGACGCAGGCGGAGCGGGACGAGATCGCCGCCGGATGGCTGACCCAGCCGCTTGTCATCCGCCCGACCAGCGAGACGATCATCGGCCCGATCATGAAGCGCTACATCCAGTCCCACCGGGATCTGCCCCAGCTGCTGAACCAGTGGTGCAACGTCCTCCGCTGGGAGATGCGAACGCGTCTTTTCCTGCGCACGTCGGAGTTCCTCTGGCAGGAGGGCCACACCTTCCACGCGACCGGGGAGGAGGCGGGCGAGGAGGTCCTCGCCATCCTCGAGAACTACCGCGCGCTGGCTGAGGACTGGCTCGCGATCCCCGTCGTCAAGGGTCGCAAGACGGAAGGGGAGAAGTTCGCCGGCGCGGAGTACACGACCAGCATCGAGGCGATGATGCGGGACGGGCTGGCTCTCCAGGCGGGCACCTCGCACTACTTCGGCCAGAACTTCACCCGGGCCTACGACATCGCCTTCACCAACCGTGAGAACCAGCGCGAGCTGGCCTACACCACCTCCTGGGGCATGTCGACCCGGATGATCGGCGGCCTCGTCATGGCCCACGGCGACGACAGCGGCCTCGTCCTGCCGCCCCGGATCGCGCCCGTCCAGGTCGCGATCGTGCCCATCTTCCGGGACGAGGAGTCCCGCCGCCTGGTGGAGGAGTTCCTGCGGCCCCTGACCGCCTCGTTCAAGGGGCGGATCCGGTTCAAGGTCGACTGGCGGGACGAGCGGCCGGGCAACAAGTACGCGCACTGGGAGGTGCGCGGGGTGCCGCTCCGGATCGAGGTCGGCCCGCGCGACATCGAGGCGGGGCAGGTGACGGTGGCCGACCGCCTCAGCCGCGAGAAGACGCCGGTCCCAGTGGCGGGCCTGGCCGACCGGCTGGTGGGGCTCCTGGACGAGTTCCACGACCGCCTCTTCCGCCGGGCGCTCGAGTTCCGCCAGGAGCACACCTTCCGGCCGCGTACGCGGCCGGAGCTGAAGGACATCTTCGGCGCCGGCAACGGCTTCGCCTGGGCCCCCTTCTGCGACCGCGCCGAGTGCGAGGCGGAGCTGCAGGAGGAGGTCGGCGTGACGACCCGGAACAAGCCCTTCGAAGTGGAGGGCGAATACGGCGATCGGTGCATCTGGTGCGACCAACCCGCCCTGACGGTGGCGATCTTCGCCCGGTCCTACTAGCGCATTAGCAGCCCTGGCTGATCACCATGCTCGGTCCCGGCCGTTCCAGGCTCCCGAATCCCGCCAGCGGCAGGTAGAAGGAGTCGAGCGGGTCGTAGACGGCAGCCGCGGGCGGCGTCCCCCGGTAGGGCAGGAAGGTGGCCACCACCTGACCCGCGACCGCCGGTGGCGGGGCCTGGTGGGGCGCCGCTGACACGCTCAACCGGTAGCAGGGCGTCCCCGGCCGGTTGACGGCGAACCGGGTCGTGTTGAGCCCCAGCTGAAAGCTGTCGGGGATCTCCCGGCCCGCCAGGTAAAGGGGGTGGAGAGGCCGGGCGGGCAGCTCCCCGGCGTCGTAGAGGGGCTGCGCCCAGTAGGAGTCGATCTGCACCTCGCTGCCGGCCGGAGCATTGGCGTCCAGCCAGCGGGCGGCGAGGACCCGGGTGTCGGTCGCGCCGAGCAGCCGGTCGGAGATCACCGACGCCGCGAGGGAGGGGATCAGCAGGGCGGCGGCGACCGCGGCCGCCGCGGCGGCGCGGGATCGGCTCTCACCGGCGAGCCGGACGACGCCCCCCGCGAGCAGGCAGAGTGCCGGCAGGAGCGGCAGCGTGTAGCGGATGAAGACCTCGTGGCTGAACCCGATCGCGAGGTAGGAGGCGGCGAGGAAGGCGAGCAGCGCCCGGTCCTCCCGGCTGCGCTTCCAGAGAGCGACCCCGACGCCGGCCAGGCAGAGAAGGTAGGCGCCGGCGCCGAGCCCGACCGGGAGGCTGACGGTGGGGTGGTAGAGGAAGCCGATGGCCAGCCCGCCGGAGCCTTCCAGGCTCCTCCCGCCGAGGTAGCGAAGCCCCTCCCAGAATTGCGCCGGCTGCCCCGCCGGCAAGAAGGCGAGAGCAAACGCGGCAAGCGCGCCGGCGACCATCGCCAGGGCCCGGGCCCGGCGGTCGGCGGCCTCCGTCAGCACCAGCACCAGCAGGTAGACGACGACGACTCCGAAGGTGTACTTGGTCGCCCCCGCGAGCCCCGCGGCGGCCCCGGCGGTGGCCCAGCCGCGCCGGTCTCGGGCCCGCCCGCCGAGCCAGAGGGCGAGAGCCAGGAGAGCGGTGGCCGAGAGGTCGACGCGGGCGAAGTGGGCGTTCTGCACCGCGAGCGGCGCAACCGCGAAGGCGGTTGCGCCGACCAGCCCCCCGAGCCGGCCGTGGGCCGCTCGCCCCGCCAGTCCGATGAGGCCGGTCGCGGCGGCGAAGGCGAGCGCGGAGACCGTGCGGGCGACCAGGTACTCGAGCGCGGGGTCGACCCGGGTGGCGGGGCCGAGCCGGCCGGGTGCGGCCACGCCGAGCAGCCATTCGGCGGCCGCGAAGAGGTAGAGGCCGAGTGGCGGGTAGATGTAGAAGAGCGGGTCGAGGCTATGGGCGACGGCCATCTGGACGGCCCGGCCGACGAGCAGCTCCTCGTCCGGCCGGAAGTCGAAGGGAAGCCCGAAGCCGATCCCCCAGGCGGCCAGCGCCGCGGCGGCCAGCACCGGTCCCGCGAGGGCCGTGGCACGCCACCAGCGGGCGTGCCGGGGGTTCATTTCCGAAGAGTCTGAAACGCCGCCTGCCCGGTTCGCATCCAGTCGGGGGAGCTGAGCCAGTCCTCGACTCCCCAGAGCAGGACCGCCCCGACGCCGGTTCCCGAGTACTGCTGGGCGCTCTCCAGCAGGTCCTCCTGGCGGAAGCCGGGATCACCGTTCCAGGTCGACCCCTGCATCTCGGTGATCCAGACCTGCTTGCCACTGAGCAGCGCCTCGTTCGCCCAGTAGGTGAGGGAGGCCGCCTTCCAGCCGATCCGCTCGGTCACGCTGGCCTCCTCGAGGGGGGTGGAAGGCGTGTCGACGTAGACGTCGAGCCCCAGGATGTCCGCCAGGTCGAGGGCCGGCCGGGGGTGCCCGGCCGGTTTGGGTCCCGGCAGCAGGTTGAAGAACCAGGCGAACCTGCCGGTTGCCTCCAGGTCGAGCGAGACGCTGGCCGAGTTGTAGGTGGTGACGATCACCTGGTGCACGGGGTCGATCGCCTTCAGGAGGGCGACCTCGCCGGCGACTCGGCCGCCGTCGATCGCCACCTCGCCGAGGAGCTGGTTGGTGCTGTCGAGCGGCTCGTTCTCGACCTGCCAGGCGTAGAGCAGGGGGCTGATCGCATAGCGCCGGACGGAGCCCTCGAGGTAGTCGAGGTAGGCGGCGGAGCCGGTGATCCGCCCCACGTCGAGGCCCGCCGAGGTGTCGACCCAGGAGGGCAGGTGGATCTCCGGCCAGGCCAGGTTGCGGACACCCGCGACCAGGATGACCTGCGTGTGGTGGCGGCGCAGGTTGTACTGACGGATCGTCGCCAGCAGGCGGTCGACGGCGGCGAAGTCGAGCGAGCCGCTGACCGGCGCGACCGAATCCCAGTAGACCGGGATCCGGACCAGGTCGGGGTGCAGCCGGTGGAGCAGCTCGGCGAGCGCCGCGTTCGGCTCGAAGCCGGCGGCGACGGCCCGGTCGGGGATGAAGGTGAAGCCCACCAGCGGACTCGCCGTCCGGGCGCGGAGTGTGAAGGGCGGCTGGCTGGCCCCGACGGTGAGGAGGATCAGCAGCAGAGGCAGGAGGCGGATACCCGGGCTGAGCCTCATGTCCTCGCAAGGAAAAGTAACGCATCAGCCTGAGCCGTGAATGAAGTCGGGAAATGCGTAGGCTCCAACCGATGCAGCCGCACAGCCAGTGGTCACCGCCGAGCCACCGCGCCGCAGCGGTCCTGGCGCTCCTCGGCGCGGCCCTTTTCGGCGTCGGTCTCGGCCTCCACCCGATGGGCCGTGACGAGGCTGTCAGCGTGCTGCTGGTGCGCCACCCGGCCGCCCAGGTGATCCGGTTGCTGGCGGCCCACGAGGTCCATCCCGCCGGTTACTTCCTGCTGCTCTGGGCCTGGCCCCACTCGACTCCGGTCGAGGCGCGGCTCCTGAGCTGGCTGCCGGCAGTCGCCTGTGTCCCGCTCGGCTGGCTCGCCGGCCACCGCCTCGGCCTTCGCCGGCCCTGGGTGGCCGGCCTGCTGCTGGCCACCTCACCCTTCCTCGCCTACGAGTCGGGCGAGGCTCGGATGTACACCTGGCTCGCCCTCTTCGGCGCCGCCGCGCTGCTCGCCGCGGCCAGCCTGCCGGAGCGTCCCGGGCTGCGCTGGGGCGTGGGCCTCGGGGTCCTCCTCGCCGCCGGCGCCTACGTCCAGTATTTCGCGGCCTTCACGAGCCTCGGCCTGGTTCTCCTCCTCCTGGCCCGCCGCCACTACCGGATCGCCGCGGTTGCGGTCGCCGTCGCGGGCCTGCTCTTCCTGCCCGGCCTGGCGCTCCTCCTCCAGCAGCTGCCGGTCTTCCTCCGCTATCCGGACCAGTCCTGGCAGGAGCGCCTGAACACCCACGAGCTGTACTCGATCTCGGGCCTCCTCTTCGGCGGTGCCGAGTACGACCCCTGGGGCCGTCGGGCCAGCCTGCTGCTCGCCCTGCCCGCCCTCTACGGGGTGCTGCGCGCGCCGCGGCGGGTCCAGCTGCTGCTTGCCTGCGCCGCCGGCCTGCCGCTGCTGATCGGGGTCTTCAGCGCCACGCTGAGCGCCCGCTACCTCTCGCCGGCGGTTCCCGCGCTGCTGCTCTCCCTGGCGGTGGCGATCGACTCCCTGCCGCGCCTGGCGGTGCTCCCCGCGGCCGCAGCGGCAGTCCTCGTCTCGCTCGGCCTGGCCGCCTACGCGGATCTCCGCTACGACACGCTCAAGCCGCCGACACCCGAGCTGCTCGCCGCGGCCGACGCGGCCGGCGCGGAGTACGTCGTCGGGCACCGCCACTTCGCCCCCCAGGCCGCCTACTACGCACCCGGGGGCGAGGCGTTCGCCTTCCTGCCGCCAGCCGTCGACCACATCGGGCTCTGGGCGCTGCCGCCGGGCCTCGCCTACCCGCCCGCTCCCGGTCGACCGGTGCTGGCGGTCGACTACTGCGACCAGCCGCCGCCGATCCCGGCCGGCTACCGGGTCACCCGCAGCTGGCGCAACCCGGGCGCGAACTTCTGCGCCTGGCTCGCGGGTCCCTAGGCCGTCGGGTTCTCGAAGGCGCCGACCACCGGCGCGTCGAGGAAGAGGGACTCCTGCGGGATGATCTTGAAGAGGCCCTTCTCATGGGCCTCCAGCACCGCGTCGGCCACCGCCGGGTGGAAGTGGGTACCGCGGCACTTGGCGATCTCGCCCAGGGCGACCTCGATCGGCATCCCCTTGCGGTAGGGCCGATCGGACGTCATGGCGTCGAAGGCGTCGGCCGCGGCGACGATCCAGGCGATGATCGCGAGCTCGTCGCCCTTCTTGCCGTCGGGGTAACCTCGCCCGTCGTAGCGCTCGTGGTGGGAGCGGACGATCACCAGCTCGTCGGTCAGCATGTGCAGGTTCTTGAGCACGTCGTAGCCGACCACGGGGTGCCGCTTCAGGATGTCGAACTCCTCGTCGGTCAGCTTGCCCGGCTTGCCGAGGATGGCGTCGGGGACGTTGATCTTGCCGATGTCGTGGAGCAGCCCGCCCTGCTCGAGCCGCTTCCAGGCGCCCTCGTCGCCGGTCGCGTACTTCATCTCGCGAGCGATCGTCAGCGAGTACTGGGTGACGCGGCTGGAGTGGCCGGCGGTGTAGCGGTCCTTGGCGTCGACGAGCTGCGCCATCGCCTTCAGGGACTCCAGCACGACCAGCTCGCGCTCCTCGAAGAGGCGGGCGTTGTCGATCGCGACCGAGGCCTGGGCGCCGAGCTCGGTGGCAACCCGCTGGTGGTCCTCGCTGAAGGGCTTGCCCTGGACGTAGTTGGCGAGGAAGAGGACGCCGATCGGCGCCGTGCGCAGCATCAGGGGGACGCAGAGCACCGCCCGGGGATCGAGCGGGCCGGACGCCGCGCCCGGCTTGTCGGTGTAGTGCATGAAGGGCTTGCCGGTCCCGAAGACCTCCTGGCAGATCTCGCCGCCGAGGTCGAGGGCGAGCCGCTGCCCGGTGTCGATGTCGGTGCCGTTGGCCGCCCGGACGACCAGCTTCTTGTCCTCCTCCAGCGCCAGGACCCCGATCTGGGCCTCGGCGGCCGTGGCGACCGAGGCGAGGACCTGGTGCAGCACCTCATTGATCTCCAGCGTGGAGGTGACCGCGGTCAGCCCGTCCATCAGGTTGCCGAGCTCCCAGATCATCCTCTTGCTGGAGTCGAAGAGCTCGGCGTTGTTGAGCGCGACGACGACCTGGTTGGCGAGGGTGGAGAGGACCCGGGTGTCGTCCTCGCTCCACTCGTGCTTCTGCGGGCTGAAGACGGAAAGAGTTCCCCAGAGCGAGTCCTGGCTCTGGATGGGAACGCAGAGCGCCCCGTGAAGGCCGGCGCCGGCGAGGTCGGGCGGCGCCGCCATGTCGAAGGAGGCGGCGACGTCGGGAATCGCCAGCGGCTGCCGGCTGAGCGCCACCGCGCCGATCACGCCCTGGCCGTTGCTGATCTCGGTGCCGACCAGGCTGGGCGGGAAGCCGAGGACGGCGATGACGCGGTTGCGGCCGTCGCCCGACGTTTGGGTCAGGAGGGCGTGGGTTCCGCTGCCGAGGCGGGCGGCGACCTCGAGCGTCTTCTGCTCGAGCGCGGCCGTGCCCTGGGTGGTGGTGGTCAAGGCCTGGGAGATCTCGCTCAGGGAGTCGAGCGCCGAGGTGACCTTGACCGCCTGCCCGGAGACCTTCTGGAGGATCCGCGAGTTCTCCACCGCGACCCCCGCGATGGCGCCCAGCTCCTGCAGGGCGGGGATGTCCTTGTCGCCGAAGCCCATCCCGCCGGTCCGGCCGAGGCAGAGCGCCCCGAAGACGCCGTCGCGGCCGGTGATCGGTGCCAGCGCCTCGGCCACCTGCGCGCCGTCGGAGCCGGGGTCGACGCCGCTGAAGAGCCCGTCGGCGCGGGTGAGGAGACGGCGGATCACGGTCTTGCCCTCGTTCTTCACCTCGGCCAGAGGGCTCCGGGCGAGCTCGGATGCGATCGGAGAGCCGCCGACCATCAGGTAGGTGCCGTTGGCCTCGAAGGTCGCCACCCGGGCCGAGTCGTAGGGCACCAGCTCTCGGGCGCGGTCGACGACCAGCCGCATGACCTCCTCGAAGCCAAGGCCGGAGGCCTGCTTGGCGATTTCGTTGAGGATCGAGTAGCGGGTCAGCTCCTCCTTGGTCTGGGAAACGGCGCTCTGGCTGCCGAAGTGGATCGCTGCCCGGATCGCCAGCGTCTGGGCGAGCCGCCGGTTGTCCGGGTCGAAGCCTCCGTGCTTGTTCCCGACGACGAGGAAACCGCCCAGCCGGCCGGCCATCAGCATCGGCTCGACGAGCACGTTCCCGAGCTTCAGCCCGGGGGTGAAGAGGCGGGCGACGTGGGAGAGCCGGTCCCGGTCCTCGGCGTAGAACTCCTGGTTGGCTGCGAGCGGGTTGATCAGCGGGTCGCCACCCTCCTGCCGCGGGATCAGCGGCTGGGGCCGCCCGGTGTTGAACCCGGCGCCGGGAAGCTGCGGCAGGTACTGGCGGCCGTCCGCCGCGACCAGGTAGTAGGCACAGAACTCGGCGCCGACCTGGCGAGCGGTGCTCGCCGAGAGGGCGGCGAGGTCACCGTAGTTGAGGCTCGGGTCCTCGGTGGCCGCGAGGAACATCCGGTGCTGCTCCTGCAGCTCCCCGTTGAGCGCCTCCACCTCTCGCAACCGGGTGCGCATCTGCTCGGTGACCAGCTCGTAGGCGACGGCGCTGAGAACGCCGCCGAGGAGGACGCAGAGCAGGCCCAGCGTGTTGATGGCGAAGAAGGCGACGGGGGCGAAGTGGACCTCCACCGCGGTGAAGGCGATCGCGAGCAGACCCAGGCAGACGGCGATCTTCCACTGCCGGTAGAGGAGCCCCGCCGCCCACGCGGCGATGCCGGCCAGGATCGCCAGCAGGGCGGTCTCGCCCCGGTATCCCTGGATGTTGAAGCTGGCCCCCGCGAGGATGGCCAGACCGGCTCCTGCGAAGAGGCCAAGCTGAAGGCTGAGCCCTCGGCCCCTCATGGCGGCGCCAATTCTACCGGCGCCCTTCTGAATTGGCCACCGAATCCGTGGGTAAGCTTCACGCGTGGCCTGGAGCACCGAGCGGTGACCGTCTCCGAGCTGCTCCGGGTGGCCCAGCACCTGCCTCCCGAAGACCGCGCTCTGGTCGAAAAGGCCTACCTGCGGGCCGCGGCCGCCCACACCGGCCAGCGCCGCCTCTCCGGGGAGGAGTACGTCAACCACCCGCTCCAGGTCGCCGGCATCCTGGCCGAGCTCCACCTCGACGCCGCCACCATCATCGCCGCGATCCTCCATGACACGGTCGAGGACACCGAGCTGACCGCCAAGGAGCTGACGGTCGAGTTCGGGCCTGAGGTGGCCAAGCTGGTCGAGGGGGTCACCAAGCTGGGCCGGATCTCGATCCGCTCCGAGCAGCAGCACCAGGCCGAGAACATCCGGAAGATGCTGTTGGCGATGGCGGAGGACATCCGCGTCGTCCTGATCAAGCTCGCCGACCGCCTCCACAACATGCGGACCCTGGAGTTCCTGCCCGAGCCGAAGCGGATGAAGATCTCCCGCGAGACGCTCGACATCTACGCTCCGCTCGCCCACCGGCTGGGCATCTGGCAGATCAAGTGGGAGCTCGAGGACCTCGCCTTCCGCTACCTCCAGCCGGACGACTACAAGGACGTCGTCAAGCGCATCAACCGGCAGCGGAAGGACCGCGAGACGGTCGTCACCGACCTCCGCGAGATTCTCGCCGCCGAGCTCGAGAAGATCGAGATCGACGCCGACATCTCCGGACGCCCCAAGCACGCCTACTCGATCTGGCAGAAGATGAACCGCGACCTCAAGGACTTCGCCGAGATCTACGACCTGCTCGCGATTCGGGTCCTGGTCAAC
Source organism: Candidatus Dormiibacterota bacterium (assembly GCA_036794405.1). Taxonomy (GTDB): domain Bacteria; phylum Chloroflexota; class Dormibacteria; order Dormibacterales; family Dormibacteraceae; genus UBA6019. The sequence continues at coordinate 17,498 of DAIRGV010000045.1, forward strand.
TCGGTCAAGGACTGCTACGGCGTCCTCGGCGTCGTGCACTCGCTCTGGAAGCCGATGCCGGGGCGGTTCAAGGACTACATCGCGATGCCCAAGTCGAACGGCTACCAGTCCCTCCACACGACGGTCATCTCCCACTCGGGCGACCCGATCGAGATCCAGATCCGGACCCACGAGATGCACCGGTTCGCCGAGTACGGGATCGCCGCCCACTGGACCTACAAGGAGGGCGGCAGCCCCTCCGGGCAGACGGCCCAGGCGAAGGGCGGCGCCAAGTTCGACGAGCGGTTCGGCTGGCTCCGGCTCCTGATGGAGTGGCAGAAGGAGGTGCTCGACGCCGAGCAGTTCGTCGACGCGGTCAAGGTCGACATCTTCGAGGACGAGGTCTTCGTCTTCACGCCCAAGGGCGACGTCCTCAACCTGCC
>DAIRGV010000046.1:0-17457 GCA_036794405.1 Candidatus Dormiibacterota bacterium
CAGACCTACAACGAGATCGAGGAGGCCGAGTTCGTCGCCGACGAGATCGACCGCCTCCGCCGCATCGAGGGCCGCAAATACAAGGACTTCGCTGTCCTCTACCGGACCAACGCCCAGTCGCGTGGCTTCGAGGACGTCTTCGTCCGCCGGCGGATCCCCTACCGCCTGGTCGGCGGCGTGAAGTTCTGGGAGCGGCGCGAGGTGAAGGACCTGCTCGCCTACCTCCGGATCCTCGCCAACCCGGCCGACACGGTCAGCTTCGCCCGCGTCGTCAACGTCCCCCGGCGGAAGATCGGCCAGGTGACCGTCGACCGCCTGATCGCCTTCGCCCGAGCGCGGGACCTGCCGGTCATGGCGGCCCTCGAGCGGGCGGCCGAGGCGGGCGTGCCGAAGCCCTCGCTGGCGCCGATCGAGCACTTCACCCGGCAGCTGAAGTCACTCCAGGCCTCGGTCGGGGCACTCCGGCCGAGTGAGTTGGTGGACCTCGTGATCGAGGTCATGCAGCTCCGCGCGCACTTCGAGGACGGCACCCCCCAGGGCGAGGCACGGATCGAGAACCTGGCCGAGCTGCATGGCTACGCGCAGGAGTTCGACCCGCTCGACCCGGTGGACGGCCTGAACGAGTTCCTGGCCGAGGTGACGCTGACCTCCGATGTCGACAGCTATGACGAGAAGGAGGAGGGCGTGACGCTGATCACGCTCCACATGGTCAAGGGCCTGGAGTTCCCGATCGTCTTTCTGGTAGGCCTCGAAGAGGGGCTGCTGCCCCACCAGCGGTCGCTCGACGAGGACCGCGGCATCGACGAGGAGCGGCGGCTGATGTACGTCGGCATCACACGGGCCCGTGACCGGCTCTACCTCACCTGCGCCTTTCGGCGTCACATCTTCGGCCAGGCCGCCGCGGGCATGCCGAGCCGGTTTCTCGGAGACATCCCGCAGGCCTTGATCAGCGCTCCGCGGGAGGGTCGCGCCCCCGCCGCCCCGCCGCCCCGCCACGAGTACCGGCAGCGGCTGCTGGAGCGGCAGATCGCGGCCGCGCCGGCGGCCCCGCCAGTCCAGCGTTTCTCGGGTGGCGAGAGGGTCCGGCATCCGAGCTTCGGCGACGGCGTCGTCATCAAATCGACGCTGACGCGCACCGATGAGGAGCTGGTCGTGAAGTTCGAGAAGGCCGGTCTCAAGATCCTCTCCGGAACGTTGGCGAAGCTGGAGAAGCTGTGAGCGACGGGCCCGCCGCGCGGGCGGAGGAGCTGCGCGAGATCGTCCGGCGCTGGGACTACGCGTACCACGTGCTCGACCGGCCCGAGGTCGCCGACGCGAGCTATGACGCGGCCTACCTCGAGCTGCGGCAGCTGGAGGATGCGCACCCCGAGCTGGTGGCGCCCGACAGCCCGACCCAGCGGGTCGGCAGCCAGCTCGGCGAGCAGTTCGCCAAGGTCCGCCATCGATCGCCCATGCTGTCGCTCCAGAACGCCTTCGACGAGGAGGAGATCCGGGCCTGGGACAAGCGCGTCCGCGCCGTCGTCGGCGACGAGGTCGTCTACGTCGGCGAGCTGAAGATCGACGGCCTGGCGATCAGCCTCACCTACTCCGGCGGCCGCCTGGTCCGGGCGGCCACCCGCGGCGACGGGATGACCGGCGAGGACGTCACCGCGAACATCCGCACCCTGAAGAGCGTCCCGCTCTCGCTCCGGCCGCTGCGCGGGCTGCCCGAGGAGTTCGAGGTTCGCGGCGAGGTCTACTTTCCCCTGGAGGCGTTCGAGCTGCTCAACGAGCAAGTGGCCGCGGCGGGGCGGGAGCGGTATGTCAACCCCCGAAACACCGCCGCCGGGAGCGTCCGCCAGCTCGACCCCAAGGTGACGGCCTCGCGCAACCTGCAGACCTTCATGTACACGCTCGATCCGGCCGGCACCGCGCGGTCCCAATGGGAGGTGCTCGACGGGTTGGAGGAGATGGGGTTCCGGGTCAACCCTCACCGCCGCCGGCTGGCTGGGATCGAGGAGGTCATGGCCTTCCACCGGGACTGGCATGACCATCGCCAGGAGCTGGCTCACGAGATCGACGGGGTGGTGCTCAAGGTCGACCGCCACGATCAGCAGCTGGAGCTCGGCTTCGTCTCCCGCAGCCCGCGCTGGGCGATCGCCTACAAGTACGCCCCCGAGGAGGGAGAGAGCGTGGTCGAGGAGATCTCCGTCTACGTCGGCCGGACCGGCGTCCTGACGCCGGTGGCACATATCCGTCCGTTGATCGTCGGCGGCGTGACGGTCCGCAACGTGACGATGCACAACGAGTCGCAGGTCAACGCCAAGGGCATCCATGTCGGCGCCGCGGTCGTGGTTCGGCGAGCCGGGGACGTGATCCCCGAGATCGTCTCCGTCAAGGACCCGAAGCCAGGCTGGCGGATGCCGGCGCGCTGCCCGGTCTGCGGCGGCGAGGTCGTCCGCGAGGAGCCCTACATCGCTCACCGCTGCATCAACCCCTTCTGCCCCGCGCAGCGGATGGAGCGCCTCCGCCATTTCGCCTCCCGGCTGGCGATGAACATCGAGGGCCTCGGCTACTCGACCGTGGAGCAGGTCCTGGAGAGGAAGCTGGCGGAGGAACCGGCCGACCTGTATCGGATCACGGCCGAGCAGTGGGAGGAGCTCGAGCACTTCGGGCCGAAGTCGGCCGAGAACATGGTCACCGGCCTCGCCGGCGCTCGGAACCCGACGCTGGCGCGCTTCCTCTACTCCCTCGGGATCCCCCAGGTCGGCGAGGCGACAGCCGAGGTGCTGGCGGCCGAGCTGGGCAGCCTGGACCGGGTTCGCAATGCGTCGGAGGAGGAGCTGCGCGCGGTCGAGAGCGTCGGCCCCAGCATGGCGACCGAGATCCGCCACTTCTTCGCAGGGCATGGGGGAGAGCTGGTCCAACACCTGCTCGACGTCGGCGTCGCGCCGCAAGAGGCCGCCCCCTGGGACGAAGGCCCCTTCACCGGAAAGACCTTCGTCTTCACCGGCACCCTGGAGACGATGACACGCCCAGACGCCGAGGCCCTCGTCCGCTCTCTGGGAGGCAAGGCGGCGGGAACGGTGAGCGCTCGGACCGACTACGTGGTCGCCGGGCCCGGGGCTGGTTCAAAGCTGGAGAAGGCGGCGAAGCTGAAGGTGCCGGTCCTCTCCGAGGCCGAGTTCGCCAAGCTGGTCGAGGCGCCGACTCAGGGCCCGCCGCTGAGCGGGTAGACGAGATAGCGATCGGAGCCTTCCCTCACCACCAGCGCCATCGCGCAGACGTCCGTCTGAAAGGCGGCCTTCTCGCTCGCGGTGGCCGGGATGGCCAGGACCGGGTCGCCGGAGGGCGTTGTCAGGACGCGGGTCCACCTGCGTGGCTCCAGTAGCTGCGAGAACTGCTGTGCCGTCAAGGGGCGCGTACCGGGGTAGTAGCGCCGGCCGCACCACTGGATGCGCGGCGGAGGACCGGTCCGATCGAGCGTGCCCCATTCCGCGTAAACGGTGAGCAGGTTCACACCGATCACGGCGGCGGCGCAGCCCAGCGTCGCCCCGAGTATCCAGCCGGGGAGGCGGTACCTCACGCCGGGTTGAACCCGCGTTACGCGCAATCGGGTACGGCGGATCGCTCCCCAGCTAAGGCGGGGCTGCGGCCAGCTCGCCGTGCTCGCCCCAGTCCAAGCGCCAGCCTCCCTCGTGGACGAGGCGGTGGTGGCGGCGGCAGAGCAGCACCAGGTTGCGGAGCTTGGTCGCACCGCCCCGCGCCCAGTGGCGCAGGTGGTGGCCGTCGGTCCAGCTCACCGGCCGGTCGCACCCCGAGAAGCGGCGGCCCCGGTCCCTCACTGCGAGTGCACGCCGCAGGCTGGGGGGCACCGTCCGGGTCGATCGCCCGGCATCCAGCGGCTCGCCAGCTCCGTCCAGGGTGACGACGGAGAGCGCCGCGTCACAGGAGATCCGGAGCGCGGTCTGGTCGGGAACGACGCCCGCGCGGTCGAGCTCGGCGGCGGTGGTGCCGCCCGACCCGGCCAGCGTGTCGCGGTTGACGATCAGCGTGACATGGGGCCGCCCGCGCTCGACGAGCGCGTCGGCGCGCCGCTGGGCCGGCGTCCGAGTGTCGTCCGCGGCGCGCGGTCCGAGCAGCGCCTCGAGGGCGGCCTGGAGGCAGGCGGCACCTTCGCGGTCGAGCTGCCCGTCGATCCGGAAGACGCCGTCGAGCAAGGGGCTGATGAAGAGGGCGCGGCGGTCGTGGGCGTCGTTCGCATCGCGCAGGGCGCGCTCAGGCGCCAGGTAGTGGCGGAGGTGGTCGGCGACGACCTGCAGCCGCGCCGGGTCGAGGCGGTGGGCGGCATCGACCAGGATGTGCTCGGCGCCCCTCATCGCCTCGTCACCGACGCTCTCGGCGGTACGCGTGATCACCCGAGCGTGGTCGTAGCCGATCTCGCCTTGAGCCAGCGCGGCCTGTGTCAGGGGAAGCTCGGCCAGGTGGCGGGCCACGCCAACGCGCTCGGAGGCGGCTGCTCCCGCGAGCCCGCACCGGTGCCGGAGCCAGGAGGCGGTGGAGATTGCGCCCTCGGCGGCGAAGCCGCGGCACCGATCTAACCGCTCCAGGCGGCGGGCAAACTCGGCTTCCAGCCGATCGGCCGCGCGGCGCAACTCGAGGAGGTCCTCCACGAGCGCGGCGTCGGAGAACCCGACGACGGGCTCCGACGCGCAGTCGTCGATCGCCGCATGCAGGTGCGCCAGGGGGGAACCGAAAGTCGAAAGCGGAGCAAACATTTGTTGGTATCTTAGCGCCTCGCGCGCGCGAGCAAGATCAGGAGATGGTTACGACCGTCCCGGTTGAGGCTCTGCCGCGCCGCCTTCTTAACCGGGGCAGTTGGCCGGCCCGGCCGGCGTCAGATAGGCTGAACCCCGCACCAGAACCCCCTTGGGCGGGTGGTTTTGGGGGAGGGCAGCAAAGGCCACTCGGTAGACTTCGAGGCGTGACTCTCTCCCGCGAACAGGTGCGCCATGTCGCGCTCCTGGCGAGGCTCGGGCTGAAGGATGGCGAGGAGGATTTTTACTCCGAGCAGCTCTCCCGCATCCTCGAACACATCGATCGTCTGAGTGAGGTCGACACCGAGTCCATCCCGCCCACCGCCCAGGTCGTCGAGGTGCGCAACGTGATGCGCGAAGACGAGCCGCGGCCGAGCCTGCCCCAGGAGACGGCGATCGCCAACGCCCCCGAGGCGGACGGCGGCTTCCTGGTCGTGAAGCCGATCCAGGAGGCCGATCCCGGTTGAGCGGCGAGCTGACCAGCCTCACGATCGCCAAGATGCATGGCAGGCTGACCCGCCGGGAGGTCTCGGCGGTCGAGCTGCTGGACGCCCACGAGAAGCGGATCGACGCCGTCGACGGCGGCGTCAAGGCCTTCCTGCGGTTGACGCCAGCTCTGGCCCGCGGGCAGGCTGAGGCCGCCGATCGCAGGCTCGCGGCCGGCGACGGCGTGCACGCGCTCACTGGCATCCCGCTCGCGATCAAGGACGTCTTCTGCACCCGGGGTGTCGAGACCACGGCGGGCTCGCGGATCCTCGCCGGCTTCATCTCCCCCTACGACGCGACCGTCGTCGCCCGGCTCCGCGACGCGGGCGCCGTCTTCGTCGGGATGACCAACTGCGACGAGTTCGCGATGGGCAGCTCGACCGAGAACTCGGGCTACTGGCCGACGCACAACCCCTGGGACGCCACCCGCGTGCCGGGCGGAAGCAGCGGCGGCAGCGCCGCGGCGGTGGCCGCCGGGATGGCCGCCTTCGCCCTCGGCAGCGACACCGGTGGGTCGATCCGCCAGCCGGCGGCGCTGACCGGGGCGGTCGGCTTCAAGGCCACCTACGGTCGGGTCAGCCGCTACGGGCTGATCGCCTTCGCCTCCAGCTTGGACCACGTGGGGCCGTTCACCCGGAGCGTTGACGACTGCGCCACCGTGATGAGCACGATCGCCGGGCACGACCCGCTCGACGCGACCTGCTTCGACCGCCCGCTCGACCTGGGCCGGGTCGGCGCCGGCATCAAAGGGATGCGGCTGGGGCTGCCCAAGGAGTACTTCGAGGTGGCCGGCATGGAGGAGGGCGTCCAGCGCTCGGTCGGCGAGGCGCTCGAGGTGCTGAAGGAGGCGGGAGCCGAGCTGGTCGAGGTCAGCCTGCCGCACACCGACTACGGGCTGGCCGCCTACTACATCGTCGCCCCCGCTGAGTGCTCCTCCAACCTGGCCCGCTTCGACGGCGTCAAGTACGGTCTCCACGATCCGGGCGCTGAGTCGCTCCTGGCGAACTACCTGAACACCCGGCGGGAGGGGTTCGGGGCCGAGGTCCGGCGGCGCCTGATGCTGGGCACCTACGCGCTGTCGAGCGGTTACTACGACGCCTACTACCTGAAGGCGATGAAGGTCCGCACGCTGATCAAGCGCGACTTCGACGAGGCCTTCGCGACGTGCGACGCGATCGTCAGCGCCACCTCGCCGACGGTCGCCTTCAAGATCGGCGAGAAGACCGGCGATCCGCTCGCGATGTACCTCTGCGACGTGCTCACGCTGGGCGCCGACCTTGCTGGCCTGCCCGGGCTGAGCGTCCCGACCCGCGCCGCCGGCGGCCTGCCGGTGGGGCTGCAGGTGGTCTCCCCGCAATTCCGGGAGGATCTCGCGCTCCAGGTCGGGCGCGCCTACGAACAGGCCAGCGGCATTACGGCGGAGGTCGCGCCGCTGTGAGCACCGCCGTGACCACGGACTGGGAAGCCGTCATCGGGATGGAGGTTCACGTCCAGCTGGCGACCCGCTCCAAGATGTTCTGCGGATGCGGCACGGACTACCTCGGCAAGCCGCCCAACAGCAACGTCTGCCCGGTCTGCCTCGGGCTGCCCGGTACGCTGCCGGTGATCAACCGGAAGGCGGTCGAGCTGCTCCTGAAATCCGCCCTGGCACTCAACTGCGAGATCCAGGAGTTCACCAAGTTCGACCGCAAGAACTACTTTTATCCCGACCTCCCGAAGGGGTACCAGATCAGCCAGTACGACCTGCCGATGAGCCGCAACGGCTGGATCGAGGTCGCTGGCAAAAGGGTCCGGATCACCCGCGTCCACCTCGAGGAGGACACCGGCAGGCTGGTCCACGCCGGCGACAGCCTGCACTCCGGCGGTGTCTCGATGGTCGACCTGAACCGGTCCGGGATGCCCCTGATGGAGATCGTGACCGAGCCTGACCTGCGCTCGGCCGCCGACGCGCGTGACTACGCGGTTGAGCTGCGCGCGCTGCTGCGGACGATCGGCGCCAGCGAGGCCGACATGGAGAAGGGCCACCTCCGCGCCGAGGCGAACGTCTCCCTCCGGCCCCGCGGCTCCGAGCAGCTGGGGGTCAAGACCGAGCTCAAGAACATCAACTCCTTCCGAGCCCTCTTCCGCGCGGTCGAGTTCGAGCTGAAGCGCCAGGCGGTGGTGCTGGAATCCGGTCGGCAGGTGGTGCAGGAGACCCGGGGCTGGTCGGAGGCCGAGCAGCGGACGGTGGCGCAGCGCTCGAAGGAGGGCGCCGAAGACTACCGCTACTTCCCCGAGCCGGACCTGCCGCCGCTGAGTTTCGAACCGTCCTACATCGAGGAGCTTCGCGCCGCGCTGCCCGAGCTGCCGGCGGCGCGCCGGGCGCGCTTTGTCGCCGAGAGCGGCCTGTCCGAGTACGACGCCGGCCTGCTCACGGCGGAGGTCGAGGTGGCGTCCTTCTTCGAGCGCGTCATCGCGCTCGGGGTTGATGCGAAACCCGCCGCCAACTGGATCATCGGTGAGGTCCTGCCAAGCTACGCGGGCGGAACGCCGGACGCCGCGGGCTTCGCCGCCCTGCTCCAGGGAGTCCAGGCGGGTGACTTCAACCGCGACCAGGGCCGTGAAATCCTGGCCCGAATGCTCGGCGGCACGGGCTTTATCGAAGCGTCGGCGGGCTTCGCGCAGCTCTCGGATGCGGGCGAGCTGGCCGCCATCGTGGATCGGGTCCTGGCCGAGAACCCGCAGGCTGTCGCCGACTACCGGGCCGGCAAGCAGCAGGCGGTCGGCGCGCTGATCGGCAAGGTCAAGGCCGCGACGGGCGGCACCGCCAACCTGAAGTTGGCGAACGAGCTACTTCGCGATCGACTCGAACGCTAGTCCCGCCGCACCTGCCATCGCCGATGGCCACGTCCATACCGAGTGGTCGTGGGACGCCGCGCGGGGCGACATGGAGGCGACCTGCCGGCGGGCCCTCGAGATCGGCCTGCCGGCCATCGCCTTCACCGACCACGCCGACTTCGTCGCCGTCCACGAGGGGCAGCACGAGCTCGACGTCCCCGGTTACCTCGAATGCGTCGACCGCTGCCGGGCGCGCTTCCCCGAGCTCCGGATCGTCTGCGGGGTCGAGCTCGGGGAGCCGCATCTCCATCCCCAGGCGGCGGCCGCGGTGCTCGCGACGGGAAGGATCGACCGGGTGCTCGGCTCGGTCCACTGCGTGACGATCGACGGCCTGCCGAGGGATCTCAGCGAGCGCGGGCTGATGAGCGCCGAGAGCGCGACCACGCTCTTCCGCCTCTACCTGGCCGAGGTTCTGGACCTGGCCCGGAGCGGCCAGCCCTTCACTATCCTCGCCCATCTCGACTACGCGCGGCGCTACTGGCCCCACGACCAGCTCCAGCTCGACGAGGCCGCTTTCGAGGCGGAGTACCGGGCCATCCTCCGCGAGGCGGCCCGGCGGGGAACGGTGCTGGAGGTCAACACCACCCGTGGAGTCGAGCCCGTGCGCGGCCTCTGCCCCGGCCCGCGCGTGGTCCGCTGGTGGTGGGAGGAGGGGGGCGAGCAGGTCTCCTTCGGAAGCGATTCGCACGAGCCGGGTCGGATCGCCGCCGGCTTCACCGCCGCGGCGGCGGCAGTCGAGGCGGCCGGTTTCCGGCCCGCCCCCGACCCGACCGCGTACTGGCGGCGATGACGCTCCGGCCGGAGTCGCCCGCCCATGGCGGCTCGGTGGTCGCGCGCGAGGCGGACGGCCGGGTCGTCTTCGTCCACTACGCACTGCCCGGCGAGCTGGTCGAGACGCGACCGCTGGGGAAGCGGGGAGGCGCCGCCTTCGCCGCCGCCGAGACGATCCTGGAGGCGTCGCCCGACCGGGTCGAACCTCGCTGTCCCTACTTCGGCCGCTGCGGCGGCTGCCAGTGGCAGCACGCGCGCTACGAGGCCCAGCTGCGGTTCAAGCGCAAGGTGGTCGAGGACATCTGGGCGCGCGCCGGCCTCCGGGTGCCGCCGGACGCGCCGATGCTCGGCATGGAGGATCCCTGGCATTACCGGATCCGCGGCGAGTTCCAGGCCATCTATGGCTCCGACGGCTCCTTCGAGCTGGGCTTCCACCAGATGCGCTCCCACTCGGTCATCGCGGTTCGCGAATGCCCCATCCACCACCGGCGGATCGAGGCCGGGATCGGTGCCTTCCGCCAGGCGATGGCGGAGCTCGGGATCCGCGGCGTCAAGCACCTGCTGCTGACCGCCGAGCCAGCGGGCCCCGGCCTGCTCTGGTCGGCGCGGTTCGAGGGCCGGCCGGGGTCGGCCGCGGAGGAGCTGGGCGCCCGGGCGGCAGAGCTGCTGCCCGACTCGGTGCTGCTCGACGACTCGATCGACCTCGAGCTCTGGGACCTCCGCTTCCGGGTTCGCAACGACACCTTCGTGCAGGCCAACCACCGGCAGATGCCGGTGCTCTACCGAACCGCGCTCGACATGCTCGAGCTCGGTCCGGCCGACCGGGTGCTCGACCTTTACGCCGGCATCGGCACCCTGAGCCTTGCCGCCGCGCGGGGGGCGGCTCGCGTCACCGCGGTGGAGGAGAACCCGCGGGCGGTGAGCCTCGGCCGGCTGGCCGCCCGGATCAACGGCAGCACCAACGTCGAGTTCCTGACCGGCCGGGTCGAGACCGTGCTCCGCAAGATCCGGCTGGGCGAGCACGAGGCGGTGATCGCCGACCCCCCCCGAGCCGGGTTCGAGCAGGCCGCGATCGCGGAGCTGATGCGCCTCGGGCCGGCGCGGATCGCCTACGTGAGCTGCGAGCCTTCAACCCAGGCGCGGGACGTGGCGCTCCTGATCCGCGCCGGCTACCGGGTCCGTCGCGCCGCGATCGTCGACATGTTCCCTCAGACGTACCACATCGAGACGGTCGTGCTGCTGGAACGCGCGGCCGGCGGCTAGGGGAATCAGCTGCCCGCGTCGAGCTCGAACTGCACCCGCCGGACGCCCTCGGTGAAGGGCAGGATGTCCTCCTGCCGGATCTCATTGTGGAGCCGGTCGCGATCGTAGACGGCGTACTCCTCCGGGCTGTCGAAGTCGCAGACCACCCCGACCGCGGCGTTGCCCTCCTGGAGCCCGAGGTCGATGCCGGCGTCGATGTGGTGCATCCCCCGGCAGTGGAGACCCGCGAGCCGCCCCGCAGCCTTCGCTCCCTGCCCCTCCGGGGTGTCGGCCTTGAGCGTTATCAGCGTCACGTTGCGGATGTCGCCGGCGACGTTGAAATGGCGGCTGCGCTGGAACTGAACCCGCTGCTGGGCCTCGACGATCGGCTTGGCGTGCTCGGCCCGGATCTGGTTGTGGAGCTGGTCGTCGTTGTAGCGGTGCCAGGCGTCGACGTTGGTGAAGTCGGCGGTGATGGCGACGTCGTAGTTGCCCTCGCGAAGGCCCAGGTCGATACCGGAACGGAGCTCGAGCATGCCTTCGATCCGCAGCTTGGCGATGGCCTCGAGCCAGGCGGTGAGCTGCTCGTCGGAGACGCCCGGCTTGAGCTTGGCGACGTAGATGTGGGTGATCATGCGCTCCAATCCCTCACTGCTTCGGCGAGCCGCCCGATGCCTTCCCGAAGGTCCTCGTCGGAGCTCGCCAGGCTGATCCGCACCGCCCTTTCGGCGACCCTTCCGAAGGCCGTGCCAGGCGCGACCGACACGCCTCGCTCGGCCACCAGCCGGAGGGCGAAGTCGCGCGAGTCCGTGCCCGCCGCAGAGACGTCGGCCATGATGTAGAAGGCGCCGCGGGGGACGCTGACCAGCAGGCCCGCCTCCTGCAACAGTTCGACGGCGAGATCGCGGCGGTGCGCGTACGCCGCGACCATCTCGATGACGCAGTCCTGGGGCCCATCGAGAGCCGCCTCCGCGGCTTTCTGGGCGATCGTGCTGGGCCCCGAGGTGGTGGACTCCAGGACCTTGGTGACGGTGTCGATGAGCTTCGCGTCGCCGACCGCGTAGCCGAGCCGCCAGCCGGTCATGGCGTAGGTCTTGGAGAAGGTGTAGATGCTGATGACGCGGCCGTCGGTGAGGAAGCTCGCCGGGCTCACGTGCTCGCCTTCGAAGAGGACCTGGTCGTAGCACTCGTCGCTGATCAGCCAGAGGTCGTGGCGGACCGCGAAGTCGGCGAGCGCCTCGACCACCGGGCGGGGGAAGACGGCGCCGGTCGGGTTGCCGGGGCTGTTGACGACGAGCGCGCGGGTCGCCGGTGAGACCAGTGTCTCCAGGTGCTCCAGGTCGGGCAGGAAATCGCCGTCAGGCCGGAGCGGGTAGAAGACCGAGCGGGCTCCCAGCCAGGGCGGCATCATCCGGTAGTTGGGCCAGCCCGGGTCGGGGAGGAGGATCTCATCGCCCGGCTCGAGAATGGCAGCCATCGCGGCCGCGATGGCACCGCCCCCGCCGCAGGCGGAGGCGATCTGCTCCGGCGTCACGGCGTAGCCGTTGACCCGCTGGAGCTTGGCGACCAGGCGCTCGCGGAGGCCGAGCAGGCCCTGGGTGTGGGTGTAGAAGGTGAACCCGTCCTGGATCGCCTGACGGCCCGCCTCGGCGATGTGATCGGGGGTCCGAAAGTTGGGCTGCCCGACGTCGAGGCGCACCGTACCCGGCCTGGTGATGGCGATGTTGGAGATCTCCCGGATGCCGGAATGCGACATCTCGGCGGGACCGGCGGCCAGGGGGGGGAGGGGCTTTACGATGCCCCCTAGGTTAAACTCTCGAGCCGCGGGGCCCGCCACCCACGATCTTCAAAGCAATGCCCCACGCCCCCAAAAGCTTCGTCCACCTCCACAACCACACCGAGTACTCCCTCCTCGACGGCGCGGGCCGGATCAACCGGCTGGTCCGCAAGGCGGCCGAGCTGGGGATGCCCGCGGTGGCTCTCACCGACCACGGGGTCATGTATGGCGCCGTGCACTTCTACAAGGAGTGCCTCGAGGCCGGGATCAGGCCGATCATCGGCTGCGAGCTCTATGTCGCTCCCCGGAGCCGCCACCAGCGGGAGGGCAGGACGGACCGCGACCCGCACCACCTGACCGTCCTCGCCCGGGACGGCGAGGGCTACCTGAACCTGATGAAGCTCTGCTCGATCGGGCACCTGGAGGGTCTCTACTACAAGCCCCGGGTCGACAAGGAGGTGCTCGCCCGCCATTCCAAAGGGCTGATCGCGCTGAGCGGTTGCCTGGCCGGCGAGGTGGCCTCCAAGGTCACCGGCCTGGACCTCGAGGGAGCCCGGGAGACGGTCGCGACCTACCGCGACATCTTCGGCGCCGAGAACTACTTCCTGGAGGTCCAGCGGCACGGGATCGAGGAGCAGGAGCCGGTCAACCAGGCTCTGATCGGGTTCGGCAGGGAGTTCGGCCTCCGGCTGGCGGCGACCAACGACCTCCACTACGTCGAGCGGGGCGACGCCGAGGCGCACGACGTGCTCCTCTGCCTCCAGACCGGCGCCCTCTACGACGATCCCAAGCGCTGGCGCTTCGGCTCCCAGGATTTCTACGTCAAGACCGCGGAGGAGATGCAGGGGCTCTTCGGGGAGTTGCCCGACGCCCTCGCCAGCACCCTCGACATCGCCGACAGCTGCAACGTCAAGATCTCCCTCGGCAAGACCCTGCTGCCCCCCTTCGACGTCCCCGAGGGGATGACGCCCGACTCCTACCTCCGGCAGCGGGTGGAAGACGGGCTGCGCTGGCGCTTCGGGGAGCCGAACGCGGTCCAGCGGGAGAGGGCCGACGCCGAGCTGGCCGTCATCTCCCAGACCGGCTATGCCTCCTACTTCCTGATCGTCTGGGATTTCTACAACTTCGCCCGCCAGAACGCGATCGCGACCGGCCCCGGCCGGGGGAGCGCCGCCGGCTCGCTGGTCTCTTTCGCGCTCGGCATCACCAACCTCGACCCGCTCCAGCACGGCCTGATCTTCGAGCGCTTCCTGAACCAGGACCGGGTGAGCATGCCGGACATCGACTGCGACTTCTCGGTCGAGGGCCGCGAGAGGGTGATCCGCTATGTCACCGAGAAGTACGGCGCCGACCGGGTGGCCCAGATCATCACCTTCACGACGATGGCCTCCAAGGCGGCCATCCGGGACGTCGGCCGGGTCCTCGACGTGCCGCTCCGGGAGGCGGACCGGCTGAGCAAGCTGGTCCCCGTCTGGCAGGGTCGCTCGAAGTCGCTCGACGACGCCCTGAAGGAGGTAGCCGAGTTCCGGGAGGCTTACGAGTCCGACACCCGGATCCGCAAGCTGATCGACGTCGCCAAGAACCTGGAGGGCGTCTCCCGCAACGTCTCCACCCACGCCGCCGGGGTCGTCATCGCTCCCGACGCACTGGTCAACCACGCTCCGCTCCAGTTCGGGCCTGGCCGGGAGACCGTGATCACCCAGTACGACATGAAAGCGGTGGGGGAGATCGGCCTCCTCAAGATGGACTTCCTCGGCCTCCTGAACCTCGACATCATCGTCACCGCCGTGCGCCTCGTGCGCGAGCTCCGGGGCGTCGAGCTGGACCTCTTGAACCTGGGCCTCGACGACGCCCGGGCCTATGAGCTGATCGCCGCCGGCGACACCCACGGCGTGTTCCAGCTCGATGGAGCCGGGATGCGCCGGATGCTGACCGAGATGCGGCCGCAGAACTTCGCCGACGTGACCGCGGCGATCGCCCTCTACCGGCCCGGCCCGATGGTCAACATCCCGGCCTACATCGCCCGCAAGCAGGGCCGGGAGCCGATCGAGTACCTCCATCCCAGGCTGGAGCCGATCCTGAAGGACACCTACGGCGTGATGATCTACCAGGAGCAGGTCATGGAGACCGCGCGCCAGCTCTGCGGGTTCTCCCTCTCCGAGGCCGACATCCTCCGCGCCGCGATGGGCAAGAAGGACAAGGCCAAGATGGCCAAGCTGCGGGAGAAGTTTCTGGAGGGCGCGGCCGCCAACGGGATCGACCAGCGGACCGCCGACTCGCTCTTCGAGGGGATCACCAAGTTCGCCGAGTACGCCTTCAACAAGGCGCACAGCGCCGCCTACGCCGTGATCAGCTACCAGACGGCCCACCTGAAGGCGAACTACCCCCTCGAGTACCTGACCGCGCTCCTGGTCCACGAGCAGGGAAGCGCCGACAAGGTCGCCACCACGATCGTGGACTGCCGGGCCCACGGCATCGAGGTCCTCGCTCCCGACGTCAACGTCAGCGGCGTCGACTTCTCGGTCTCCGGCGCCGCCATCCGCTTCGGCCTCGCGGCCGTCCGCAACGTCGGGCCGAAGGCGGTCGAGGCGATCGTCCAGGAGCGAGAGGCCAACGGCTCCTACAAGTCACTGGCCGAGCTCTGCCGGAGGGTGACCGCCTTCACCGAGGTCAACAAGCGGGTGCTCGACGCGCTGGTCCAGTCCGGTGCCTGCGACTCGCTCGGCGAGCGCGCCTGGCTGCTCGCCGCCCTCGACCGCGCCTACGGGGCGGCCGAGCGCGATCGCCGCGACGCCGAGTCCGGGCAGGTGAGCCTCTTCGACGGCGAGAGCCTGCCGGGGATCGACGAGGACTTCGGGATCACCATCCAGGGCCCGATGTCGGCGGAGGACAAGCTGAAGCTGGAGAAGGAGCTGCTCGGGCTCTACCTCAGCGACCACCCGCTGAAGCGGGTCGCGGGCGAGCTGGCCAAGCTGGTCGACGCCCAGGCACTGGAGATCACCTCTGAGATCCAGGGCCAGGAGGTGCGCGTCGGCGGTCTGGTCCGCGAAGCGCGGCGGGTCGTCACCAAGAAGGGCCAGATCATGGCCTACGCCGAGCTCGAGGACCTGACCGGCACGATCGACGTGATCCTCTTCCCGCGCCAGTACGAGCAGTACCACCGGCTCTTCGTCCCGGACGCGATGGTCGTCGTCGCGGGCAAGGTGGACGTCCGTGCCGGCAACCGCTCCAACGGACCGGCCAGCCCCGAGGGCGAGGAGCTGGAGGCCGAGGTCGAACGGGCGTCGGTCGTCATCGAGCAGGCCTGGACCTGGGACGACCCCGACTGCGCGCCGGTGGCCCGCCGCCAGGTGCTCCACCTGACCGTGCCCCGGGGGACGCCGGTGGGGATGGCGCGGCTGGAGGAGGCCCTGACCAGCCATCCCGGCCCGGACGAGGTCCTCCTCCACATCAGGCTTCCCGGCCACGAGGTCGTGCTGGCGCCGGGCGATCGATATCATGTCGCTGCCGGCGGGGCCCTCAGCGCCGAGCTCGACGGGCTCTTCGGCGCCAAGGTCACCTGGGTGGAAACGATCCGCAACAAGGCCCCGAACGGGAACGGCAACGTTAATGGGCGCTATGGACGAAGGAATGGAAGCTGAGGAGTTCGAGCTCCCGACCGGCCACTACATCGTGGTCAAGGCGCTCGAGGACGGGGTCACGATCATGGGCCTGACGCGGGGCCGCGACACCCGCTCCCACCACTCCGAGCGGCTCGACGCCGGCGAGGTGCTGATCGCCCAGTTCACCCACCTCACCGCGGCGATCAAGATCCGAGGCAAGGCCGAGGTCCACACCTCCGTCGGGCGCGTCGATTCGGAATAGGGTTGTAACGCGGTGGATCAGGCGACTGACTTCGAGCTCCCGGGTGCCGACCGGACACCGTGGCGGCTCTCCGACCACCTCGCCCAGGGCCCGGTGGTGCTGGTCTTCTACCGGGGTGACTGGTGACCCTACTGCAACGGGCAGTTGGCCTCGTACGCAAGGATGTGGGACCGCTTCGAGACCGCCGGCGTGGCGGTGGCCGCGATCGTGGTGGACCCGCCCGAGAACAACCAGGCGATGATCGACAAGCTCCTGCTGCCGTTCCCGATCCTGAGTGACCCGGAGGGCGCCGTGATCCGGGAATGGGGGGTACTCAACCCGGCCGAGCACGACATCGCCCAACCGGCCATCTTCGGTATCCGGCGCGACGGGACAATCCCTTACACCTACGTCGGCGCCGACTATGCCGACCGCCCGTCGGACGACGAGCTCTTCCGAGGGCTGGAGGAGGTGACCGCCGGTGGCCCGGGGTGACCCCGCCTTCGCGCTTGAGAACCTGGTGCCCTATCTGCGGGGCGGCCGTTTCGCGGTGCTGGCACTGCGCCATCGCCACCGCCGCCACGACCCTGATCTGGAGGTGGATGCGGACCGCTACGTGGAGATGACGATGCGCTACGAGGAGGCCGCCAAGGCCACCTTTCGGCTGCGTCGGGAACGCGGCCAAGGGTAGTAGCGGACCGCCGGCGACGCCCACCCAGCTCGGGCGAGGGTACTTGAGCGGCCGCCGGCGCATCATCGAAACGTCGTTGAGCCGTTGTCAAGCCGGACGTTGACAGGGTGACTGACGCTGGTAGAACTGTTGGCAGCCGCCGCGACGGGCGCGGCATGCTGCGCGGGGGTAGCCCCGCGAGGTTGCGTTTTGAATACCGACGCAACAGTGAAACACCGCACCCGTCCCGTGAGGCGGGCAGAGCTTATCCTCGCGACCGGAGCGTCCATCGGGCACCAAGGAGGCCGCAATTGGAAGATCGAAGCGAGCGGGTACGGCTACGGTTCAACAGCATCTTGGAGAGCGCCGAACTAGCCGCTGACTGGGCGGCCCAGGACCGGCCGTCGGTCCTGGGGCCTTCGGGCCTCATGGTGGCCGCGGTGAAGGCGATGAATCGCGCTGCTGGGTTCCTCGAGGCGGTCAGCATCATCCTCCCCGATCTCGGCCCCGAGTTGCTCGACGAGTTCGAGGTCTTCGCCACCAGGGTGGAGAGCCTTTCCCTGGCAACCGAGGCAAACGCCGAGCGCCGGATCGCCGGAGGCCGGCGCTCTCGCGACGATCGCAGGGCAGGGGATCGCCGGCTCGGTCACGACCGCCGGCGCCACTCGATGGAGATGACGGTCGAGCGCCGCCTCACGCCCGGCCGCCGGGCGGACCCGGATCGGCGTACCGGCAAGATACGGCAGCTGGCCGACCGCCGCTGGCGAGCTGTGATTCGCTGAAGGAAGCCCCGACTCGACAGGTGCCCCCCGGGTCGGGTCGGGCCCGACGTAAGTATCATCTGGAAGGCGCCGGCTTCCCTAACCTGAAGCAATGTCATACAGGGGCAGAACTCAGAGTGGAAGTGTGCTGGTCAGCGCCTACGTAGCTCAGTCGGTAGAGCACTTCCTTGGTAAGGAAGAGGTCCCGAGTTCGAATCTCGGCGTAGGCTCCAT
>DAIRGV010000047.1:0-17036 GCA_036794405.1 Candidatus Dormiibacterota bacterium
GCTCGCGGCGGCGAGCCGAGACCTGGAAAGCCTTCCCGCGCGGAAGCTGCCGGAGGAGCTGGTGCCGGTTTCGCGGGTCGACGGCTTCCCGGCCGCCACCGTGCGCGCCGCGGCGGCCATCGCCGAGGCCCGGACGCGCGTCTACCTGAGCGGCAGGACCCAGGAGCTGGTGGGGCTCGCGGCCGCCGTCGACAGCGCTTCGGAGAAAGGCGTCGAGTTCGTCATCGTCCACTTCGGCCGGCTTCCCTTCCGGCCGCCCCGCGGCCGGGTGATGCGCCACGCCAGCACCGAGGGGACGCTCTACGCCTCCCGCCAGGCACGCCACCTGGCGGTCGTGGTGGACTCCCGCTTCTCCCTCTGGGCCCTCGCCCGGGATGGCCACCGGTGGGACGTTTTGACGAGCGAGGCGCCGCTGCTGGCGAGCCTGGTGAAGGCCTACATCCGCCACGACCTCTTCGTCCAGCGCATCTACGCCGACGCGCCCGCCGAGCTGGAGGCGCTCTACGGTCCCGGCCTGCTGCAGCTTGCCAACCTTTCCGGCTCGGCCGAGGAAGGCGGCGGCGAGGTTGTCGAAGGGGCTGGCTGATCCCGTCATGCGAAAGATCGACCTCCACTGCTACCCGGGGACGGCGACCTGGATCGCCTCGCAGGGACCTTTTGTCGAAGCCCTGGCCGCCTACTGGAAACGCGATTGGGTCGGCAAGGACGAGGAGCAGGTCATCGCCGAGTTCCAGACGGCCGGCGTTGAGGCGGTCCTGGTCGCGTTCGACATCGAGAGCTTCACCGGCGCTCCGCCCTGCAGCAACCAGTACGTCGCCGAGATGCGCGACCGCCACCCGGGGACGATCCTCCAGGCGTGGGGCGCGGTCGACCCGCTGAAGGGCGCCGCCGCACTCGAGGAGGCCCGGCGCGCGGTCGAGGACTTCCATGTCATGGGCTTCCACTTCCACCCGATCATGGGACGGTTTGCTGTCGACGACCCGGCATTGCATCCCCTTTTCGAGGTGATCGACGGCCTCGGGGTGCCGGTGATGATCGACGTCGGCACCACCGGCATGGGTGCCGGCCTGCCGGGCGGCCTCGGCTCCAAGATCCGTCATGCGCATCCCCTCTCCATCGACGATCTCGCAGCCAACTTTCCCGGGCTCACGATCGTCGCGGCCCATCCCGGCTGGCCCTGGGCCGAGGAGATGACGGCGGTCGCCCTTCACAAGGGCAACGTCTACTGGGAGATGTCGGGCTGGGCCCCGAAGTACTTCCCGGAAAGCCTAAAGCGTGACATCCGTGGCCGCCTGCGGGACAAGGTCATGTTCGGCAGCGACTACCCGAGCCTGCCCTACGAGCGGATCTTCCGCGAGTGGGAGGAGCTCGGCTACTCGGACGAGGTGATGGAGCTGGTCTTCCATGGCAACGCCGAGCGCGTGCTCGGGCTCGAGGCGCGGGCGGAGCCGCAGCGGGCGGCCGGGTGAGCGAGGCGCGGCGCCCCGTCGCGCTGGTAACCGGGGCCGCCCGTGGCATCGGCCGCAGCGCCGCGCTGGAGCTGGCGCGCCAGGGGTATGACGTCGTCGTCAACTTCAGCCGCAGCCGGGAGGCGGCGGAGGGGGTGGCGACCGAGGCCCGGGCGATGGGGGTGCGCGCCCTCATCACCCAGGCCGACATCGCCGACGAGGCGCAGGTGCTGCGGATGGTCGACGAGCTGAGAGCCGAGTTCGGCCGGCTCGACGCGCTCGTCAACAACGCGGGTACCACGGTGGCGACGCCGCCCAGCGACCTCGACGGCCTGAGCATGGCAGACTGGGATCGGGTCTTCGCCGTCAACGTCAGGGGCACCTTCCAGGTCACCCGCGCCTGCGTGCCGCTGCTCCGGGAGTCGGACCGGGCTGCGGTCGTCAACCTGGCCAGCATCGTCGGGCTCCGGCCCGGTCCGCAGCCGTTCCCCTACGCGGCGAGCAAGGCCGCGGTCGTCAACCTGACCAAGACGCTGGCCGGGGCGCTCGGGCCCCAGATCCGCGTCAACGCCGTCGCGCCGGGCTGGATGGTGGGGGAATGGATGGAGCAGGCTCTGGGCGACAGCTACCAGGGGCTGATGGAGCGGCGAGCGAAGCTGACGCCGCTCAAGCGCTGCGTCACGCCCGACGAGGTGGCGATGACGATCGCGAGCCTCATCACCTCCAACCCCTTCGTCAACGGCGAGGTCATCGTCATCGACGGCGGCTTCACGGCGACCACCTAGGAGCCGCGGAGCTGGAACCCCTCGACGGCGTCGTCCCCTATCCGCCCGAGTTCGTGGCGCGCTACCGCGAGCGGGGCTACTGGAAGGACCGGACACTCGACCAGGTCTTCGGCGAGCTCTTCGACCAGCACGCCGGCCGGGTGGCCCTACTCCATGGCGACGAAGTCATCACCTATCGCCAGCTGGGCGATCGGCGAGCGGCGCTGGCGGCGAAGCTGCACGACCTCGGGCTGCGGCCGCGCGACCGGGTCGTCGTCCACCTGCCCAACGCGCCCGAGTTCCTCTACCTCTACTTCGCGCTCCAGATGCTCGGGGTGATCCCGGTCCTCGCCCTGGCGCCCCATCGGCGGCTGGAGATCGACCACTTCGTGAAGCTGTCGGACGCCGTGGCCTACTTCGGCAGCGACCCCAAGCTCGGCGCCGAGATGAAGCAGGCCAATCCGGGTTTGAAGCACGTCGTGATGCTGGACGAGCTGCGCCCGGACGGGTCGGGCAGGCGGCCGCCGGAGGTGTCGGTGGACCCGTTGGACCCCTGCTGCCTCCTGCTGTCCGGCGGTACGACCGGTATCCCGAAGCTGATCCCGCGCACCCACAACGACTACGTCTACAACTCGCGCGTCGCCGCCGCGGTACAGGACATCAGCGAGGACTCCTGCCAGCTCTCGGTCGCGCCGCTGGCGCACAACATGCCGCTCGCCTGCCCCGGCGTGCAGGGCTTCCTTCTCCACGGCGCGCGAGTGGTGCTGAGCGAGGGCACCCGGGCCGCCGAGGTGCTGCCCCTGGTCGAGCGGCACCGGGTCACGCACATCGCGGCAGTGCCGGCGCTCTACATCCGCTGGCTCTCCGACTCGGCCGCCGGCGGCCCCGACCTCTCCTCGGTCCGGCTGCTGCAATCGGGCGGCCAGCGGCTGCAGCCCGAGGTGAGGCGGCAGATGGCCACCACGTTCCCCAACGCCTTCGTGCAGGAGAACTTCGGGATGAGCGAGGGGACTCTGTTCTTCGTCCGCCGCGATGACCCCGAGGTGGTCCGGATGGAGACCGTCGGTACGCCGGCCTCGCCCGACGACGAGGTCCGGCTGACCGATGAGGACGGCCATGACGTCCCGGAGGGCGAGGTGGGGGAGCTGACCGTCCGCGGGCCCTACACGCTGCGTGGGTACTACCGGGCGCCCGAGCACAACGTGCGCCAGTTCACGCCGGAGGGGTTCTACCGCTCGGGCGACCTGATGCGACGGCATCCCTCCGGCGCCTACCTGGTCGAGGGTCGGATCAAGGACCTCGTCAACCGGGGTGGCGAGAAGATCAGCGCCGAGGAGGTGGAGAGCCTGATCCTCACCCACCCGGCGGTCCGCAACGTGGCCTGCGTGCCCGTGCCGGACCCGGTTCTGGGCGAGCGGATGTGCGCCTGCGTCATCCCCCAGGCCGGCGCGACGTTGACGATGGAGGAGCTGGCGGTCTTCCTACTGGACCTCGGGATGGCGAAATTCAAGCTGCCGGAAAGGCTCGAGCTGATGGAGGACTTCCCGCTCTCCGCCTTCGGGAAGGTGTCGAAGAAGACGCTGGTCGAGCGGCTGTCTAGCTCTTCGTGAGCGACCAGAGCCGCATCGGGGTGATCGGCACCTCGTCGATGCAGACGTCCCGGCCCATCGCGTAGAGGGCGTCCTCGACCGCGTTCGCGATCGCCGCCGGCACCGCGATGGTGCCCGCCTCGCCGGCGCCGCGGATGCTCTCCGGGTTGTGGTCGGTGTGCGTCTCGGTGTGGATCAGCTCCGGCTCCGCCTTCAGCTCGGGCGCGCTGACGATCGTGTAGTCGAGGAAGGAGGAGGTCAGGAAGTTGCCATCGGCGGAGTGGATGGCCTCCTCGAAGAGCGCATAGCCGAGGCCATGGGCGTAGCCGCCGTGGAGTTGGCCGTCGAGAGTCATCGGGTTGATGGCGTGGCCGGAATCGTGCGCGAGCACGTAGCGGACCACGTCAACGCCCCCGGTCTCGACGTCGAGCCGAACGAGGGCGGCGTGGCAGCTCGACGCCCACGACGGGCGGAACTTGGAATCCCAGGTCTCGGCTGCTTCGAGGCCGTCGCCGATCAGCTCGGCCAGCGGCGCCATCCGCTCCGGCACGCCGCGGACGCCGACGCCCTCGACGCCGACGACCAGGTCTTCGGCACCCGCCTCCAGCCGGTCCGAGGCGCGCTCGATCAGGAGCCGCCGAGCGGAGGCCGCCGAGAGCGCGACCGAGTTGCCGACCTCGAGCGCGCTCCGGCTGCCGGCCGTCACCATCGAGAAGGGGACGTCGCGGCTGTCCCCGGCCTTCACCTCGACTCGCTCCAACGGCCAGCCGAGGCGGTCGGCCACCACCTGGGCGACGAATGTCAGGTGGCCCTGGCCCTGGGGTGTGCTGCCGATGTAGACCCGTGCGGTGCCGTCCGGCAGGATCGCGACGCGCGATGGCTCGGCCAGGCCGATCCCGGTCGACTCGGTGCAGAGCGCCACGCCGCTGCCGACCGGCTCGCCCGCGTGCTGGCGGGCGCGGACCCCGGGCACATCGATCTTCGCGATCGCCGCCTCCAGCAGCCGCGGGTAGTCGCCGCCGTCGAAAACGACGTTCTCGAGCGCGGTCCGGTAAGGCATCTCGCCCGGGCCGACGAGGTTGCGGCGGCGGAGCTCGATCGGGTCGATTCCAAGCCGGCGGGCGAGGCGGTCGATCATCCGCTCGATCCCGAAGTTGCCGACCGGGCGGCCGCCGCCCCGGATGAAGGCCGCGGGCGGGGTGTGGGAGTAAGCCTGCTCGACCTCGACCTCGATCGCCGGCAGTCGGTAGGCCGAGAGCATGTGGGTGGCGATGCTCCCGTCCTGCATCGCGCCCCGGCCGAGGTAGGCTCCGACCGGCCAGTGGACCCGGCCGCGCAGGCCTCTCAGCTTCCCGTCCGCGTCGGCGGCTATCTCGAGGTCGAGCTCGGCCGAGTGCGCCTGGCCGGTGGTGTGGCCGTCCTCGGAGCGCGTCGCGACCCATTTGACCGGCCGCTTCAGCAGCCGGCTGACAGCGGCGGCGACGACGTACTCGGGGTAGGGGTGGTTCTTGGCGCCGAAGCTGCCACCGACGTCTTCCGAGATGGCGACGACCTGGTCGCGCTCGAGGCCGAGGCACTTGCAGAGCGCGTCGCGGAGCACGTGGACGCCGCCGACGCTGGCGCGGATCCAGAGCCTCTGCTCATCCTCCTTCCATTCGGCGAGCGCGGCTCGTGGCTCCATCGCGGCGCCACAGATGCGGGCCATCCGCAGTTGCTGCCTGACCGTGACGGGCGCGCCCTCAAAGGCGGCCACCGCGTTGCCCGATTCGAAGCGCGATTTCCCGAGCGCGTCCGCAGCCGGTGCGGCCTCGCTCAGGTCGACGCCGATCGCGTCCGCCGCGTCCTGGGCCTGGTACTCGCTCTCCGCCGCCAGCGCCGCGACCGCGTCGCCCTCGAAGCGGACCCCATCGAAGGCGATCACGGGACGCCGGATCGGCGGTGGCTGGGGACTGACGTCGGGCATGAAATCGTCGGCCAGGTCGAGCTCGCCCGCCCTCCAGGCTCCGGCCACGCCGGGCATCGCCAGCGCGGCGGCGAGATCCACCTTGAGGCCCGTGCCGTGGGGCATGCCAGCGCGGCGGATCACGAGGTGAAGCGTCCCCGGCGGGGTCGGGTCCGCCGAGTAGCGGCCCTCGCCACGGAGCAGCGGCGGGTCCTCGCGGCGGCGGAGCGAGCGGCCGATCCAGGGCTCGCTCAAACCGTCACCTTGCTCACTACCATGGCAGGTATTATCGACCTGCCGTGGTCATCGACTCCTACGCCCACGTCTTTCCAAGGCCTCTCATGGACGCCCTTGCCGAGGTTCGGCCGAGCGCCGAGCTGGCCGCGCTGCGGTCGCAGAGCCCTCACATGTTCGAGGTCGACGCGCGGATCGCCTACATGGACCGGCACGGCTTCGACGTCCAGGTACTGATCCTCGCCCGGCCGCCGGTCTGGCTGGGCATGGAACGAAAGGACATCCACCGCATCGTGCGGGTCGCGAACGAGTCGATCGCCGAGTTTGCGGCCAGGCGACCGGACCGCTTCCTGGGCGTCGGCGTGTTGCCGGTGGTGGACCCCACGATGATGGCCGAGTTCGAGCGGATCCACTCCGAGCTGGGTCTGAAGGGCGTGCTGATCTTTTCCAATATCGAGGGCAAGCCGCTCGACGACGAGTCGATGTGGCCGCTCTACGAGCGGGCGGCCGCGCTCGACTTCCCGATCTGGATCCATCCCCAGCACGCGAACTTCTACCCCTGGATCCGGCAGGAGGTCCTCGACCGGGTTCTCGGCTGGCCGTTCGACACCTCACTGGCGATGTGCCGGCTGGTGTACGGCGGCGTCTTCGAGCGCTTTCCCGAGATCAAGATCGTCACCCATCACATGGGCGGGATGATCCCCTACTTCGCGGCCCGGATCGACGCCTTCGCCCGCAACATGTCGGTCGAGTACGCGAAGCTGGGGATGGGAGAGCGGATCGGCCCCGACCTGACCGGCCCCGCGATCGACCACTTCCGCCGCTTCTACAACGACTGCATCTCCAACGGCTCGCCGGAGGCGGTCCGGGTGGCGCTCAACTTCTTCGGCCCCGACCGGATCCTCTTCGGCACCGACTTCCCGTTCGGCCCCGACGATGGCGAGACCTGGCCGCTGGACGAGCTACGGACGATCCGAGAGATGGAGATGACGGAGGAGGAGCGGGAGAAGATCCTCCACGGCAACGCGGAGAAGCTTCTCGGCCGCGTCCCCTCGAAAGCCTAGGAACCCCGTTCGGCGGGGGCCGTCGCCCCGAGGAAGATTTCCTTCATGCCCGGGTTCTCGAGTACCTTGGCCGCCGCCTCGGACATGACCACCCGGCCCCGGACCATCATGTACGCCCAGTCCGCGATGCCGAGCGCGGCGACCGCCTTCTGCTCCACCAGGAGAACCGCCTTGCCGAGGTCGCCGAGCGCCCGGACCTGGTTCTCCAGCACCGCCCGCGAGAGCTCAGGCGAGAGGCTCGCGGTCGGCTCGTCGAGGATCAGGACCGAGGGGTCGAGCATCAGCCCCCGGGCGATCGCGGTCATCTTCCGCTCCCCGCCACTCAGCGTCTCGACGTACCGGTTGAGTCGTGGCTTGAGCTGCGGGAAGACCTCCAACGCCCGCTCCATCCGCTCGGCCCGAAGCCGGCGGTCGAAGAGGTAGCCGCCCATGTCCAGGTTCTCTCGGACCCGGAGCCCGTCGAACACGTCCTCCACCTGCGGCACGTAGCCGATGCCGAGCCGGGCCAGCTTCTGGAGCGGGACGCCGGTGACGTCGACGCCGTTCAACTCGACCTTCCCGCCGAGGACGCGGGCGATACCGAGGATCGCCTTCAGGAGCGTGCTCTTGCCGGCGCCATTGGGGCCGACCACGGCGACCACCCTGCCCCGGGCAACCTCGAGGTCGACCTCGGTGATGACGGGCACCTCGCTGTAGCCGGCGGTCAGCCCTCGGATCCGCAGAGCGACCTCGGCCGGCGGCTCCTCAGCCGATGACATAGGCGTCCTGGACCTCCTTGCGGAGGCGCAGCTCGGACATCCTCCCCTCCGAGAGGACCCGTCCCTGGGCCATGACCACGACCTTGCCGCAGATCCGGTCCACCGTGTCCAGCTCGTGCTCGACCAGGAGCAGGGAGAGGCCGCCCTCAACCAACTTCAGGAAGACCTCCTCCAGCTGCCGGGAGAGGCTCGGGCTGAGGCCGGCCATCGGTTCGTCGAGGAGCAGCAGCCGGGGCTTCATCATCAGCGCCCGCATGATCTCGACCGCGCGCTTCTGACCGCCCGAGAGGTTGCGCGCGGGCTCGTCCATCTTGCCCTCCATCCCGAACGTGCTCAGCGTCTGCTTGGCCTCAGCGACCAGCTCCTGCTCCTGGGCTCGCCAGGCGCGCTTGCCGCCGACAAGTCCCGCGAGCTGCTCGCCTCGCTGGTGGGGCGCCGCCACGAGCAGGTTCTCGAGCGTCGTCAGGTTGCCGAAGACACGGGCCAGCTGGAAGGTCCGGACGAGTCCCCGGCGGGCGAGGACGTGCATCGCCTGGCCGGTGACGTCCTGGGCGTCAAAGCGAACCCGGCCCCCGGTGGGTGGGACAAAGCCGCCGATCACGGCCAGCACCGTGGACTTGCCGGCGCCGTTGGGGCCGATCAGGCCGGTGATGGAGCCGCGCTCGACGCTGAAGGAGACGCCGTCCGCCGCGCGCACGCCGCCGTAGTGCTTGCTGAGGTCGCTGACCTCGAGGATCGGGTCGGAGGCGCCGGTCATGGCCCCGCGTATTTCGGCCGTCGCTCGGGCAGGATGCCCTGGGGCCGGTTCCAGATGAAGAAGATGGTGGCCGAGCCGAGCACGATCCAGCCGAAGTCCTGGCTGAGGCCCGGGTGGCCCTCGACCTGGGGCAGGAACTGGACGCCCTGGAGGAGCAGGATCGCCACCACGATGGTGCCGACGCTGGCGCCGCGATCGCTCCCCATGCCGCCGACGATCACGCAGCTCAGGAAGGCGAGGGTCTCGATGTAGACCCAGGCGGACGGCGACCAGCCGCCGATGAAGGCGGCCAGGAGCGCCCCGCTGAGGCCGCCGAAGCAGCCGCCCGCGAACTGGACCAGCAGCCGCAGCGCGACGATGTCCTTGCCCGCCGCGGCGGCGGCGGTCTCATCGTCGCGCAGCGCCCGCAGGGTCCGGCCGAGAGGGCCGGTGGTGAAGCGGCGGAGCACGAACCAGGCGATCAGGCAGCAGAGCGCGACGACGGCGACGTAGGCCCAGCGGCCCGCCTCCGGGTCCCAGCCGCTGAACGGGTTGGGGAGCAGGCTCAGCCCGGCGTTGCCGTTCAGCAACCCCTTGTCCGCGCTGACGACTGTGGCCGCCATCAGCGAGACGACCAGCATCGCCATCGCCTGGTAGTCCTGGCGGAGCCGCTTGAGGCCGGTGAGAGCGATCAGCACGCCGATCACCCCGCCCACCGCAGAGCCGGCGACGATCGCGAGCGGGAAGGGGAGGGTGAAGCCGCCGACGTAATGCTGAAAGCCGCCGTTGCCCGAAGGCGGGCCGAGGGTGCAGACGGCGTAGGTGTAAGCCCCGGCGGCGACGACCACGATGTAGGCCAGGTTGGCGACGCCCGCCACTCCGAACTCCAGGTTGAGGCCCCAGACGGCGAGCAGGTCGGTGCCCAGGTAGACGAGCATCACGACCAGGTAGAACTCCCAGGCGCCGATTTCCTTCAGGCCTCCCGCGCCGGCTTCATGCCATCAGCCGGCGGGCCGAGGAAGCTGAGCCGAAGAGACCTCGGGGCCGGACGAGCAAGAAGATGATCAGGATCAGGAAGGCGACCACGTCCTTGTAGGAAGGGTCGCTGACCGCCCCTGCGAGCTCGCTCGAGACACCGACGATGAGGCCGCCCAGCATGGCGCCGTAGGGCTGACCGACACCGCCGATCACGGCCGCCGCGATCATCGGGATCAGGAAGAGCGGGCCGAGCGAGAAGTCAAAGCTGACCGTGGTGATGGCGAGGGCGACACCGGCGGCTCCGCAGAGGGTGCCGGAGATGAACCAGGCGATGTCGCTGATCCGGTCGGTGGCGATGCCGCAGCTCTGCGCCAGGGTCCGGTTGGAGGCCGTGGCCCGCATCGCTCTCCCCAGTGTCGTGCGGGTGAGGAGCAGGTGCAGGCCGAGCATCAGCGCCAGGGTCAGCACGATGATCGTCACCTGGCCGGCCGAGAGCACCGTCCCGAGCAGGTGGAAGGTGGCCCCGCTCTGCTCGCCGTAGCTCTTGGCGTCCGGGCCGACGATGGCCACGATCACATACTGGAGGACGATCCCCGCCGAGACGGTGACGATCACGATCGCGAAGGATCGCGTCCCCTTTCGCACCAGCGGCGCCAGCAGGAGCCGGTGGTAGAGGACGGAGACGCCGCCGACCAGGAGCGCCGCGATGGCGAGCGTGAGCCAGGCGTTGACGCCACGGTCGATCAGGAAGAGCCCGAAGTAGGCGGCCAGCGTCATCAGCGAGCCGTAGGTGATGTTGAGGATGTTGCTAATGCCGAACTGGACCGAGAAGCCGACCGCGCCGAGCGCGATCACCGCGCCCGCCGCGATCCCGAAGCCGACGGCCTCGATCAGTAGGTGCATGGGGTTCCCGGTTCCGATCCGGGAGCGGGTGCGGACTGCCCGCGACCCGCTCCGTCCAATCGGACTCTAGCCAAGAAGCGCGAGGACTTTCGCGCCGTCGATCGTCCCGACCCGGCTGGCGCTGCCATCCGGCGTGAAGACGTTGGCGGCGAATTCGCCCGCCGCATTGTGGTTCTTGTCGAAGACGACGGCGCCGATGACCCCCACGTACTGGATCGTCTTTCCGGCCTCGAGCGCCTTCTTGCCGTCGGCATAGTTGCCGACCACCACGGCGCCGGACTGGGGTGCCACGACCTTCGCGATGTAGCTGTTGTAGACGGAGCCGACGGTGCTGTGGGCCTCGATCATCGCCAGGGCGGCGATGTTCATCCCGTCATAGGCAGAGGCCGGAGGGCCGACTGCGCTCAGCGGGCCGGCGATGTCATGGGTCTTGGTGTCCGCCAGAAGCGCGGCCTTGTAGGTGTCGAAGGCGGGTGTCGTCTGGCTGAAGGAGGAGCCGACCAAGAAGATCTTTTTGGTAACGTAATCGACCCCGACCACCTTGGAGACCGGGCCGAAAAAGTCCGGGGTCAGTGAGTCGGTGGCGGTGACCATCGGCGGCAGGACGCCGTTGTTGAGCTGCTTGTACTCGGACATGAAGGTGGCCGTCGTCTGCGGGTCGGCCGACCAGATCAGGACATCCGGCTTGGCGGCGATGACGCGGGCCACCACGCTGGAGTAAGAGGCCGCGTCGGCGGGGATCGTCAGCGGATCGATCGCCAGCTTGCCACCCAGCTTGGGCAGGGCCGCCTGGAGGCCGGGGAGGTTGCCCTCCGACCCGATGTCGCTTTGGAAGACGACAACCGCGTTCTTGTATCCATGCTGGACCGCCCAGACCGCGAAGGCGGCGCCGTTGGCGTCGTCAGAGGGCGTGAGCCGCCAGTAGTAGTCGAGGTTGTTCTTGCTGAAGGAGGTGAGGCCGTTGGTGGTGACCAGCGGGATCTTGGCGTTGTTGACCAGCGGCACCGTGGTCGCCGCGGTGTTGCTCTCGAGCCCGATGGCGAGGTCCAGGTTGGTGGTGGTGGCGATCGCTCGGGTGACGTTGGGCACCGCGTCGGCGGAGTCGCCGGTGTCGTCGATGGGGACACAGTGGATCTTGTGGCCGAGCGGGCCGCCGGCGGCGTTGATGAGGTCGGTGGCCGCGTAGCAGGGAGCGCTCAGGAGCTTGCCGAATTGCGCAGCGGGGCCGGTGAAGGGCGCGATCACGCCAAAGTTGATGTCGCCGGTCTGGGTGGGCACCGAGGAGCCACCCGAGGAACTGCTGCAGGCCATCAGGAGGAGAGCCACGCCGAGGGCCGGCAGTACCGGCCTAATTCCCAGGACGCGCATTCGATCCTCCTCTTCAAGCGACCGCCATTCGTGGTCCGGGGAGGCCTCCGAGGCATCCACCCTACTACGGTCGTGAGTACCATACTTGCCTCGGGTCGCAACCGCAAGAGAGAGTGGGATCGCGGCCACCGCGGGACAGCTGGGAGATGCCGGAGATGACCGACCAAGCCTTCGAGACCAAATTCCTGCCCGGGCTGCCGCCGGCGGATGGCGGTTGCCCGCCGATCGATCACCGGGTCCTCCATGCCGATGCGATGGTGATCGAGTACGACGTGACGGTCCCGCTGCGCGACGGGATCGAGATCTACGCCGACCTCTTCCGACCCGAGGGCGAGGGGCCGGTCCCGGTGATCGTCGCCTGGGGACCCTACGGCAAGCACATCCCGGTCAAGTACGACCTCTTTCCCAAGCATGGTGTCGACCCCGCCTGGATTTCCAAATACGCCGGGTTCGAAGCTCCCGACCCGCTCTACTGGACGCGCCACGGCTATGCCGTGCTCAACGTCGATCCGCGCGGCACCTGGAACTCTCACGGCGACGCCACCTTCTACAGCGAGCAGGAGGCGCGCGACGTCTACGACCTCATCGAGTGGGCCGGTACGCAGCCGTGGAGCAATGGCAAGGTGGGGATGTCGGGGGTTTCCTACCTCGCGATCGTCCAGTGGCGCGCCGCTGCGGAGCGGCCGCCGCACCTGGCCGCGATCAACCCCTGGGAGGGCGTCAGCGACCGCTACCGGGAGATGGCCTACCACGGGGGCATCCCCGAGAACCGCTTCGGCCCGATGTGGCGGAACCGCCGTGTCCCCTTCTCGACCGGCCGGGTCGAGGACACGATCACGATGTACGCGGAGCACCCGCTCTGGGACTCCTACTGGGAGAGCAAGACGGCCGACCTCTCCCGGGTCGAGGTGCCTGCCTACATCGTCGCCAGCTGGTCGGACCAGGGGCTCCACACGCGGGGAACCCTGGAGGGCTTCAAGCGGATCGGCTCGCGCCGGAAGTGGCTCGACGTCCACGGCCGCAAGAAGTGGCAGTACTACTACCAGCCGGAGAACGTCGAGCGACTGCGGCACTTCTTCGACCGCTTCCTGAAGGACATCCCGAACGAGGTGGACGATTGGCCGCCGGTCCGGCTCGAGGTCCGCGACCGCTTCTACCAGGGCGAGGTGCGCGCGGAGCGGGAGTGGCCCCTGGCCCGGGCCCGATACCAGCCGCTCTACCTCGACGCTGCAGAGGGCGCCCTGGTCGATTCGCCGGTGGCGACCGAGTCGGAGGCCCGTTACGACGCGCTCTCCGGCCAGGTTGAGTTCACCCACCGCTTTGAAGGCGACACCGAACTAGTGGGACCGATGAAGCTGCGCCTCTGGGTCGAGGCCGAGGGGTCGGACGACATGGACCTCTTCGTCGGTGTCCGCAAGCTCGACCGCGACGGCCAGGCCGTGCCCTTCTCGTTTCTGAACGCGTTGGAGGACGGCCCGGTGGCCCTGGGCTGGCTGCGCGTCTCCCACCGCGCGCTCGACCAGGAGCGTTCGACTCCTGAACAGCCCTGGCACACGCACCGTGGCGAGGAGCGCCTGGAAGCGGGGCAGGCGGTGGCGGTCGAGATCGAGATCTGGCCGTCCGGCACCCGTTTTGCCGCCGGGGAGCAGCTGTTGCTGGTGGTCCAGGGCCGGGACGTCCAGCAGTACCCTCCCGGGGTCGTGTCGATGGCCCACAGCGAGACCCGCAATGCCGGCTTCCATGTCATCCGGACCGGCGGGCGGTTCGATTCCCACCTGCTGGTGCCAGTCACGCCGCCCGCGTGAACCTGCTCTTCCTGCTGACCTTTCCGGAGGCGGTCCGCAACCAGTACCGCGACCGCATCGCTGCCGAGTTCCCGGGGCTGACCGTTGACATCGTCGACCACCACTCCAAGGTCGATCCCTACATCGGCTCGGCCGACATCCTGATGACCTTCGGAGCCCAGCTCGCCGACCATGTCCTCGAGAAGGCCACCAACCTGAAGTGGATCCAGGCTCTGGGGACGGGAGTCGACGGCATCACCGATCGCCCCGCGCTGCGCGCGGGGGTGCTGGTGACCAACCTGCGCGGCCTGCACGGCGCATCGGTATCGGAGGCGGCGCTGGCGTCAATGCTGGCGTTGGCCCGCAACCTGCCCCGGGCAGTGCGCAGCCAGGTGGCCGGGCGCTGGGATCGCTTCCCGGTGACCCTGCTCAAGGGCGCGAAGGTGGGGATCCTGGGGGTGGGCGCGATCGCCGAGGAGCTGGCACCCCGCTGCAGCGCTCTCGGGATGAACGTGATCGGGATCACCTCGGCCAAAAGGGAGGTGTCCGGCTTCGCCGCGATGCGGGGCAGGGACGAGTTGCTCGCGGTGGTCCCCGACCTCGACTTCCTGGTCCTTCTCACGCCCTTCACGCCGCAGACCCGCGGCATCGTCAACGCCCGGGTCCTGGCCGCGATGAAGCGGTCCGCCTTCCTGGTCAACGTCGCCCGGGGCGGGATCGTGGACGAGCCGGCCCTGATCGAGGCTCTGCGGGAGGGGACCATCGCCGGCGCGGGGCTGGACGTCTTCGCCGAGGAGCCTCTGCCGGAGGGTCATCCTTTCTATTCGATGGAGAACGTCATCGTCACACCGCACATGGCGGGCTTCCATGCCGGCTACCCGGCGGAGGCATTGCCGGTGGTGGAGGAGAACATCCGCCATTTCCTGGCCGGCGATCTCGACCAGATGCTCAACGTGGTCCGGCGCTAGCAAATGTCAGAGCGCGTCAACCACCCGCTGCCGACCCGCGAGCTGGAGCGCCGCTGGGCGCTGATCCGGAGGGCGATGGAGGACCGCGGCGTCGACGTCCTCCTGGCGCAGGCCAACAACGATTTCATGGGTGGTTACGTCAGGTACCTGACCGACCTGCCCGCGACCAATGGCTACTCGCTCACCGTGCTCTTTCCACGCGACGAGCCGATGACCGTGATCGGCCAGGGTGCCTTCGGGCTCGACCAGGAGCTGCCGCCGGAGGGCGATGGGGTCCGCCGCGGCGTGGGCCGGCTGATGGGTGTGCCGAGCTACGCCTCGGCCCACTACACGGCGGGCTACGACGCCCAGCTGGCAGCGAAGGCGCTGGAGCGCTACCGAGGTGCGAGCATCGGGATGCTGGGCACGGCCGCCATCTCGTTCGCCCTCGTCGACGGGCTGAAGCGGGGCGCGCTCTCCAATGCCGAGTTCCTCGACGCTTCCGACCTGGTCGACCCGATCAAGGCGGTCAAGAGTGAGGACGAACTCGCCTTCGTGCGCCGGACGGCCCTGGCGCAGGATGCGGCGATGGAAGCCGCCTTCGCCGCCATCAAGCCGGGGATGTCCGAGCTCCAGGTGGCGGCGGTGGCGGAGCACGCCGGCCACGATCGCGGCAGCGAGCAGGGGCTCTTCCTGGCGTTCTCCGCGCCGGCGGGGTCGCCCGGGCAGATCGTCAACCGCCACCTCCAGGGCCGCGTCCTGAAGGAGGGCGACCAGTTCAGCCTGCTGGTCGAGAACAACGGTCCGGGTGGCTTCTACTGCGAGCTCGGTCGCACGGCCGTCCTCGGTCAGGCCACCGCCGAGATGCACGAGCAGCAGGGCTTCGTGCTGGAGGCGCAGGAGTTCTGTACCGGGCTTCTCCAACCGGGCGCCGACCCGGCCGAGATCTGGGAGCGCTACAACGCCTTCATGCGTGACCACGGGAGGCCGGAGGAGAAGCGGGTCCACTTCCACGGCCAGGGCTACGACATGGTCGAGCGGCCCCTGGTCCGCTTCGACGAGACGCTGCCGATCGCTCCCAACATGTACTTCGCGCTCCACCCGGCGTTCTCGACCTCGCGGTCCTACAGCTGGGCCTGCGACAACTACCTCCTCGACGCCACCGGCCAGGTGGAGCGGCTCCACCGGCTGCCGCAGAAGATCTTCGAGCTCGGCTGAAGGCTCGGACCCGCGGGCTAACCCGCGTGGCGGTCGATCTCGGCCAGCTCCTCGGGGGAGAAGTCGAGCCGCTGCTGCGCCGCCAGGTTCTCCTCCAGCTGGACCACGTTGCTGGCGCCGATGACGGCGGAGGTGACCCGCGGGTCGCGCAGCGTCCAGGCCAGCGCCATCTGCGCCAGGGTCTGGCCTCGTCGCTCGGCGATCTTGCCCAGCGAACGGACGCGGGCCAGGCTGTCGGCCGCCAGCGCATCGCCCGACAGCGTCCCCCGCCTGCTCCCGC
Source organism: Candidatus Dormiibacterota bacterium (assembly GCA_036794405.1). Taxonomy (GTDB): domain Bacteria; phylum Chloroflexota; class Dormibacteria; order Dormibacterales; family Dormibacteraceae; genus UBA6019. Next base: position 16,014 of record DAIRGV010000047.1, read on the forward strand.
GCGAGCCCTCCGGGATCCCGCCGAGGTACTTGCCGGTCAGCACACCCTGCGCGAGCGGGGAGAAGACGATGCAGCCGATCCCCTCCTTGCCAACCGCATCGAGCAGGTCCGGCTCGATCCAGCGGTTGAGGATCGAGTACGAGGGCTGGTGGATCAGGAGCGGGGTGCCGAGGCGGCGAAGGATTGCGGCGGCCTCCCTCGTCTCCTGCGCCTTGTAATTGGAGATCCCGGCGTAGAGCGCCTTGCCCTGGCGGACGGCGGCGGCGAGGGCGCCCATCGTCTCCTCCAGCGGCGTCTCGGGGTCGGGTCGGTGGTGGTAGAAGATGTCGACGTACTCGAGGCCCATCCGCCGCAGGCTCTGGTCGAGGCTCGCCAGCAGGTACTTGCGCGAACCGAAGTCGCCGTAGGGACCGGGCCACATGTCGTAGCCGGCCTTGGTCGAGATGACCAGCTCGTCTCGGTGGCCGGCCAGGTCGGTCGCGAAGAGCCGGCCGAAGGTCTCCTCCGCCGACCCATACGGCGGCCCGTAGTTGTTGGCCAGGTCGAAGTGGGTGACGCCGAGGTCGAAGGCGCGCCGGACGATCTCTCGGCCGGTCTCCAGCGGGCGGGTGCCGCCGAAGTTCTGCCAGAGCCCGAGTGAGAGCGCCGGGAGCTTCAGGCCGCTCCGGCCGCAGCGGCGGTAGGCCATCCGTTCATAACGGTCGAGGGCGGGCAGGTAGGCCAAGTCGATTTCTCCTCTACGCGGCCAGGCCCGCCGCGGCGAGAGCCTGGCCGGCTGTCATTCGTTGCTGCCGGCGGAGGGCAGCCGCCAGCTTCTCGATCGCCGCCCCGGTCGGTGAGCACGTCGACGTCCACCAGGTCGAGCCCGAGTCGATGGCCCACCACCACGTGCGGCAGTGGGGGGTTCCGATCACCTCCGAATCATCGCCGAGCGGATAGGGGCGGCGGTGAAAGGAGCCATATGATTCGGGTGCGGCTCTTCTGGAGTGACACCGGCCGAGCGGCGTAGGGCCTGGACCGTAG
>DAIRGV010000006.1:0-71034 GCA_036794405.1 Candidatus Dormiibacterota bacterium
GCGACCGCGGCGCGGTCGTCATCCTCGACAACCGGATCTCCAGCCGCGACTACGGGCGCGCCTTCATCGAGGTCCTGCCGCGGGCTGCGATGTATACGGGGCCGGTGCTCGGGGTGGGGGAGAGGATCGAAGGCTGGCTGGCCGAGACCGCCCGCTCGCGATGAGCAACCTCTTCGTGGTCGGGACCCCGATCGGAAACCTGGAGGACCTGACGGCCCGTGCCGTGAGGGTGCTCGGCGAGGTCGCCGCGATCGCCGCCGAGGACACCCGGGTGACCTCCCGCCTGCTGGCGCGGATCGGCGTCCGCAAGCCGCTCCTGAGCTACCGCGCACCGGTCGAGCGGCGTGGCCTGCCGGCGGTGCTCCGGGCGCTGGAGGCGGGCGACGTCGCCCTCCTGACCGACGCCGGCACGCCCGGCGTCAACGACCCCGGCCAGCGCCTGGTGGCGGCGGCGCTGGAGGCGGGCCACCGGGTGGTCCCGATCCCCGGCCCGAGCGCGGTGACGGCGGCGCTCTCGATCAGCGGGTTCACCGGCGAGGGCTTTGTTTTCCTAGGCTACCTTCCCCGCAAGCCGGGGGAGCTCCGGCGGCTCATCGGGTCCCTGGCGACCGAAACCCGGCCCGCGGTCGCCTTTGACTCTCCCTACCGCGTGCTGCGGTCCCTGGCCGCGCTGGCCGAGCTCCTGCCCGATCGGCAGTTGATGGTCGCCCGGGAGCTGACCAAGCTTCACGAGCAGGTCGTGAGGGGCACGGCCGCCGAGGCGCTGGCCGCGCTCGCCGAGAAGGCCCGCGGCGAGTTCACCCTGGTGATCGCCGGATGCCCCTGATCGACACGCACCTGCATCTGGGCGAGCTGGAGGACCCCGCGGCCGCCGTCGCCGAGGCGGTCGAGGCGGGCGTCGGCCGGCTCCTCGCCGTCGGCACCGACCTGGCGACCAGCCGCGGGGCACTCGCCCTCGCCGGTCGCCACGAGGCCGTCTTCGCCGCTGCGGGCCACCACCCGGGGAATTCCGCCGACCCCGACCTCGACGCCTTCCGGGAGCTGCTCCGCGAGCCCCGGATCGTCGCCGTGGGCGAGGTCGGGTTGGACGGCAGCCCGGACCCGGAGTACGCCCCGATGGAGCGGCAGCTGGGCTGGTTCGGCAGCCTCTGCGACCTGGCCCTGGAAGCGCGCGTGCCCGTCTGCGTCCACGTCCGGGAGTCCGCCGACCTGGTCCACCGCGTGCTCCGAGCCCGGCCCGGGTTGACCGGCGTCATGCACTATTTCACGCTCGATTGGGAGTGGGCGGAGCGGTTCCTCGACCTCGGCTTTCACCTCTCCTTCGCCGGGATCGTGACCCGGGCGACCCGGGCCGAGCTGCGCGAGGTCGCGCGCCGCTGCCCGGCCGACCGGCTCCTGCTCGAGACCGACTCGCCCTTCGGCCTGCCGGCAGCAAGGAAGCGGGAGAAGCAGAACCGCCCTGCCTTCCTGGTCGACACCGCGCGGGTGGTGGCGGAGGTGCGTGGCATCTCGCCGGCAGAGCTGGCGGAGATCGAATGGCGCAATGCCCATTCGCTTTTCACCCGTCTCCGGTGATATCTTGCCGTCCGGGTTTTGGGGTTTGAACAGGGGCGCATCCGCCTCAAGGGCCTTTTTGCCTTTGGATCGGTAGCCCTGGCAGTCGGCTATCTGGTTCCCACGGTGGGCGTGGCCTCGGGTCCAGGGACCCCGGTCGCGGCCGTCCTCGCCGTGCCCGCCGACCCGGCCGCCTTCAGCAACCGCCCCTCCCGCCTCCGGGAGGAGGCAAGGATCTACGACGGTCGCGTGGTCAGCTTCTCGGAACGGCTGCGGACGGCGGTGGTCGCGATCCCCTTCGAGGTCCGGCAGGTGGCCGACCCGGCCCTGCCGCTGGGGGTGACCGTGGTCGACGCGCCCGGCAGCGAGGGGGCGCTCACCGAGGCCTTCGCCGAGTCGCTGGCCGACGGTGTCGTCCTCCTTTCGGAGCCGTTGAGCCAGGCGACCAGCCAGCCCAGCGCCCGCGTGCTGCGGGTCGGCACTGCCGCCGCGCCGCCGCCGCCGCCGTTGCCGGCCGACCCCACGGCGTCCTCCGGCCAGGCGATCGCCGGCAGCGCCACCAGCTACTGCCTCACCGGCCGCACGGCGACCGGCACCCAGGCCGGGCCGGGCAGCATCGCCGTCGACCCGACCGTGATCAGGCTCGGCAGCCGTCTCTACGTGCCCGGCTACGGCTACGGCACGGCGGTCGACACCGGCGGCGCCATCAAGGGCACTCTGATCGACGTCTGGCTGACCTGCGAGGCGGCCGTCCAGTGGGGCCGCCGCCAGCTCACCATCTACGTGCTGGCCGGCTAGGCTGCTCGACCCCGCCGACCCCCGCACGCTGGAGGCGCTCTTCGCGCGTCACCGCTTTCGGCCGTCCCACCGTCTGGGGCAGAACTTCCTGGTCGACGCCGGTCTGCGCGACCGGGTGGCGGAGGCGGCCGAGATCGACCGCGCCGACTCCGTGCTGGAGGTCGGCGCCGGGCCCGGCACCCTGACGGTCGCGCTCGCCGCCCGGGCGGCCCGGGTCGTCGCGGTCGAGATCGACCGCCGGCTCCTCGGCGTGCTGCGCGAGGTCGTCGGCCAGGACCCGCGGGTGGAGATCCTGGAGGGCGACGTGCTCAAGCTGGCGCTACCCACGGTACCCGTGGTTACCGGCAACATCCCCTACTACCTGACCGGCGCCCTGCTGCCCCGACTGCTGGAGCGGCCGGACCCGCCCCGGGCCATCTCGCTGGTGGTCCAAAAGGAGGTCGCGGAGCGCTGGACCGAGCCCGGCGACTGGAGCCTGGCGACGCTCGCGGTGCAGGTCTTCGCGATCCCCGAGCTGCGCTTCATCCTGCCCCGGGAGGCGTTCCGGCCGGCGCCCGCCGTCGACTCGGCCCTGGTCGTGCTGGCGGTGCGACCCCGGCCCGCCGTCCAGGTCGCCGACCTGACGGCGTTCTTCCGCTTTGCCGAACGGCTCTTCCAATTCCGCCGCAAGCAGCTCGGCGGCACCCTCGCCCGCCTGGCCGGCGGGGAGGCGGGGGACCGGCTGCGAGAGGCCGGGATCGACGCCCGACGGCGGCCGCAGACGCTCGACCTCGGCGAGTGGGAGGCCCTTTATCGGGCCTTCGAAGGCCACGGTTAAGATGCTGGAACCGATGGAGACCCTGACCGGCCTGGAGGGTGGCGAAGGGTTTCGGTACGTCCTCGCGCGGACCGACTTCCGGCTCGTCTGGTTCGCCCAGCTCGCCTCCCAGTCGGCCGACAAGTTCGTGATGTTCTCCCTCATCATCCTGGCCTACAACCTGGCCGGGGCGAACACCCACGTCGCCGTGACGCTCCTCTCCTACACCCTGCCGGCGCTCTTCCTGCCGCCCTTCGCGGGCGTCTTCGCGGACCGCCACAACCGTCAGACGACGATGGTCTGGGCCAACCTCGGCCGGGGCGCGATCGTGACCCTGATCCCGCTTTCACAGCTCGTCCCCTTCCTCCGCGGCGACCTCTACCACGTGCTCGTGATCACCTTCGCCTTCAGCGCCCTGGGCCAGTTCTTCAGCCCGGCGGAGGCGGCGGCGATCCCCACCCTGCTACCCCGCAAGGCGTTGCTGACCGCCAACTCGATGGTGCTGCTCTCGATGGTGCTGACGCTGCTCGTCGGCGGCGCCCTCGCGCCCGTCTTCTCGCGGATCGACGCCTACCTGCCCTACTGGATGGCTGCCGGCGGGTTCACGATCGCGGCCGGGCTGATCGCGCTGGCCACCATCCCGCGCAACAAGCCGCGGCTCGACCAGAGCACCCGGGGCAACGCCCAGCAGCTGGTCGTCGAGGTGCGCGAGGCGGTCGACTTCCTGCGCGCCTCGCCGATGCTGATGATCGCCTTCGCCCAGCTGACGCTGACCGTGCTGGTGCTCTTCATGATCTTCACCCTCGCCCCGGCCTACGTGAAGACCGTCATCGGCATCCAGCCCCAGGACAGCTACGTGATCCTCGTGCCCGCCACCCTCGGCGCCGCGACCAGCGCCTTCGTCGTGGGCCAGTTCGGCCGCTCCCTCTCCCGCTCCCGGCTGCTGATCCTGAGCCTGGCCGCCACCGGCGCGACCCTGCTGGTCCTGGCCAGCGTGCCCTTCGGGCTCCGCCACTTCTCCTTCCTGGCCGGCCTCACCCGGTACTTCGCGGCCGTTTTCGGGCTGCTGCTCGGGCTCGAGTTCGGAGCGCTCCTGATCCCCTCCCTCACAGTCCTCCAGGAGCAGACGACGGACGAGGTCCGGGGCCGGATCTTCGCCCTCTTCTTCCTCGCCTACAACGGCGCCACCGCGGTGCCGATCCTGGTCGCCGCGGCCCTCGCCGACATCTTCGGCACCGCCCGCGTCATCGGCGGGCTGGGCCTCCTGCTGCTCCTCGCCTCGGGCGCCGCGGCTAGGGCCGGGACGCGCGTCTACGGAGAAATAGAAGCGTGATCCCGACCAGCAGGGCGACCGCCAGCCCGCCGTAGCCGACCGTCTTGAGGACCGTCGTCAGGAGGGGCCAGTTGTTGCCCAGGAAGTAGCCGACGACGCCCCAGAGGATCGCCCACGGCACCGCCCCCAGGACGCTGTAGAGCTGGAAGCGCCAGAAAGGCATGTGGGCGACGCCGGCGAAGACGCTGGCCCAGGTCCGCAGGCCGACGATGAAACGGCCGACCAGGATCGTCTTGTCGCCGTGGTGGGCGAAGAACATCTCGGCCTGGGCCAGGTGAGCGACCTCGAGCCGGAAGACCGCGAGCAGCCTCTCGATGAAGGGCCGGCCGCCGCGCAGGCCGATCAGGTAGCCGATGTCGCCACCGACGATCGCGCCGAGGGCGCCGAGGACGATCACGGCCACGATGTTGAGGTGCCCGGTCCCGGCGTAGGCGGCGACCGCGACCAGGGTCAGCTCGCCGGGGAAGGGGATGCCCGAGCTCTCGATCAGGATCCCGAGCGCTGCGGCCGGATAGCCGAGCGTGTCGGCGAGGGTTCGGATGTCCATTCGGCCTTGGTTATCCTGAGCGTTCCAGATGGCCCATAGCGACGACCACGAGTCGAAGGACGAGCTCGACCTGCTCCGCCACTCGACCGCCCACGTCCTCGCGGCGGCGGTCACCGAGCTCTGGCCGGGAACCAAGTACGCCATCGGGCCGCCGATCGAGGACGGCTTCTACTACGACTTCGATTCCGAGCACGTCTTCACGCCCGCCGACTTCAAGGAGATCGAGAAGAAGATGCGGTCGATCGTCGGCCGCGACCTGCCCTTCCGGCACGAGCATCAGTCCCGGCCGGAGGCGATCGAGACCTTCCGGCAGAGGGGACAGGACTACAAGGTGGAGCTGATCCAGGACCGGGTGGCCGAGGGCGAGGACGTCTCCCTCTACCGGACCGGGGACGACTTCGTGGACCTCTGCCGCGGGCCCCACCTGCCCAGCGCGGGGGCGATCCGCGCCTTCAAGCTGCTCCGCACCGCCGGCGCCTACTGGAAGGGCGATGAGCACAACCGCCAGCTGCAGCGAATCTACGGCACCGCCTGGCCCTCCCCGAAGGAGCAGGACGAGTACCTGGAGATGCTGGCCGAGGCCGAACGCCGCGACCACAAGAAGCTCGGCCGGGAGCTCAAGCTCTTCGCGTCCGACGAGCGCTCCGGCGCCGGGCTGCCGCTCTGGCTGCCCAATGGCGCCACCGTGCGCCGGGAGATCGAGCGCTGGATCGTCGACGAGGAGCTGAGGCGCGGCTACCAGCACGTGCTGACACCCAACGTGGCCCGGCTCGACCTCTACCAGCAGAGCGGCCACTGGGACCTCTACCAGGACTCGATGTACCCGCCGATGCACTTCGAGGAGTCGGGGGAGACGCTCGAGCTGCGGCCGATGAACTGCCCCAGCCACATCCTGGTCTACCAGTCGGAGCTGCGCTCCTACCGAGACCTGCCGCTGCGGATCGCCGAGGTCGGGATGAACTACCGCTATGAGCGGTCGGGAACCCTGCAGGGCATGAACCGGGTGCGCGCCTTCGCCCTCAACGACGCCCACATCTTCTGCACCCCCGAGCAGCTGGAGGGGGAGGTGAAGGCCTCGATCGAGCTCGCGCTCCACTTCTCCGAGTACCTCGGCATCGACGACTTCTGGTACCGACTCTCGACCCGCGACGATGTGAAGGACAAGTGGGTCGGCGAACCGGCGGAGTGGGAGGCCGCCCAGCAGGCGCTCGCGGCCGCCCTCGACTCGCTCGGCCTGGCCTACCGGCTGGGGCCCGGCGAGGCGGCGTTCTACGGGCCCAAGATCGACTTCCAGGTCCGGGACGCGCTCCGCCGGGAGTTCACCAACTCGACCGTCCAGGTCGACTTCCAGTTGCCGCAGAAGTTCGACCTCGAGTACGTCGGGGAGGATGGGTCCAGGAAGCGGCCGGTGATGGTCCATCGCGGCGCGGCGGGCTCGATGGAGCGGCTCTTCGCCTACCTGATCGAGCGCTGGGCGGGCGCCTTCCCGACCTGGATGGCGCCGGTGCAGGTGGTCGTGATCCCGATCACCGACGAGCAGAACGCGTACGCCGCGACGGTTGCCGAACGGCTCCGCCGGACCAACGTCCGGGTCCAGGTCGACGACCGCTCGGACCGGATGCAGAAGAAGATCCGCGAGGCGCAGCGGATGAAGGTGCCCTACATGGCGATCGTCGGCGGACGAGAGGTGGATTCGGAGCAGGTGAACGTCCGCGATCGCGCCGGCGGGGAGACCGCCGAAGCGCTCGAGGACTTCGCCTCCCGGCTGGCGCTGGAGATCGCCGAGCGCCGCCGACCCGACCGCCCGCTCAGGGCTTGAGTGGCGTCTGGTACGATTCCTGCCGTTGAAGCAGGGCCCGTCCCTCACCTCCAGGCGCATGCCGCCGACGAGGTTCGGTTCTAAGGCGGACGGGCTTTGCCGTCCGCGTTTTTTGTCTCTGGAGGACATCTCACGAAGCTGACTGACGACCGAGGTAGCGACCGATAGCCTTCAAGGAACTACGCATCAACGAGCAGATCCGCACCCAGGAGGTGCGCCTGATCGACGACCAGGGCAATCAGTTGGGAGTCCTCGGCCTGGATACCGCGAAACGCATCGCGGCGGAGAAGGGCCTGGACCTCGTGGAGTTCGCACCTCAGGCACAGCCGCCCGTCGCCCGCTTGATCGACTACGGCAAGTACAAGTTCGAGACGATCAAGAAGGAGAAGGACCAGCGGCGCCGCCAGAACGTCATCAAGCTCAAGGAGATGAAGCTCCGGCCGAAGGTGGCCGAGCACGACTTCCAGACCAAGTTCAAGGGCGTCAAGCAGTTTTTGGAGCAGGGCGAGAAGGTCAAGGTGACGATCATGTTCAGGGGCCGCGAGATGGTCCACCAGGAGATCGGGCGACGCATCCTCGATCGGGTGGCGGACGCGGCGAAGGAGATCGCGGTCGTCGAGCGCGCGCCGATCATGGAGGGTCGCAACCTCTTCCTGATCCTCGCGCCGACCAGCAAGCCCGCCGCCAAAGAGCCAGAGCCAGAAGGAGCCCCCGCCAGTGCCTAAGATCAAGACCCGAAAGGGAATCGCGAAGCGGATCCGCGTCACCTCGACCGGCAAGCTGATGCGTGCCCACGCCTGGAAGAGCCACATGCTCGAGCACAAGACGGCCAAGAACAAGCGGGCCTACAAGCAGCTCTCCTCCGTCCACAAGACCGACCGCAAGCAGGTCCGGCGGGCGTTGGGGATCTAGATGGCACGCGTCAAGCGCGGCGTCACCGCCCACGCCCGGCACAAGCGGATCCTCGACCGCGCCAAGGGCTTCCGGCTTTCCAAAAAGCTCCTCTTCCGGCCCGCCAACGAGGCGGTGCTGCACGCGCTCGCCTACGCCTTCCGAGACCGCCGGGCGCGCAAGCGTGACTTCCGCCGCCTCTGGATCGCCCGCATCAACGCGGCCTCCCGGCTCGGCGGCCTGCCCTACAACAAGTTCATGCACGGCCTCCGTGTGGCCGGGGTGGAGATCGACCGCAAGGTGCTGGCCGACCTGGCCGTGAAGGACAGCGGCTCCTTTGCCCGGCTGGTCGAGGTTGCCAAGAACAGTCTCTGACCTTGTAAGTTCCGCGGAGAACCTGCTCGCCAAGCGGATCCGGCGCCTGGCGGCTGCCCGCGAGGCGGATGAGGTCCTGCTCGAGGGGCCGCGCGTGATCCGGCAGGCGTTCGCCGCCGGCGTCCGGATCGAGCTCCTCGCCGTCCGCGAGGACGACCAGTTCGAGATCGAGGCCGAGCGCCGAGTGTCGCTCTCCCGGGCGCTCTTCCGCGAGCTGAGCCAGACCATCTCGCCGCAGGGCGTGCTGGCGATCGGGCATGTGGCGCCGGCCGGCTTCGCGGCCGCACTCGCCGCCGCGCGCCGGGCCGGCTGGCCGCTGGTCGTGCTGGACCGGGTCCAGGACCCCGGCAACGTCGGCGCCATCTGCCGAACCGCCGCCGCCGCCGGCGCGCCGGCGCTCGTCGTCCTGCCCGGAACCGCGGACCCGCTGGGCGCCAAGTCGATCCGCGCCAGCGCCGGCCATGTCTTCAACCTCCATCTGGCGGAGGCGGGCTGGGCCGACCTCGACGGACTCCGGTGCCTCGGTGCCAGCGCCTCCGGGACGCCGCTCGAGGAGGCCGACCTCGGCTCGGTCGAGGCCCTGGTCCTCGGCAGCGAGGCCCACGGCCTGAGCCGGCCCCTGCCGGCGGTGGCCCTGCCGATGGCGGCCGGCGTCGAGTCGCTCAACGTGGCCGCCGCCGCCGCCATCCTCCTCTACGAGCTGCGGCGGAGGATCGCGGCTTGATCGACCGGGTCGAGGAGCTGAAGCGGGCGGCGCTGGCCGCGGCCGAGGCGGCCCCGGATGAGGCGGCGCTGGAGGAGGTTCGAGTCGAGTACCTCGGCCGCAAGGGCCGGCTGACCGAGGTTCTCTCCAACCTGGGCGGAGTCCCCGCCGGCGAGCGGCCGGCGATCGGCCAGGCCGGTAATCGGGCCAAGCAGGAGATCGGGGCGGCGATCGCCGAGCGCGCGGGGATCCTGTCCGACAGCCGGCTCGACGCGCTCGCCGAGACGGAGGCGATCGACGTCACCTTTCCGGCGCCGCCGCTGCGCCGGGGCCACGCCCATGTCCTGAGCCAGGTCCGCCGCCAGCTGGAGGTCATCTTCGAGCGGATCGGCTACTCGGTCGAAGAGGGCCCCGAGATCGAGACCGACTGGTACAACTTCGAGGCCCTGAACCTGCCCAGGGGTCACGCTTCCCGCGACGTCCAGGACAGCTTCTTCCTCGACGCCGAGGAGGAGACGGTGCTTCGCACCCACACCTCCAACGTCCAGATCCGGGGCATGGAGCGGATCGGCCAGCCGCCGATCTACATCGTCGCGCCGGGCCGGGTCTACCGGCGCGAGAACCTCGATGCCACCCACCTCGCCGGCTTCATGCAGCTGGAGGGCCTGGCGGTCGACGAGGGACTCACGGTCGGCGACCTCAAGGGGACCCTCCTCTACCTCGTCCAGTCTCTCTTCGGGCCCCAAAGGCAGGTGCGGATGCGGCCTCACCATTTCGGGTACACCGAGCCCAGCTTCGAGTTCGACACGATCTGCGGCCGCTGCCTCGGGAAGGGCTGCCGGAGCTGCGGGCAGGAGGGCTGGCTGGAGACCGGCGGCTGCGGGATGGTCCACCCCCAGGTTCTTCGCAACGGCGGCGTCGATCCCGAGCGCTACTCCGGCTACGCCTGGGGCTTCGGGATCGAGCGGATCGCGATGCTGGAGTACGACGTGGAGGATCTCCGCCTCTTCTACGAGAACGACCTTCGCTTCAACCGCCAGTTCTGATGCGCATCTCCTACGAGTGGCTCGGTGAGTACGTCGACACCGCGGGGCTGAGCCCGGCGGAGGCGGCCGAGCTGCTGACGATGTCGGGGACCAAGATCGAGTCGCTCTCGGTGATCGACCTCTCCGAGATCCTCGTCGGCCGGGTGCTCGAGCAGCGGGAGCACCCTCGTTCGAACAAGCCGCTCTGGATCCACCAGGTCGACGTCGGCGGCGGTCAGACCCGGCAGATCGTGGCCGGCGCCCCCAACGCCGTCGCCGGAACCCTGGTCCCGGTCGCGCTGCCGGGGACGCGGGTGCCCAGCGGCACGCTGGTGCGCGACGGGAAGATCGCCGGCGAGCTGGCCCAGGGCATGCTCTGCTCGGCCGACGAGCTGCTCCAGGCGCAGGAGCGGGTGCCGCGGATCATGCTCCTCGAGCGCGGCGAGCCGGGCGAGTCGCTGGCCACCTACTTCCCGGCCGACGCGATCCTGGAGGCGGAGATCACTCCCAACCGGCCCGACTGCCTCGGCCACCTGGGGGTCGCCAGGGAGTTGGCGGCGGCCGCCGGCAGGGAGCTGAGGGTCGACTTCATGCCGACCTTCACCGGCGGCATCGAACCGCCCGGCACCGACCTCGTCCGGGTGACGATCGAAGAGCCCGACCTCTGCAGCCGCTACATCGGAGCGCCGATCACCGGCGTCAGGGTGGCGCCGAGCCCGGAGTGGCTGCAGAGGCGGCTGCGAGCCGCCGGGGTCAGGCCGATCAACAACGTCGTCGACGTGACCGCCTACGTGATGCTGGAGTACGGACAGCCGCTCCACGTCTTCGACCTCGCCCGGCTGGCCGGACCCGAGATCCGGGTCCGGCGGGCCCGGGAGGGCGAGCGGCTCGACTGCCTCGACGGTCAGCAGCGGTCGCTGACCGACCGGATGCTGGTGATCGCCGATCGGGATCGGCCCCTTGCGCTCGCGGGGCTGATCGGCGGGGAGGAGTCCGGAGTCACCGAGGCCACCGTCGACGTGCTCTTGGAGTCGGCCACCTTCGACGGCGTCTCGGTCCGCGCGACCTCCCGCGCCCTGGCTCTGCGAACCGAGGCCTCGAGCCGTTTCGAGAAGGGCCTCGCCCCGGAGCTGGCCCTGGCGGGGGCTCGCCGGGCCGCGACCCTGGTCGCCGAGCTCGCTGGCGGCAGTGTCCACCGGGACTGGGTCGATGAGTACCCGAGGCCGCAGCAGCCGGTCCGGGTGCGGGTCGACCCGCTCCGGGTCGATGCTCTGCTCGGCGTCCATGTGCCACTGGAGGAGTCGCAGGCGATCCTGCGGCGGCTTGGCTTCCACGTCCGGGCGCTGGAGGACGGCGCCTGGGACGTGCTGCCGCCGGTCTTCCGGCTCGACGTCGCCCTCCCCGAGGACATCGTCGAGGAGGTCGGCCGGATCCACGGCATCGAGCGGATCCCGGCGACGCTTCCCGGCCGTCGCCGGCCGACCTGGGTCCCGGCCGGCGCGTCCCACCTGCCCTCGCGGCTGCGCGAGGTCCTGCTCGGCGCCGGCTTCGACGAAGCGGTCTCCTCGGCCCTGGTCTCTCGCCGCCTGCTCGAGCGGTTGGGCCTGGAGGAGGGCGCCCGCAGCGTCATCAACCCGATGAGCGATGAGCTGGACACGATGCGGACCTCGCTCCTGCCCTCCCTGCTGCTGGCGGGGGTGCTGAACCAGAACCGCTCCGGGATCCGGGCCGACCTCTTCGAGCTGGGACGCGTCTACCACGGCACCCTGGCCGACGGCCGCGCCGAGGAGCCGACCCGGATCGCTGCCGTGTCAAGGGTGGGGGGGGACCCGGAGGCCGGCCGGGCGGGCTTCCTCCGCCTGAAGGCGGTCGCCGACCGGCTGGCCCAGGATCTCGCCGCCGGCCCGGTCGAGTACCGGCGTGCCAGCTCCCGCCTCTTCCACCCGGGTCGGACCGCCTCCCTCCACCTCGGCGGCAGGGAGGTGGGCATCGTCGGCGAGCTGCACCCGGCCACCCTCCGGGTCTTCGACCTCGACGGCCGGGCGGTCGCCCTCGACCTCGATGCCGACCAGCTCCGGGCGGCGGCCGGAGAGCGCAAGGCGCGGGAGCTTCCCCGCTTCCCGGCGGTGGACCGCGACCTCGCGGTGGTGGTTGCGGACGCCGTCTCGGTGGCCGAGCTGCTGGCGACCATCGGCCCCACCGGCGGCGCGCTGCTGGAATCGGTGACAGCCTTCGACGAATACCGGTCCGAGCAGCTCGGCCGGCGGGTGCGGAGCATCGCCTTCGCCTTGACTTTCCGGTCCCTCGAGCGCACCCTCACGGACTCGGAGGTGGATTCTCTGATGGTGTCGATCAGGAGCCGGCTGGAAGCGGAGCATCGAGCGCTGCCGCGGTGACCGACCTGGCGCTGATCGCGCTCGTCCTGCTCTACGCGGTCCTCGGGTACATGACCGGCCTGATCCGCCGGGTGATCGGTGTCGCCACCCTCTACCTCGCGTTCCTGGCGGCCACCCAGATTGCCCCCACCTCGGCCAACGTCGTGCTCCAGGCGCTCCCCGGCTGGGCCGTGCCCGACGCCCTGCTGCTCGGCTACTTCATCGTGGTCGTGATCGTCATCGTCATCGTCGAGGTGATGGCGAGCTTCTACCACTCGCGGCTGCAGCTGGCGACGCTGGCCTTCGACCGGGCCAGCGGCGCCGTCATCGGTGCCCTGACCGGGCTCTTCGGCGGGACGGTGGTGCTCTTCCTCCTGCTCGGCGCGACGCAGCCGACCCAGGGCTCGCCCGACGGCGCCCAGATCCAGATCCACGACGCCATCCGCAAGGCCGTCCTCGCGCCGGCGCTGCTGCAGACGCTCGGCCCCCCCACGGCAATCCTCTTCGGTCCGGTCATCCCCGCCGCGCCGGGAGCCTTCTTCAACGGCCAAGAGGCCCGGCTCCAGCATTAGCGGCGCGGCACCGGCGCTCTGGCCGCGGCTGCGCGAGCGCGCCGTCGAGATCCACGAAGAGGCGAACCTGCGGCGCCGGCTCGACGCGGGCGAGAAGCTGCGCGTCAAGCTCGGGATGGACCCGACCGCGCCCGACATCCACGCCGGCCACCTGGTGGTGCTCGATGTTCTCCGGCTGTTTCAGGACGAGGGCCATACGGCGGTCCTGATCATCGGCGACTACACCGCCCAGATCGGCGATCCGAGCGGTCGCTCGGAGACCCGGCCGGTTCTCACCCGGGAGCAGGTCCAGGCCAATGCCGAGACCTACTTCAGCCAGGCCTTCAGGGTCCTCGACCGGGACCGAACCGAGGTCCGCCGCAACTCCGAGTGGCTGGCCGGAATGACGGCGGCGGACGTGCTTCGCCTGCTCGGCCGGCAGACGCTGCAGTCGGTACTCCAGCGGGAGGACTTCGCCAAGCGCCTGAAGGAGGGCCATCCGATCGGCGCGCACGAGATCCTCTACCCCTTCAGCCAGGCCTACGACTCGGTCGCGGTCGACGCCGACCTCGAAATCGGCGGGACGGACCAGCTCTTCAACCTGCTCTACGGGCGGGACATCATGCGCGCCTATGGCAAGACGCCCCAGGACGTCGCCGTCTTCCCGCTCCTGGAGGGACTCGACGGTGTCAACAAGATGAGCAAATCGCTCGGCAACTACATCGGCATCACCGAGCCGCCGGGCGAGGTCTACGGCAAGGTGATGTCGATCCCCGACGCGATGACCGCCCGCTACGCGAAGCTGCTGCTCCAGATCGACGAGGTGTCGGCCGACCCCCGCGACGCCAAGGCGGCGGTCGCTCGCGGCCTCGTCGAGCGCCTCCACGGGCCGGCAGCCGCGGCGGAGGCGGAGGCGGAGTGGGAGCGGCGGTTCCGCCAGCGCCAGCAGCCGACCGAGATCCCCGAGCTGCGGCCGAGCCAGCCCAACCTGATCACGGTGATCCTCGAGGCTGGCTTCGCCAAGAGCGCCAGCGACGCGCGCCGGCTGCTCGGGCAGGGCGGGGTCCGCGCCAACGGCGAGAAGACGGCCGACGATCGCCAGCTCTCCGATGGGGACGTTGTCAGCGTCGGCAAGCGCAACTTTGTTCGGGTCCGGCTCGCGTAAACTCACCGAAAGCATGTTCGGAGGCCAGCCCTAGATGTCCGGCCACTCGAAGTGGGCCGGCATCAAGCACAAGAAGGCGATCGTCGACGCCAAGCGCGCGGTGTCGTTCACCAAGGTCGCCCGCGAGGTGACGATCGCGGCCAAGGAGGGCGGGGGCAATCCCGACGGCAACTTCCGGCTTCGCCTCGCGATCCAGAAGGCGCGGGAGGCGAACATGCCCGCCGACAAGATCAAGAACGCTGTCGATCGGGGCTCGGGCGCGGCAGCCGGCGACTCCCTCGAGGAGCTTCGCTACGAGGGCTACGGCCCGGCCGGCGTCGCGGTCCTGGTCGACGCCGTCACCGACAACCGGAACCGGACCAGCGCCTCCCTCCGCCACCTCTTCGCCAAGAACGGCGGCAACCTCGGTGAGTCCAATTCGGTCGCCTACCTCTTCGAGCGCAAGGGCGTGATCGAGGTTGACGCCAGAGGCCTGGACCCCGAGGAGCTGAGCCTCGCCGCCATCGAGGTCGGCGCCGAGGACATCTCGGTGGAGGGCGACTCGATCGAGGTTACGACCGGACCGAACGATTTCGAGGCGGTCCGCGGGGCACTCGAGAAGGCGGGTGCCCGGATCGAGAACGCCGAGGTCACGATGCATTCCAAGTCCTCCGTCCCGGTCGGCGAGGACAAGGCCGCCGGGGTCCTGCGCCTGATGGAGGCGCTGGAGGACGACGACGACGTCCAGCAGGTCTACGCGAACTTCGACATCCCCGCCGACGTCCTTGAACGAGTGAGCGCCAATGTCTAGCCTGCTGGATCAATGCTCGGGCGACTCCTCCTAGGTATCGACCCCGGCCTGGCGGCGACGGGGTTCGCGCTTCTCCGCGAGCCCGACCAGATCGTCACCTGCGGCACCATCCGCACCACCCCCAATCTCCGGCCCGGAGCGCGCCTGCTCCAGATCCAGCGCGAGCTGGAGGCCGTGCTCGACGGGGCCGAGGTGGCCGAGGCGGCGCTGGAGGAGCTCTTCATGGGCAGCAACCGGACCAGCGTCATCGGCGTCGCCCAGGCTCGCGGCGTCGTGCTCGCCCTGCTCGAGTCGCGCGGCATCGCCTCCCACGAATACAAGCCGGCCCAGGTGAAGCTGGTCGTCAGTGGCTACGGCAATGCCGACAAGGCCCAGATGGCCCGGATGCTGATCGCTCAGCTGCGCCATCTGCCGGCCGGGTCGGACCATGCCCACGACGCGATCGCGATCGCGATCTGCCACGCCCGCAGCCGGCGCATCAACCTGGCGGCGGCGCGTTGATCGCCTACCTGCGCGGCTTGGTCCTCCGGCTGACGCCGGAGATCGTGGTGCTGGACGTCAACGGGGTCGGCTACCTGCTTGCCATCACCGCTTCCGCCCGCGACCGGATGCCGAGCGTCGGGTCGGAGACCGAGCTGCACGTCTACACCCAGGTCCGGGAGGATGCGCTGGCGCTCTACGGCTTCTCCTCGGTCGAGGAGCTGGAAATGTTCCGGATGCTGATCGAGGTCGACGGGGTGGGGCCCAAGGTCGGCCTCGCCATCCTCAGCTCGGCCAACCTCGATCTCTTGAAGCAGGCGATCCTGAGCGACGACGTGGGACCGATCCGGCGCGCGCCCGGCGTCGGCCCGCGCACCGCTCAGAAGGTGATCATCGACCTCAAGCCGAGGCTGGAGGCGGATGCCGCCCTGGCGTCTCTCAGCCGGGTGCCGGTGACCGCCGGAGCGCCGGGCGGCGAGGTGCCCCGGCAGGTCGAGGCGACCCTGCGCAACCTCGGCTTCAGCACCGCCGAGGCCCGCTCCGCCATCGACGCGGTCGACTGGGCCGCCGAACCCGGCGCCCAGCAGGCGCTGGCCACCGCGCTGAAGGCGCTCGGCCGGTGACGGACGAGTCGCGGCTGGTCGGCAATGAAGCCCTGGTGGAGGACGACCAGCTCGACACCAGCCTGCGGCCCCGCAACCTCGACGAGTACGTCGGCCAGGAGCAGGTCCGCGAGCAGCTGGGGATCCAGATCGAGGCGGCCAAGCGGCGCGGCGAGCCGGTCGAGCACGTGCTCCTGGCGGGACCGCCCGGCCTCGGCAAGACGACCCTCGCCTACATCATCGCCAACGAACTCGGGGTCGCCGTGCGGACGACCTCGGGCCCGGCCATCGACCATGCCGGCGCGCTCGGCTCGATCCTCATGCAGATGGCGGACCGGGACGTTTTCTTCATCGATGAGATCCACCGCCTGAACCGGATCGTGGAGGAGTCGCTCTACCCGGCGCTGGAGGATTTCACCTTCGACACCGTGCTCGGCAAGGGGGTGGGGGCGAGCGCCGTCCGGCTCCCCCTCCAGCGTTTCACCTGCGTCGGCGCGACCACCCGCCAGGGCCTCCTCAGCGCGCCCCTGCGCGACCGCTTCGGCGCCACCTACCGGCTCGACTTCTACACCCGGGAGGAGCTGGAGCGGATCGTTCGCCGCTCGGCTCGCATCCTCGGCCTGGAGGTGGAGGAGGCGGCGATCTCCGAGATCGCCCGCCGCTCCCGGGGCACGCCGCGAATCGCCAACCGGCTGCTCCGCCGGGTCCGGGACTACGCCCAGGTCCGCGCCGACGGCAGCGCCACGGCGGCCGTGGCCGAGCGCGCCCTCGCGATGCTGGACGTCGACTCCGAGGGCCTCGACCCGCTCGATCGGCGGATCCTGGAGACGATCATCCTGAAGTTCGCCGGCGGCCCGGTCGGCCTCGACACCATCGCCACCTCCCTGAGCGAGGAGCCGGTGACGATCGAGGATGTTTACGAGCCGTTCCTGATGCAGCAGGGCTACCTCCAGCGGACCTCTCGGGGCCGGATGGCGACGGCCCTCGCCTATCGCCACCTTGGCCTCGCGCCTCCCGCGACGGGACCCGAGCAGCAAAGGCTGATTTAGGCTGATCTAGGTAGACTGATCGGCCGTGCAACTCGTCCTCAGCTGGCCCGTCCGCGTCCTCCTGATCGCCCTCGTGATCTTCTCCCTCTTCGTGGATTCGGCCGGCTACGTCTACCGGGCCGCCAACCACCTGCCGCTGACGGGCAAGGTCGACTCCTCCCAGATGCCGCCCAACTTCAGCTGGTGGCCTTTCAACTCGGGCAACATCTACATCCACCAGGGCCTCGACCTGCAGGGCGGCAGCCACCTCGAGCTGCAGCTTACCGACATCCCCACCGGCCGGACCAAGGGGGAGGTCCAGGCGATCGCAGTGTCGGTCTTCCAAAAGCGCCTCAACAGCCTCGGGGTCAACGAGCCGCTGGTCCAGCCCGAGGGCACCGACCGGGTCGTCGTCGAGCTCGCCGGCGTCACCTCCTCCCGGGCGGTGGAGGTGATCGGGAAGACCGCTCACCTCGACTTTGTGACCTGGACCAAGGACAGCAAGGCGACGGCCGTGGGCCAGGCGCAGGCCGGCTACAAGCCGCAGCTGACCGGCCTCGGCAGCGACCAGGTCACCGGCGCCACCTCCGGGCTCGACCAGAACGGGCTCCAGTACCAGGTCAACCTGAGCTTCAACAGCGACGGGTCGAGCCAGTTCGGCAAGCTGACAGCTGACGCTGTCAACACCTGTCCCGGCGACGCCGCCACGACCGACTGTGCCACCCGCCACATCGCGATCTTCGAGGACCTGACCAAGGAGGACATCGCCAACTGGGCCACGGCCGAATCGACCGTCGCGCTGCCGATCGCCCAGGGCGGCAAGCTCCTCACCAACCCGCAGATCATCCAGCCGATCGCCGGCGGGACCGCGGCCATCACCGGGAACTTCACCCAGGCCACCGCCAACGACCTCGCGGTCGAGATCAACTCGGGTGCCCTGCCGGCCAATGTCAAGGTCCTCTCGTCGACCGACGTCGGCGCCAGCCTGGGGGCCGACTCGGTCAAGCGATCGATCGCCGCCGGCCTGGTCGGGCTGCTGATCGTCGTCATCTTCATGATCAGCTACTACCGCCTGCCCGGCTTCCTCGCCAGCGTCGCCCTTCTCGTCTATGGGGGCATCGTGCTGGCGCTCTTCAAGACCGTCCCGGTGACGATGACGCTGGCCGGCCTGGCCGGCTTCATCCTCAGCGTCGGCATGGCCGTCGACGCGAACGTGCTGATCTTCGAGCGCTTCAAGGAGGAGATGCGCGCCGGCCGCACCGTCGGTGCGGCCGTCGACGCCGCCGTCCGCCGCGCCTGGCCCGCGATCCGCGACTCCAACACCTCAACGCTGATCACCTGCGTCGTGCTCGCCTTCGCCAGCACGGGCTCGGTCAAGGGCTTCGCCATCACCCTCGGAATCGGCGTCGTCGTCAGCCTGGTCTCCTCCATCATCGTCACCCACAACCTGCTGGCGATCGTCCTCAACCAGGGCGGCGGGTTCCGCAACGCGCGTCTCCTCGGGGTCCAGCGTGGAGCCTGAGCAGGAGCGGGAAACCGTGGCGGTGACAGAGCCGGCCGAGGTGGCGGAGCAGCCCGTCGCGCAGCCGGCGGCGCCCCGGCGGACGCGCAGCCTGAACCTCATCGGAGCCCGGAACTGGTACTTCCTGGCCTCGCTGATCATCATCATCCCGGGCATCATCTCGATGGCGACCCAGGGTTTCCTGCTCGGCATCGACTTCCAGGGCGGCACCCAGTTCCAGCTCCGGTTCCAGGGCAGCCCGTCCCTCGTCGCGGTCCAGTCGGCGGTCAGCGCGCAGGGCGTCAACGGCGTCGTCCAGCAAACCGCCGGCGGCGCCTACCTGATCCGCACCGGTCCCATCGACCCGAAGCAGCAGAAAAAGTTCGAGGACGGCCTCTCCTCCCGGCTGGGACCGATCGACGTCAGAGAGGTCAGCGAGGTCGGGCCGACCATCGCCGGCGAGATCGTCCGCAGCGCGATCCTCGCCATCGTCGCCGCGTCGTCGCTGATCCTCCTCTACCTGGCCTTCCGCTTCCGGCGCGTCCAGGGCGGCTTTCGGTCCGGCCTCCAGTTCGGCGGTTCGGCGCTCCTCGCCCTGCTCCACGACGTCTTCCTTCTGACCGGCATCTTCTCCATCCTCGGCAAGGGGATCCCGTTCCTGGGCATCCCGGGCTCGCAGCTGGGCCAGGTCGACAGCCTCTTCCTGACCGCGGTCCTGACGGTAATCGGCTTCTCGGTCCACGACACGATCGTCATCTTCGACCGGATCCGCGAGAACCTGATCGTCTCCCAGCGGCTGACGTTCGAGCAGGTGGTCAACCTCTCGATCATGCAGTCGGCGGCGCGGTCGATCATCACCAGCTTCACCGTCGTCCTGGTCCTCCTCTCGCTCTTCCTCTTCGGCGGTGAGACGCTGCGCGGCTTCGTTCTCGCCCTGGTCATCGGCATCGTCTCCGGCACCTACAGCTCGATCTTCAACGCCTCGCCGCTGCTGGTCGTCTGGCGGAGGTTGCAGCCCGTCCGCTAGCTGCAGTCCAGAGCCCAACATGCCGTCCTGGCCCATACGACAGATCCGCGAGCTCCTCGAGCCGACCCTCGCGCACCTCGGGTACGAGGTCTACGCGGTCGAGCAGCTCGGCTCCGGCGGCCGCACCCTCCGGTTTTCGATCGACAAGCCGGCCGGCGTCACCATCGAGGATTGCGAGAGGGTGAGCCAGGTGGCCGGGCCGATCCTCGAGCAGTCGGGCCTCGTGGACGGGAACTACATCCTCGAGGTCTCTTCGCCGGGAGCCGAACGGCCTCTCCGCGAGCGGTGGGAGTACGAGCGGTTCGCCGGTAAGCGGGTGAACGTCCGTTACCGCTACGGTGAGAACAGCGAGGGCGTTGTCGAGGGCGTCCTGGCCGGAGTCGACGACAACGGGATCGCGGTCGACAACCCGAAGGCGGGTCTGCTCGAAATCGCCTGGCCCGACGTCCTGGCCGCCCGGCTGACGGTGAGCCTGTGAACACCGAGTTCGTGGCGGCATTGGAGCAGCTCAACCGCGAGCTCGGCATCCCCCTCGACGAGCTGATCCGCAGCGTCGAGCAGGCTCTCGCCGACGCCTACCGCCGCGCTTTCGACCCGCCCGGCTACGTCACGGTGAGGATCGATCCGTCGACCGCCGAGATGGCGGTGACGAGCCGTACCTATGACGCCCAGGGCCAGGAGGTCCTGACGCCGCTGCCGACCGACGACTTCGCCCGGATGGCGGCCCAGACGGCCAAGTCGGCAGTCCTCCGCCACATCCGCAGCCTCGAGCGGGAGAGGTCGGTGCTGGAGGCGGGCGAGCACCGCGGCGAGCTGGCGACGGGTGTCATCGACCGGGTCGAGAACGGGACCGTCTACCTCGACATGGGCGGTCGCGCGGAGGGGGTGATGCCGCCCGAGGAGCAGATCCCGGGCGAGGAGATCCGGCCCGGCAAGCCGATGCTGGTCGTGATCCTCGACACCAAGCGGACCTCTCGCCAGCCGCAGGTCCAGGTTTCGCGGGCAAGCCGGCTCTTCGTCCGGAGGCTGCTCGAGGCCGAGGTGCCGGAGATCAAGAACGGGGCTGTGAAGATCAAGGCGATCGCTCGCGAGCCGGGCCTCCGGAGCAAGGTCGCGGTCCATGCCGAGGACCCCGCCATCGATGCCGTCGGCGCCTGCGTCGGCCCCAAGGGCGTCCGCCACCGCTCTCTCCTCGCCGAGCTCGGCCACGAGCACATCGACTTCGTACCCTGGTCGGAGGACCCGGCCGCCTTCACGGCGGCGGCGGTCGGCCCGGCGTCGGTGGTCAACGTCGTCCTCGACCGGACGACCAACACCGCTCTCCTCAACGTGCCGCCGGGTCAGCTCTCGCTGGCGATCGGAAAGGACGGCCAGAACGCCCGCCTCGCCGCCAAGCTGACCGGCTGGCGGATCGACATCAAGGCGGCGCCCGCTGAGACGGATGCCCAAAACCCGAGCTGAGCCGGTACGGACCTGCGTCGCCTGTCGGCTCGAGGCCGGGAAGAGAGCCCTGGTCCGCTTCGTGAGAGAGCCGGGCGGAGGGGTCCTCGAGGATCCAACCGGCCGTGCCCCGGGCCGCGGCGCCTACCTCCACGACGACCCCGCCTGCCGCCGGCTGGCGCTCAAAAAACGCAGCCTCGAGCGGGCGCTCAGGCTTAAACCGACGGAGAAAGGGGATAATCCTTAATTCGGGTCCGGTGGCCCGGGTCCCAACCTTATGAGAGCGCACGAACTAGCACGCGAACTGAACATCAGCCAGAAGGAGCTCGTGAACTTCCTCCAGCAGAGGAGGCTCACCCGCAATCCCTCGGCTCCGCTCACACCTGCCGCGATCGAGGCGGCGCGCCATGCGCTCAGCAGCACCGCCGTCGCGACCAAGATGCCTCCCACCGACCGGAAGATCCAGCTGCCGCCCCACGTCTCGGTCAAAGACCTCTCCGACCATCTCAACGTGGGCGCGGTGGAGGTGATCAAGAAGCTGATGCAGAACGGGCTGATGGCGACGATCAACCAGGTCATCGACTTCGACACCGCCTCGATCGTCGCCGACGAGTTCGGCGTCACGGTGGAGCCGATCGCAGCCGGCGACACGGTCGCGATCGAGCAGCAGGGGGGCGCCGGCGACGGCAAGGTGACCGTCACCAGCCGGGAGGAGCTCTTCAGCTCGCTCGCGCGAGACGACTCCAGCAAGCTCATCCCCCGGCCGCCGATCGTCACCGTGCTGGGCCACGTCGACCACGGCAAGACCTCGATTCTCGACGCGATCCGGCAGACCCGGGTGGCGGCGGGTGAGGCCGGAGGCATCACCCAGCGGATCGGCGCCTACAAGATCGAGACCGCCGACGGGAAGCCGATCGTCTTCATCGACACGCCGGGCCATGAGGCGTTCACGGCCATGCGGGCCCGTGGCGCCCAGGTCACCGACGTGGTCGTCCTGGTCGTCGCCGCCGACGACGGCGTGATGCCGCAGACGATCGAGGCGATCCAGCACGCGAGGGTCGCCAAGGTGCCGATCATCGTCGCCGTCAACAAGATCGACAAGGACAACGCCAACATCGACCGCGTCCACGCCGAGCTGGCCGAGCAGGGCATCGTCACCGTCCATTACGGCGGCGAGCACGAGTGCGTCCATGTCTCGGCCCGGACCGGCCTCGGCCTCGACGACCTGCTCACGACGATCGTCCTGACGACCGAGATCGAAGACCTCAAGGCCAACCCCGACCGGAACGCCATCGGGACCATCGTCGACGCCCACATCGAGCGCGGGCGCGGCCCGGTCGCCACCGTCCTCGTCCAGTCCGGCACCCTCCGCGTCGGCGACTACTTCGTGGTCGGCCACATCTACGGCCGCGTCCGAGCGCTCGCCGACGACCGTGGCCGCTCGGTCACCGAGGCGGGCCCGGCGACGCCGGTCGTCGTCTCCGGCCTCGAGGAGGTCGCCACCGCGGGCGACATCTTCCAGGTCGTCAACTCCGAGAAGTCGGCGCGCGGGATCGCCCTCGCCAAGCTGCAGGAGAAGAGGACCAACGAGGCGGCCGCCACCTCGACGCCCCGGATCACCCTGGAAGAGCTGGCCCGCCGCGCGGTGGAGGGCGAGGTCAAAGAGCTCACCCTCGTCATCAAGGCCGATGCGCAGGGTTCTCTGGAGGCGCTCCGCGGCGCCCTCCAGAAGATCGAGGACCCGGTGGTCGCGATCAAGATCGTGGGCGAGGGCGTCGGGGCGGTCACCGATTCCGACGTGCTCCTGGCGAGCGTTTCCAACGCGATCATCGTCTGCTTCAACCTGAAATCGACGCCGGCGGGCGAGAAGGCGGCCGAGCGCGAAAAGGTCGAGGTCCGCTACTACGACGTCATCTACAAGCTGACCGAGGACGTGGAGCGGGCCGCCAAGGGACTCCGCGAGCCCACCTACCGCCAGGTCCACGAGGGCCAGGTCGAGGTGCTGATGCCGATCAAGATCCCTCGCATGGGCAACATCGCCGGCTCCCGGGTGCTGGACGGGAAGGTCAGCCGCGCCGGCTGGGCGAAGCTGAGCCGGGGTGGAAACCAGATCCACGAGGGCCGGATCACCTCCCTCAAGCACTTCAAGGAGGACGTCCGGGAGATGGCGGCCGGCCAGGAATGCGGGATCGGCCTCGAAGGCTTCGACACCTTCGAAGCGGGTGACCTGATGGAGACTTTCCGGCTCGAGCGCGAAGAGCTCTAGAGAGACTTGGGCTACCGCCAGACGCAGGTCGCGGGCCAGGTCCGGCTGACTGGCAAGAGGGGGCAGGCACCCTCTTCCGGAGCTCCCCCCTCGGCGCAACGTGGGGGAGGCGATGAAGACAACTCAACCGGCCGGGATGAACCCGGCCTACGCACCTGGCGAGATGGGTTATAGACAAACGCAGGTCGCGGGCCAGGTCCGGCAGGAGGTCATGGAAATCATCCAGCGCGACCTGAAGGATCCCCGGATCGGCTTTGTAAGCATCACCGAGGTCCGGATGTCGCCCGACTTCCGCTCGGCGCGGGTCATGGTCAGCGTTCTCGGCACCCCAGACGAGCAGCAGGGGAGCCTGAAGGGCCTGATCAGCGCCAAGGGCCTGATCCGCCACGAGCTGGGACGCCGGCTGAGCAACCTCAAAGTCTCGCCCGAGATCCACTTCGAGCTCGATCCCTCGATCGAGTACAGCGTCCACATCTCAAAGCGCCTGCGCGAGGTGCTGCCGCCTTCGCCCGAAGAGGGGAGCAGCGCCTGAGCACCGAAGGCCTGGCGGGGCTCTACCAGCAGGTCGGTGGGCTCCTCGACGCCCACGAGCAGATCCTCATCTTCGGCCACAAGGACGCCGACGGGGACACCCTCGGCTGCTCCCTCGCCTTCGCCGAGGCGCTCAGCACGCTGGGCAAGAAGGTGTGGGTGATCATCCCGCCGCCGCTGCCCGAGATGTACGAGTGGCTGCCCGGGTACGACCGGATCGTCGACCGGCCGCCGCCCGGCGCCGATCCCCAGCTGGTGCTCTTCTTCGACGCCGGCAACATGGAACGCTCGGGCTCGGCCGTCCGCCACATCGCGAGCCACGCGACCATCGTCAACATCGACCACCACCTGACGAACGCGATGTTCGGCGACATCAACGTCATCAACCCCAGCGCTGCAGCGGTGGGGGAGATGGTGGTCGACATGCTCGACAGCTATGGCTACGAGATCACGCCTTCGATCGCTACCAACCTCTACACGGCGATCCTGACCGACACCGGCGGCTTCCGGCACGAGAACACGACCGCCCACGCGCTCGAGTACGCCGCCCGCCTCGCCCAGCTCGGGGCCAGCCCGGGGCGGATCGCGTCGATGATCTACAAGTCGCGCCCGCTGACGACTCTCAAGCTCAACGCCCTGAGCCTGGCCGAGATGCGGGTCGAAGCCGACGGGAGGCTCGTCTGGTCGACCGTCACCCGCCGGATGCTGAAGGAGGCGAGCGCGGTGATGGCGGAGGCGGAGGGGATCATCGACAACCTCAACTCGATCGGCGGCCTGGAGCTCGCCGTCCTCTTCAAGGAGGTCGGTGACCGGATGACGAAGATCAGCGTGCGCAGCCGCGGAGCCGTCGACGCGGCGGCCCTGACGGCGGAGTTCGGCGGCGGCGGCCACCTGCGCGCGGCCGGCGCCGAGATCGCCGAGCCGATGGAGGTGGCGATCGAGCGGGTGATCGCAGCCGCGCACGCGGCCCTGGGGAGGGACGATGCGGGCCGGCGTCCTCAACCTCGATAAGCCGGCCGGCGAGACCTCGTTCACGATGGTCCGCCGGCTGCGGGCCATCACGGGGGCGAAGCGGGTCGGTCACGCCGGCACGCTCGATCCCCTGGCCACCGGCGTCCTGCCGATCCTCTTCGAGTCGGCCACCCGCCTGGCGGACTTCGCCCACCAGCTGCCGAAGACCTACCTGGCCGACATCCACCTCGGCTTCCGCACTAACACCGACGACGCCGAGGGCGAGCTGGAACCGGTCGGCGACCCCAGCGGACTGGCGGCTGACGCGGTCGCCGAGAGCCTGGCCGGCTTCGTGGGACGGATCCTCCAGGCGCCGCCCGCCTTCTCCGCCGTGAAGATCGACGGCCAGCGTTCGTACAAGCTGGCTCGTGCCGGCGAGGAGACGGCCCCGGCGCCCCGGGAGGTCGTGATCGAATCGATCCGATTGCTCGACTTCCGCCCCGGCGCCGTCGCCGTGGCGAGCGTCGAGGTCGTCTGCGGGAGTGGGACCTACCTGCGCGCCCTCGCCCGCGACCTCGGTGAGAGGCTCGGCGTGGGCGGCTACCTGGGACGCCTGGTCCGCTCCGCCTACGGCGGCCTCTCGCTCGCCGAGGCCGTCGGCATCGCCGAGCTGCCCGATCTCGCCGCCGTGGAGGCTCGCCTCCTGCCGCCCGAGTCCGTTCTGCCCGAGATGGAGCGCCTCCGGCTCAACGTCGAGCAGGAGGCGCTGGTGCGACAGGGACGCGCCGTCCGGGTTCTGCCCGAGCCGGGCCCCGGCGCGCTCCGCGCCCACTCCCCCGACGGCCGGCTGATCGCGATCGGTCACGCCGACCCCCTCCGCAGGACATTCGTGCCGGACAAGGTCTTCGCGTGAACGAGGCAGGGACCCGGGCGTGATCGTCCACCAGGGCCTGCCCGAGGCATCGATTGGGGGCGTGGCGCTGGCGATCGGCAGCTTCGACGGGCTCCATCTCGGTCACCGGCACGTGCTCGACCGCGTGAAGGCCGCCGCCGCTCGCGAGGCCGGCCGCTCGGCCGTGATCACGTTCGAGCCGCACCCCCGGTGCGTGCTCGAGCCGGCCCGCTGCCCGAAATCGCTGACGACGATCGACGAGAAGCTCGCGCTGCTCCAACTCCTCGGCGTCGACGATGGCGTCGTGGTCAAGTTCACACCCGCCCTGGCCGGGCTCACCGCGGCCGAATTCATGGCCGGCGTCAGCGCCGCGATGGACGTCCGCGCGATCGTCTGCGGTCCCGACTTCGCTTTCGGGCGGGCGCGCCAGGGCAACCCGGCCTGGCTCCGCGAGCACGGCTTCGCGGTGGAGGTCGTGGAACCGTTCCGGCTCGACGGGACCGAGCTCCACTCGTCCGACGTCCGAGCCCACCTCGGCGCCGGCGACGTCCCGACGGCGAACCGCCTGCTCGGCCGTCCCTTCCTTCTCCGCGGCACCGTCGAGCATGGCGCCGAGGTGGGGCGGGGGCTCGGCTTCCCG
This sequence comes from Candidatus Dormiibacterota bacterium, assembly GCA_036794405.1. Classification (GTDB taxonomy): domain Bacteria; phylum Chloroflexota; class Dormibacteria; order Dormibacterales; family Dormibacteraceae; genus UBA6019. Next base: position 26,081 of record DAIRGV010000006.1, read on the forward strand.
ACCGCCAACCTGACCGTCCAGCTCAACAAGCTGGTGCCGGCGCGGGGTATCTACGCGGTTTGGGTCCGAAGCCCCTTCGGACGTCACCAGGGCGCCCTCAACATCGGCTACCGGCCCACCTTCGGCGGTGATCGGCTCACGATCGAGGTCTTCCTCCTCGACTTCGACGGCGACCTCTACGGCGCCCAGCTCGAGGTCGAGTTCGTCCTCCGGATCCGGGACGAGGAGAAATACGAGAGCGCGACCGACCTGGCCGACGCGATCGCGCGCGACGTGGCCGAGACGAGGAGGATCCTGGAGCGGTGAGCGACGTCGTCGTCATCGGCGGGGGCCTCGCCGGCGCCTGGGCCGCGGTCTCCGCCGTCCAGGCCGGAGCGAAGGTCACGCTCGTCGCCCGAGCCCCCGGGGCCACCGCCCTCTACGCCGGCGGGATGGAGATCGCGCCGGACCTGGAGGCGGTGCTGGCGGCCGAGCCCTATCACCCCTTCACCCGGCTCTACCGCGACCACTTAAAGCTCGCCGCCGACCTCGAGCACGTCTCCCACTCGCTCGTCGCCGAGCTCGGCCGGGCGGGCCTGCCGATTGCCGGCGAGCTGCGCCGGCCGGGCCGCTACCCGGATCTGCACGGGGTGCCGAGGAGCGCCCAGCTGGTCCCGGTCACCGTCGCGCCGGGGGAGCTCGCCTCGCTTCGTGGCCGTCGGGTTGCGATCGTCGCGGTGGAAGGAGTGGGCGATTACGATGCCGAGAGCACGGCCGAGGTGATCTCCGAGCACGGCGTCAAGGCGACCGTCGCCAGGGTGTCGATGAAGGGCCTGCCGCCGGGCGCGGCGCTCGGCGACCTCTTCGGCCGCGCCGCTCCCGCGGTCCGGTCCGGCGCCGACCTGGTCGCCTACCCGCCCGGCTTCGTGAAGCTCCCGGCGAATGGGTTCGAGCTTCTCGCGGCGGCTCCCTCACCCCACGGTTGGCGGCTCCACAAAGCGCTCGAGAGCGTGCTCCGCCGGGCGGGCGTCGAGGTCGTCGCCGGCGAGGTGACCGGCTTCCGGCGGGAGGGCACCAGGCTTCTCGCCGCGGTGGTCGGGGATTCCGAGCTGGCGGCCGGTGCCTTCGTCCTCGCCTCGGGCCGCTTCATCGGCGGCGGGCTGGTCAAGTCGCGTCTCGTCCACGAACCCCTGCTTGACCTCGCCGTCTACTACCAGGGCGAGCCGATCGAGAACGCCTATCCGCGACTGCGGCACCTGGAGTACCTGGACCCGGCGCCCGCCTTCCGCACCGGCCTCCTCACCGATGCTGAGCTGCGCCCGGTCGACCCCACCGGTTCGCCCGCCTTCGCCAATCTTCGGGCGGCCGGCTCGGTGCTCGGTGGCTACGACTATGCCGGCGGCGGCTGCGGCTTCGGTGTGCCGTTGCTGACCGGCTGGCTGGCGGGGCGGTTCGCGGCGGCATGAGAGACAGCTGGCCGCTCGGCGTGATGCGCCGGCGAGCGGGCGGCGCCGAAGCGTCGGCGGAGGCGGTCCGGCCCGAAAGCTACCAGCAGGTCGCCGAGGTTCTGCGCCGGGCCACCGCCGAAGGCTCCGTCGTGGTGCCCACCGGCGGCCTTTCGGCGGTGACGGGCGCCGTCGACGTGCTGCCGGGCCAGCTCGCGCTCGACCTGACCGCCCTCAACCGGGTGCTCGAGATCGACGAGCACAACCTGACCGCGCGGGTCCAGGCCGGCGTCAACGGGCTGGAGCTGGAAGAGCAGCTCAACCGGAGCGGGCTGACCCTGGGCCACTTTCCCAGCTCGCTGCCGGTGGCCACTGTCGGCGGTCTCATCGCCACCCGCTCCTCGGGCCAGGAATCGACGCTTTACGGCAGCATCGAGGACCTGGTCCAGGGCCTGACGGTCTGCCTCCCGGACGGAACCATCGCCGAGGCGCGCCCGGGCCCGAGGTCGGCGGTCGGGCCCTCGCTGTCCGAGCTCTTCATCGGTTCCGAGGGCGCGCTTGGCGTGGTCCTGGAGGCGGTGCTGCGGCTCTCGCGGCTGCCCGCCGCGACGCATGGCCGCGGCTTTGACTTCGCCTTGCTCGAGGCGGGCCTGGAGGCAATGCGGGAGATCGTCCAGCGCGGCGTCCGGCCGCTGGTGCTGAGACTCTACGACCGGGAGGACACCGCCTTCCAGGGCTCTGCGGCCGAGGGCTGCCTGCTGGTGGCGGGGACGGCGGGCGAGGCGCCCATCGCGGCCGCCTCGATGGCGGTCCTGGAGGCCTGCTGCACGGCTGCCTCCGACCTCGGCGAGGAGCCCTTCAGGCGCTGGCGGGAGCACCGCTTCCGTCTCTCCCGCGACCGGCTGATGGAGACCCTGGCGCCATCCGGCTCCTTCGCCGACACGATCGAGGTGGCTGCGCCGTGGGACCGGCTGCCCGCTCTCCACGCCGAGGTCAAGGCGGTGCTGGCGGAGGTGGGGATTGGCCTCTGTCACTTCTCCCACGCCTACCCGCAGGGCTGCTGCGCATACTTCACCTTCGCCGGGTCGGCCGCCTCCGAGGCCGAGGCGGAAGGCGCCTACTTGCGTTGCTGGGAGGGCGCCATGGAGGCCTGCTTCCGGCATTCGGCGACGATCGGTCATCACCATGGCGTCGGGCAGGTTCGAGCGCCCTGGGTCAGGCGGGAGATGGGGGAGTGGTGGCAGGTATGGGAAACGGTGCGGACGAGCCTCGATCCGAAGGGCGTGATGAACCCGAACGCGGTGGGAGCCGCCCGCAGGACCTCCTCCTGATCATCAACCCGGCCGCCCGGGCCGGCCGCGCGGGCCGGGAATGGCCGCGCCTGGCGGCCGAGATCCGGAGCGCCGGGGTCCAATTCGAAGAGGCGTTCACCTCCCGTCCACACGAGGCGACCGAGATCGCCCGGAGCGCTGTCCGGGCGAACCGCGGCGTCGTCGCCGCGGTCGGCGGCGACGGCACCCTCTATGAGGTGGTCAACGGCTTCTTCGAGGACGGCGAGGCGATCGCCACGACCTCGCGGGTCGGCCTCATTCCCCTCGGCACCGGCAGCGACCACCAGCGCAGCTTTGACCTCCCCGACGGTGTTCTCGCCGCCCGCGTGCTGGTCGAGGGGCGCCACCGGACGATCGATGCGGTGCGGGTGCGCATCGGCGGGCAGACCCTCTTCTACACCAGCATCGGCGAGGCCGGTTTCGGCGCCTTCGTGGCCGACAAGGTCAACCGGACGCCCAAGACGCTGGGTGGCAAGCTCAGCTTCCAGATCGGTACCTACCGGGGCTTCGCGACCTGGAGGCACGTGCCGGTGCGGGTCGCGATCGACGGCACCGAGATTCGCGAGCTGACCGCCCAGGCCGTCACCGTGGCCAACTGCCGCTACTACGGCGGAGGGATGCTGATCGCTCCCATGGCGGAGCCCGACGATGGCCTCCTCGACGTGCTCATCACCGGCGCCATCGGCAAGCTGGAGGCTCTCGGCGGGTTTGCCAAGATCTACAGCGGGACGCACGTGGACGATCCCAAGCTGAAGCGCTGGTTCGAGCACTTCCGAGCCCAGCGGGTCGAGGTCGATTCCCAGGTCCCGGTCCTGGTCCAGCTGGACGGGGAGATCGTCGGCAACCTTCCCGCCACGTTCGAGGTGATGCCCGGCGCCCTGCGCTTCATGACACCGGCGTGAAGGGAGTCGTTGCCGCCTCCCACCACCTCGCCTCGGAGGCGGGCGCCGCGATGCTGCGCGAGGGCGGCAACGCGATCGACGCGGCGATCGTCGCCAACGCCGTGCTCTGCGTCGTCTATCCCCACATGACGTCGATCGGCGGCGACCTCTTCGCCCTCGTCTGGCCCGCCGGCGCATCCGAGCCGATCGGTCTCCAGGGAGCCGGGCGGTCGGGCGAGGGGGCGACCATCGACGCCATGCGCGAGCGCGGCTTCTCGGCCATGCCGCTGCGGGGCGCGACGACGGTCACCGTCCCCGGCACCGTCCAGGCCTGGGGCCGGCTGATCGAGCGCTACGGGACGGTCGGGCTGGGCCGCGCGCTGGCGCCGGCGGTAGCGATCGCGCGCGAGGGTTTCGTGGTCGGAGAGAACCTCTCCCGCCAACTCCACGCCGACCATGCCTGGCTTTCCCAGGACCCCGAGGCGGCGCGGGTGCTCCCGCCGCTCCTGGCGGGCATGAAGCTGCGCCAGCCCGAGCTGGCCACGACCCTGGAGCAGATCAGCAGGAGAGGCTTCGCCGGCTTCTACTTCGGCGAGCTCGGGCGGACGATCGCGGAGGCGGTCGAGCGGCGTGGCGGATTCCTCACCGGCGGCGACATGGCCGCCCACCGAGGCGAGTGGATCGAGCCGCTGGCGATGGGCTACCGCGACCTGACCGTATACCACCTGCCGCCGCCGACCCAGGGCCTGGTGGCGATGGCGATCCTGGCACGCCTGGCCCGGGTGCCTTCCGCCGAGCTGGAGCCGGGCCCGTCGCTGGCGCGGCGCCTGGCGGGGCTGCGCGACGTCGCCTACGGCCTCCGCTCGCGCTACCTGAGCGATCCCGACTTCGTCGAGGTGCCCGTGGCGCCGTTCCTCGACCCCGACTTCGTCGGCCCACCGCCCGGCGACGTACTGCCGGACGGGGACACGATCTACCTCTGTGCCGCCGACGAGGCGGGCAATGTGGTCTCGTTGATCCAGAGCATCGCCTACGACTTCGGCTCCGGGATCGTCGCCGACGGAACCGGCATCCTGCTCCAGAATCGGGGGAGCTACTTCAGCCTCGACCCCACCCATGTGAACCGCCTCGAGCCGCGCAAGCGGACGATGCACACCTTGATCCCGGCGCTGGCCGCGCGCGGCGGGAAGCCGTTCGCCGCCTTCGGCAACATGGCCGGGGAGGGCCAGCCCCAGATCCAGATCCAGGTCGCGATGAACCTCTTCGACCGGGGCCTCAGCCCAGCCGAGGCGGTGGCGGCGCCGCGGGTGCGCGTCAACCCAGCGGGGGACACGCTGTGGGTGGAAGCGGACTATCCCGGTGCGGCGGAGCTGAACCGGGCGCAGTCGCCGCGGGTGGAGCTGGTTCCTCCCCGGGACCAGCGGATGGGCCACGCCCAGGCGCTGGTCGTCGACGGGCCGTCGACCTGGCGGGCCGGTGCCGATCCGAGAGCCGACGGTTCAGTTGAGTTCAGTGGCCGCTGACCCGGCCTCAGGCGCGATCTAGGAATCGGGCCCCAGGAAACCCGCTGGCAGCCAGCGGGAGTCAAGCGGAACCTGGCGCCGCCCGCCGCCCCGATCGAACTCGTAGGCGTCCGTCAGGTCTGCCACAAAGCCCCGGTAGTCGAGGAAGAAGGCATCACGTCCGCGCCGTTGCGCCGCCCCGTGCTCGACCTGTGCCTTCCAGGCCAGCATCCCTCGCGGTTCTCGAAGAACGCCATCGCAAGCGACCGACCGCCATCGTCCTTGAAGCCGGCAATGCCGATGAAACCGAAGTCCGCGTGCTTCGAAACGAGGTCCCACATCGGCGCATCCAACGCCTGATAAGCGGCTTCGTCGAGATCGGGGCGCCTTCGAACACTGAAAACGCCGACGACCACGGGGGCATTGTCTCCCAGCCGGAACTTCGTTTCAAGCCCGCCGCAGGTCTCCTCGATCACGTCGGCCGCTCGCTCGTCGCCCAGTTCCGACCACCCACGCAGGCCCGTGCCTGACCCCAACCTGACGGGCGCGCGACGCCATCGCGACCGCCATTGCCAGCGACAATTTCTCGGTGCTGAGCCTCGTCCTCCTGCTCACCGCGTTGATTACCGGCCTACTCCTGGTCACAAGCATCCGAGCCGTCCATCCGGGCAGGATCAGGCCCGCCTTCACCCGGCATCTTCTCGACGACCAGGGCGAGCACTACTGGGATGGCCGCGCCTGGCAGCCGATTGTCAGCCGCTACAGCCCGCCCACCCGCCGCACCGTGGCGCCACCAGGCCAGCAGCGCGCCGCCTGGACCACCTCGGACCAATTGAACCGGCCGCGTTAGAGGCTCTCAGATTCGCCCGCGAGTCGGCCCACGGTGCCGCGCGATCGCGCCTTACTTCCGCAGGTATTCCTCGATCACGTCGGCGGCGCGGGAGTCGCCCGGCTCCGACCTCACCCGCAGCCGCCCGGCCACCTGCCGCTTCAGCTCGGGCTCGCCGGCGGGGCCGACCTTGAACTTGGCCTCCGTCGCGACGATCGCGAGCCGCGCCGTGCCCAGCATGCCGAGCCGCGCCCCGTAGAACTCGCCCACCGCCAGCGGCTGGTAGGACGCGCCCGGCTCGTGGTGAGCCAAGAGCCGGCTGAGAGCGCCCGCCACGTCGGCCGGCTCGACCGAGATGAACCGCGCTTCGCATTCGAAGGCGACGGCGCGGAAGTGCAGCGTGGCCCGACCGCCATCGACCGGGTCGACGAAGTGGTGGGGCGTGAAGGCCAGGAAGTCGCTCACGAAGAAGGTGCAGAGGGGATTCGCGCGGAGCGCCACGAAGGTGGGGTCACGCTGGACGAAGTGAAGCTCGATCTCGTCGCCCGTCTTCACGAAGGGGAGGATCGACACCTGCGGGAAGCCCCCGGCTGCGCAGGCGATGACGGTGCCGTGGCGCATCGAGCGCACGAACTCCTCGACCTGGGTTGGCGGTGCCTGGTACTTCGGAGAGCGGTACATTGCACCAATTCTGGGGGACGAAGAGCACGAGCCCGACTGGGTCTTCCGGCTGACCCCGGGCGTGGGCGCCCGGCTGGTCCCGCTGTCCGCGCTGCTGTTCGTCGCCGCCCTCGTCGCCTATGGCGCCCTTTTGAACGTCTTCAATCGGCAAGCGCCGATCCCGTCCCCGCTCGTCATCGTCGTGATCTTCGTCGGCGTGCTGGTCGTGCACGAGGGGCTCCACGGGGTGGGCTTCATGATCTTCGGCGGGCAGCCGAAGTTTGGCTTCGCGGTACGCGGTGGCATTCCCTACGCGTTCGCAACCTGCCCGGGCCATTTCTTCACCAGGTCCCAGTTCCTCGTCATCGGCGCCCTCCCCCTGGTGGTCATCAGCCTCGCCGCGCTGCCGCTCGCGGCGGTGCCCCCGGTGGCGGTCGGCGCGCTGGTCGCCTTTGCGCTCAACACCGCGGGCGCGGCGGGCGACGTCTGGATGCTGGCGCTGGTCCTCCAGACCCCGCCCGGATCCCGCTTTGTGGACCCGGACGGCACCTCGATGGCGGCCTACCTGCCCCCGGGCGGCGCGGGGCGCAATCCGAGAGGGCTGGATCCGAAGGGCCTGGAGTGGATCGTCGCCTGGATGATCGCCACCTCGATCGCCCTCTTCGCCATCACCGTCGGCGCCCCGCAGCTGGCTCTGGGGTTGAACGGCGGTGCCGGCGGGCGGCTGCTGCTTGGTCCCGTTACGATCGCCGAAGCCGGCCGCGGCGGAGGCCACGTCCACGGCAGCGTCGCAATCCTCCCGGCACTCGTGCTGGCGGCGCTGGTCGGCCTCGCCGCGGCGCCCGCCTGGTCCGCGATCACGGGCTGGAGGCGGCGGCGCTGATGAGAAAGTGGCCCGATCGCTATACTCAGCCACTGATTTGGCAGTCGAGCAAGAAGTAAAGGGAAGCTTGATCGCGGAGCATCGGCTCCACGACTCGGATACGGGTTCGCCGGAGGTGCAGGTAGCGATCTTCTCGACGAGGATCAACCAGCTCACCGACCACCTGAAGGCGAATCCCAAGGACCACCACTCCCGCCGTGGTCTCCTCCTTTTGGTGGGCAAGCGACGTCGGCTGCTGAACTACCTGAGCCGCAACGACATCGAGCGCTACCGCTCGTTGATCGGCAAGCTCGGGATTCGGAGATAGTTCAGAAGCCGGAGCCGTTTTTCCTTCGAGACGGGGTCGAGCCCCTGGCAGCTCCTTTCCAACGGTGTGGTTGGAAGGCAGCTGCCGGAGACTTGGCTCTGCCGAAGGGCAGTGGACTTCGCGCTTCTCATATGGAGGTAAGCGCGTGGCAATAGTCACCAAATCACGGGACTTCGACGGCAAGCACATCTCGATCGAGGCAGGGCGGGTCGCCGAGCAGGCCAACGGGGCCGTGATCATCCGCCAGGGGGATTCCCTGGTCCTCAGCACCTGCGTCATGTCCGCCCCGCGGGAGGGCATCGACTTCTTCCCGCTCACCTGCGACTACGAGGAGAAGATGTACGCGGCGGGCAAGATCCCGGGCGGGTTCATCCGCCGGGAGGGCCGGCCCACCGAGACCGCCACCCTGGCCAGCCGCCTCACCGACCGGCCGATCCGGCCGCTCTTCCCCGACGGTTTCAAGCAGGACATCTCGGTCGTCGGCACCGTCCTCAGCGTCGACCAGGAGAACGATCCCGTGGTCCTCGCGATCAACGGCGCCTCCGCCGCACTGACGATTTCCAACATCCCCTTCCAGGGGCCGATCGGCGCCGTTCGCGTCGGCTACCTCGACGGCCAGCTGGTGCTGAACCCGTCGATGTCCCGGATGGCGGAGTCGGAGATGGACCTCATCGTGGCCGGCAGCGCCGAGGCGATCCTGATGGTCGAGGCCGGCGCCAAAGGCGTCTCCGAGCAGCTCGTGGTCGAGGCGCTGGCCAAGGCGCACGACCGGATCCGGGAGCTCTGCGCCCTCCAGGAGGAGCTCCGCCAGGAGGCTGGCCGAGAGAAGCTCGAGTTCACCCCGCCGAGCTACCCCGAGGACATCACCGGTGCCGTGGCCGATTACCTCGGCGGCAAGATCGACGAGGCGGCCTATGACCCTGACAAGAAGACCCGGGAAGGAAAGCTCGCCGAGCTCCGCAGCCGCATGCTCGCCGAACTCGGGGAGCGCTTTCCCGAGCAGGTCGACGTGCTCAAGATCCTCTACGACAAGAAACTCAAGGACCGCGTCCGGCAGCGCGTCATCGAAGACGGCGTCCGCGTCGACGGGCGCGGCCTGAAGGACATCCGGCAGATCTCGGTCGAGGTCGGGATGCTGCCCCGGACCCACGGGTCGGCCCTCTTCACCCGTGGCCAGACCCAGGCGCTCAGCGTCACGACGCTCGGCAGCATGTCCGACGCGCAGAAGCTCGACGGCCTCGGCGACGACGAGAAGAAGCGCTACATGCACCATTACAACTTCCCGAGCTACTCGGTCGGGGAGTCGCGGCCCAGCCGCGGTCCCGGCCGGCGCGAGATCGGCCATGGCGCGCTCGCCGAGCGGGCGCTGATCCCGGTCCTGCCAACGATCGAGGAGTGGCCCTACACGATGCGGGTCGTGAGCGAGATCCTGAGCTCCAACGGCTCGACCTCGATGGCCTCCGTCTGCGGCTCGACGCTGAGCCTGATGGACGCGGGCGTGCCGCTCAAGGCGCCGGTCGCCGGCATCGCCATGGGCCTCGTGACGCGGGAGGGCCGCCACGCGGTCATGACCGACATCCAGGGCGTCGAGGACGCCCTCGGCGACATGGACTTCAAGGTCGCCGGCACCCGGGAGGGCATCACCGCCCTCCAGATGGACATCAAGGTCAGAGGCCTGACCCAGGAGGTCATGGCCCAGGCGCTCGAGCAGGCCCGCGAGGCGCGGCTCTTCATCCTCGACCGGATGCTGGCGGTGCTGCCGCGGCCGCGCCAGGCGATGAGCCCCTACGCGCCCCGGATCACGACCATCCACATCAACCCCGACAAGATCCGCGACGTCATCGGCCCGGGTGGCAAGGTCATCCGCAAGATCGTCGAGGAGACCGGGGCCCAGATCGACGTCGAGGACGATGGCACCGTCTACGTGTCATCGGCCGACCAGGACGGCGCCCGCAAGGCGATCGACTGGATCAAGGGCCTGACCGACGAGGTCGAGGTCGGCCGGATCTACCGCGGCAAGGTGGTCCGGATCATGCCCTTCGGAGCGTTCGTCGAGGTGATGCCGAACCAGGACGGGCTGGTCCACATCTCCCAGCTCTCCGACCACCGGGTCGAGAAGGTGGAGGACGTCACCAACCTCGACGACATCATCATGGTCAAGGCGGTCGAGATCGACAAGCAGGGCCGGCTCAACCTGAGCCGCCAGGCGGCGCTCGACGAGCTGAAAACGAAGGGAGAACCGATCGAGGAGTCGATCGACCCCGAGAAGCTGGCCGCGGCGGTGGTCGCGGGCCCGCCTCCGCCCCGCGAGGCCGGCGGGTTCAGCGGCAGCCGCGAACGCAGCGGAGGCTTCCGCGGCGGACGCCGGGATGGCGGCGGCGGCCGGCAGGGCTAGCCCCGCGGGCACGCCGATCCGGGTCGCGGTGGCGGGATACCGCGGCAAGGTCGGGGTCGAGATCGTGCGCGGCATCGAAGCCGCGCTGGACATGGAGTTCGTGGGAGGCGTCGAGGTCGATGACGACCTCGGCGCCTTTCTTCGCTCCCAGCACCCGGATGCGCTGGTCGACTTCACCCACCCCTCGGCCGCCCTGCGCAACGCCCTCACGGCGGTCGCGGCCGGGTGCCGCCCGGTGGTCGGAACCACGGGCATCCCGGAGGAGGGCGTCCAGCAGCTGGACGACGCCTGCCGCGACGCGGGCATCGGCGGCATCGTGGCGCCCAACTTCTCCGTCGGCGCCGTCGTGATGATGCACATCGCAGAGATCGCCGCGCCCTACTTCGCGGCGGCCGAGGTCATCGAGATGCATCACCAGACCAAGGCCGACGCGCCCTCCGGCACCGCGCTGGCGACGGCGCGACGCCTCGGCGCCCGGCAGAGGTTCGAGTATTCGCGGACCGAGAAGCTGACCCTCGCCGGCGTGCGCGGTGGGGAGGAGGCGGGCGTCGGCGTCCATTCGGTACGCCTGCCCGGCCTGGTGGCCGACCAGGAGATCCTCTTCGGGCTGGCGGGCCAGACCCTCACCATCACCCACCGGACGACCTCCCGGGAGGCGTTCGTGCCGGGTGTGCTGCTGGCGGTGCGGCGGGTGACGGCCGAGCCGCGCTTCCATCGCGCCCTCGATCCGCTTTTGGGGCTCGGCTAGGCCGGCACGGCGACCGGCACACGCACCGGTTCGGGCACGCGCGGGGGCGCGACGTGGAGCCTCACCACCGGCCCACCGAGCAGGAAGAGCGGTGCCAGGAGAGCGATCGCGCCCCCCAGCAGCATCGTCTGGGGCAGGCCGAGGGTCGTGCCCAGGTAGCCACCGAGAACCGAGCCGAGCGGCACCGAGCCGACGATCACCGCCCGCATGGTGGCATTCATCCGGCCCTGGGACTGGCGCGGGGTGATCGACTGCCGGAGCGTGATCTGGTTGATCGCATAGACGTTGTTGTGGAGGTTTTGGAGCAGCAGCGAACCCGCCAGCAGCACGGCCGGCATGCCGAAGAGCGCGAGGGGGGCGAAGAAGAGGCTGAAAGCCAGGAAGAGCTGCGAGAGGGCCAGCGTCCGGCCGAGGCCGAGGCGCCGGACCGCGGCCGGGGCAGCCGCCGCCCCGAGCAGGAAGCCGAGGTTGCCGGCGGCGATCACGAACCCGATCACTGCCGCCGACAGGTGGAGGGTTCGGTAGGCGAAGAGCAGGCTCACCGAGGTGAACATGAAGACCCCCAGGTTGGAGACCGCGGTCGCGCTGGCGATCGACCGCAGGATCGGGTTGCGAGCCACCATCGCGATCCCTCCGGCCATCTGGCGGAGCAGCGTCTCGCGCCCGGCCCGGGCCGGAGGCGGAGGCTCCGGCACCCTGATCCCGGCGACGTTGATGGCGGAGAAGAGGAAGGTGAGCGAGCTGCCGAACAGCCCTCGCGCCGGTCCGATCCCGCTGATCACGAGGCCGGCCAGCGCCGCCCCCCCGACCAGCGCCGGCGCGCGAGCCAGCTCGACCCGCGAGTTGGCTTCGAGCAGCTCGCCGTCGCTGAAGCTGGCCGGCATGTTGGCCTGGAAGGCGACGTCGAAGCAGAGACCGAGGCAGCCGTAGAGAAAGGCGATGACGTAAAGCTGGTAGAGGCTCAGCTCGCCCACCAGGAGGCCGATGGCGACCGCGAGCAGACAGAGAAAGCGGCCGGCGTCGGCGCCGACCATGAACGGCCGGCGGGGGAAGCGGTCGATCAGCGCACCGGCCAGCGGGGCGAGGAGGGGCGAGGAGAGCCAGGGCAGCGCGGCCAGGATCCCCACCTCCATCGGCCCCGCGTTGAGGAAGAGGATGGCGACTGTCGGCAGGGCGAGGGCGCTCAGCTGCTGCCCGAAGCTGAGCGTCACCTGGGTTACGAGCAGTCGCCCGAAGACCGGGTGCCCGCGGAGGGGACCGGCGACAAGGCGCGCCAAAACAGCGACCACGGGAGCCATCGGATCGTATTGACGAACGGAGCGGCGCGGACTTGCGTGCCCTGCCGGTGGGTCGGAATGAGGTACAACACAGGGCGTGAAGCGCGCCCTCCTCGTGATCGACGTCCAGAACGACTACTTCCCGGGCGGCGCCCTCCCCATAACGCACCCTCCCGATTCGCTCTACTGGATCACCGAGGCCATGGACGGCGCGGCGATGGCGGGGGTCCCGATCGTGATCATCCAGCACGGCACCGACAACCCGGAGGCGAAGTCCTTCCTGAAGGGCAGCCGCGGCTGGCGCCTGAAGGGTGAGGTGGAGGTGCGCAAGCGCGCCGTCGTGATCGAGAAGACTCTCCCGGGCAGCTTCACCGGCACGATCCTCGACGCCTGGCTCAAGGAGAATGGCGTCGACACCCTGGTGATCGTCGGCTACATGAGCCAGATGTGCTGCGACACCACCGCCCGGCAGGCGGTCCATCTCGGCTACCAGGTCGAGTTCCTCTCCGACGCGACGGGTACGCTCGACTTCAGCAACCAGGCGGGCAAGGTCAGCGCCGAGGAGCTCCACCGGGCGACGCTGGTGACGCAGCAGTTCCGCTTCAGCAACGTGCTGACGACCGAAGCCTGGATCGGGTCCCTCAATTCCGCCGGCAAGTAAACTCAGGTCCGTGGCCGGCCCCCCCTCCCGCCGTTTCAACGTTGCCGTCGTCGGCGCCACCGGCGTCGTCGGCGCGGAGATGCTGAAGGTCCTCCTCCAGCGGAGCTTCCCCCTCGGCGAGGTCCGCGCTCTCGCCAGCGGCCGGTCGGCGGGCCAGAGAATCGCCTTCAACGGCGACCGGCTGGAGGTGCGAGCGCTCGACCGGAAGAGCTTCGCCGGCATCGACATCGCCCTCTTCAGCGCCGGCGCCGGGATCTCCACCGAGCTCGCCCCCCATGCGGTCGAGGCGGGAGCGCTGGTGGTCGACAACAGCAGCGCGTGGCGGATGGCCGAGAACTGCCCGCTGGTGGTGCCCGAGGTCAATGGCGATGACATCGCCGACAACGAGGGCATCATCGCCAACCCGAACTGCTGTGCCATCCCGCTGACGATGGTCGTCGACCCCATCCGGCGTGCGGTCGGACTGGAACGGCTGGTCGTCTCGACCTACCAGAGCGCCAGTGGCGCCGGCAAGCCGCTGCTGGACGAGCTCGAGGAGCAGACGCGCATCATCGCGGCCGGCGGCCACCCGGTGGCCTCGGTCTACCCCAAGCAGCTTGCTCACAACGTCGTGCCCGGCGGCTGGCCGATGGAGCGGGACGGCTACAACGAGGAGGAGGTCAAGATCGTCAACGAGTCGCGCAAGATCCTCCACGACCCCGACCTGCGGATCGTCGTCACCTGCGTCCGGGTGCCGGTGCCGGTCGGCCACGGCGAGGCTGTCTTCCTGGAGACGGTCGACCCGATCAGCCCCGAACGGGTGCGCGAGCTGCTCACGGCATCGTCCGGGATCACGGTCGAGGACAATCCCACCGGACAGGTCTACCCGACGCCGGCGGAGGTGGCCGGTCGCGACGACGTTTACGTCGGGCGGATCCGGCGCGACCCCTCGACCCGGAACGGGATCGCGCTCTGGCTCGTCAGCGACAACCTTCGCAAGGGGGCGGCTCTCAACGCCGTTCAGGTCGCCGAGCGGGCCATCGAGATGGGGGTGCTACGGGGGGCATGAGCGAGATCGGACGGCTCTTGACGGCGATGGTCACCCCCTTCAAGGAGGACGGTTCGGTCGACTACGGCGCGGCCCAGCGGCTGGCACGCCTCCTGACCGAGAACGGCTCCGACGGGGTGGTCGTCTTCGGCACCACCGGCGAGGCGCCCGCGCTCTCCGACGACGAGAAGCTGGAGCTTCTCAGGGCGGTCAAGCAGGCGCTGCCCGGGCATACGGTGATGGCCGGTACCGGGACCAACGATACCGCTCACTCGCAGGAGCTGACCCATCGGGCCGTCGAGGCTGGAGCCGACGCCATCCTCGCCGTGGTGCCCTACTACAACAAGCCGCCCCAGGAGGGCATGTACCGCCACTTCCGGGCGATTGCCGAGTCCGCCTCGGGGAAGCCGGTGGTGATGTACAACATCCAGGGCCGAACGGGGGTCAACATGAACGCTGCGACCACCATCCGCTGCGGCGACATCCCCAACGTGGTCGGTGTCAAGGAGGCCTCCGGTGACATCGACCAGATGAGCCTGGTCTGCGCCGGCAAGCCCGCCGGCTTCCGGGTCTGGAGCGGCGACGACTCCTTCACGCTGCCGCTCCTCGCGGTTGGTGGCTACGGGGTCATCTGCGTCGTCTCCCACATCGCGGGACCGGCCATGAAGGAGATGATCGACGCCTTCCTCGAGGGTCAGACCGAGAGAGCGCGGCTGATCCACGGCCGCCTCCTGCCGGTGATCAAGGCGCTGATGACGACGGCCAGCAACCCGATCCCGATCAAGCAGGTTCTCAACCGGATGGGGTTCCCGGCCGGTCCCTTCCGCCTGCCGCTGGTCCCGCTCCCGGAGGCCGAGCTCGACCGCCTGATGGAAGTCGTCAAGGCGGCCGGCGAGCTGATCAGCCTGCCGGTCAGTGTCGGTTAGCGAGCCGGCGGCAGAGCAGCTCTCCAACCCGGAGCGGCTCGAGCGGCTGCACCGGGCGGTGCGCGCTTGCACCCGCTGTGGCCTTCACTCGACGCGGACCAACGCGGTGCCGGGGGCGGGGCCGTGCCCGGCCGAGATCATGATCGTCGGTGAGGCGCCGGGCTTCAACGAGGACCTCCAGGGCAAGCCCTTCGTGGGTCAGGCGGGGAGGCTGCTGGACACCCTGCTGGGCGGGATCGGGCTGCGGCGCGAGGAGGTCTACATCACCAACGTGCTGAAATGCCGCCCGCCCCAGAACCGGGACCCGATGCCCAACGAGGCGGAGGCCTGCGGGCCCTACCTCGGCAGGCAGCTGAAGCTGGTCCAACCCCGGGTCGTGGTCGTCCTCGGACGCCACGCCCTCGAGCGCCTGCTCCCCGGCCACGGGCCGATCAGCCGCGTCCACGGCCAGATGGTCGACCACGATGGGATCAAGTACGTCGCCGTCTACCACCCCGCCGCCGCCCTCCACAACGGGAGCCTCATGAATGCCCTCCAGGCTGACTTCCTGAGCGTCCGGAAGTACCTCGACGAGGTCCTGGCGCCATCACCGCCGCCCGCGCTGGAGCCGGTGGCCACCGAGCTGGCCGAGCCGGAACAGCTGAGCCTGATTTGAAGCTCCGCTACGTGCCGCTGGGCGGTCTCGGCGAGGTCGGCCGGAACATGTGGGCCCTGGAATGGGACAACCAGGTGCTGGTGGTCGACTCGGGCCTCATGTTCCCCAAGGAGGATATGTACGGGGTCGACCTGGTAATCCCCGACATCGACTACCTGCTGCGGCCCGACAAGAAGGTCCTCGGCATCGTGCTCACCCACGGCCACGAGGACCACATCGGCGCCCTGCCCTTCGTGCTGAAGAGGCTCAACGTGCCGGTCTACGGTGCCCGGCTCACCCTCGGGCTGGTCAAGCCGAAGCTGAAGGAGCACCGCATCCTGCGCGAGGCCGACCTGCGCGAGGTGCGGATGGGTGACACCTTCCAGCTCGGGCCCTTCCGGGTCGAGCTGATCTCGGTCTGCCACAGCATTCCCGACGCCGCCGCGCTGGCGATCCGGACCCCGGCCGGGATCGTCGTCTACACCGGCGACTTCAAGCTCGACGATGATCCGCCGGAGGGCCGCCCGACCGATCTGGCCCGCCTGGCTCAGCTCGGCCGGGAGGGCGTCCTTCTGCTCCTCGGCGACTCCACCAACGCGGAGCGGGAGGGGCACAGCGGCTCCGAGCGCGACCTCATCGAACCGTTCCAGCGGATCTTCCGCGAGGCGCCGGGGCGAATCGTGGTCGCCAGCTTCGCCTCCAACATCCACCGGATCCAGCAGCTGATCACGCTGGCGGAGCAGTTCGACCGCCGGATCGGCGTGGCCGGCCGAAGCCTTCAGACCAACATCAAGACCGCCCAGGAGCTCGGCTTCCTCCGCGTCCCGACCGGGATGATGGTGCCCCTGAAGCAGGTCGACCAGGTGCCGGTGTCGAAGCTGCTGCTGCTGATGGCCGGCAGCCAGGGTGAGCCGCTGTCCTCCCTCTCCCGCTACGCCAACCTCAGCCACCCCGCGGTCACCGTCCGGGAGGGCGACTGGGTCGTCATCTCGGCGACTCCCATCCCGGGCAACGAGACGCTCGTCAACCGGACCATCAACAACCTCTACAAGCACGGCGGCGAGGTGTTCTACTCGACGACCGCCAAGGTCCACGTCTCCGGCCATGCCTACCGGGACGAGATCCGGACCATGATCGAAACCGTCCACCCGCGCTTTTTCGTGCCGGTCCACGGTGAGTACCGGCAGCTGCTCCACAACTCGCGGATCGCGCGAGCAGTGGGACTGCCGGCGGAGAACGTCCGGATCGTCGAGGACGGGCAGGTGGTGCTCCTGACGCCGGACTCGATCGAGCTCGGCGAGCAGGTGCCGGCCGGCTATGTGTTCGTCGATGGGCTGGGTATCGGCGACGTCGAACAGGTCGTCCTCCGCGACCGTGGGCACCTGGCCGCCGACGGCATGGTCATCGTGACCCTCGGGCTCGACCGGACCACGGGCGAGCTGCGCAGCGGGCCCGACCTGATCTCTCGCGGCTTCATGGAGGAGGACTCCAGCGCGGCTGTCCTCGACGAGGCGAGGAGGGCGGTGATCTCCGGGCTCGCCCGGTTCCACGGCGAGCCGGAGCCGGCACTGGTCCGCGAGACCGTGCACGACGCGGTCCAGGGCGTCATCTACCGACGCACGAAGCGGCAGCCGATGGTGATCCCGCTGGTGACCGACCAATGAAGCTGCCGCCGATCGCCCTCACCGCGCCGACCCTCTGCCCTCGCTGCGACGCGCCCGCCCTCTACGAGGACCGCTGCTCGAGCTGCGGCCTGCAGATCGCCAAGTGCGGCGCCTGCCAGGGCGTGGCCGGACCGTTCGACCATTACTGCGGCTTCTGCGGGCACGACCTCGCCGTCGGCGAGGTTCGCTCGCCGGCCTGGCGCTTCTGGCTGCTGGTGGCGATGATCCCGATGATCGCCGCGCTGGTGATCGGGGCAACCTTCTTCGGCGGGCCCGCCGCGAGCCAGGTCGGGAGGTTCGTCTTCCGGCCGGCAGCGTCCGCCACGCCGGGCAGCTCGGGCGCGGGGACCAAGCTCTTCCGGAGCCCGAACCTCCACCTCGTCTACTCCGTGCCCTCGGATTGGCCGCCGCCCTCGGACTACACCCTGAGCAGCGCGACGCCCCTGCAACAGGTCGTCGTCGCGCGCTTCCTGGCCGACAACGCCGCCTACGGGGCGACCCGGGGTGACCTCCTCGCGGCCACCCCGATGGGCGCGCTGCTCTCCCTCGGGCCGGTCGGCCAGGCCCCCGCCGGAGTTGACGCGACCGATCCCAGCTCGGTGCTCGGTTCGGACATCTCGTCGCTGACCCTCAAGCCTCCGGCCGGGCTCCGGATCGAGGTGCTGCGGGCGGCGTCGAGCATCACCGTCGACGGCCGGACGGGGAAGGAGGTGCTGCTCAAGGTCACCCGCTCCGACGGGTCGGTCCTCGATTTCGAGCGGGCCTACCTCGCCGGCCCCCAGGGCCTCTTCAAAGCCGACGCCCTGGTGCCGCAGTCGGACTGGGCCGCCGGTGATGGGCGGCTCGTCGAGGCGATCATCCAGTCGGTTCGGCTGACCGGCTAGAGTCGTTCGCGGAATGAAGCCGACCGAGTACACCGACGTGCTCTACGCGGTGGAGGGCACGGCCGCCGTCGTCACCATCAACCGCCCCGACCGCTACAACGCCTTCCGCGGCCGGACGATCGATGAGCTGGTGGACTCCTTCCGAAGGGCCTGGGCCGATCGCTCGGTCCGGTCCGTGATCCTCACCGGCGCTGGGGAGAAGGCGTTCTGCGCCGGCGGCGACCAGAAGCAGCGGGCGGAGACGGGCGACTACGGCCCGACCGAGCACGGCCTCTTCCAGGTCGAATCCCTCCACCGGCTGATACGCGAGATCCCCAAGCCGGTCATCGCCGCGGTGAACGGCGTCGCCATCGGGGGCGGACACGTGCTCCACGTTCTCTGCGACATCAGCATCGCCTCCGCGACCGCGCGCTTCGGGCAGGCGGGGCCGCGGGTCGGATCCTGGGACGCCGGCTTTGGGACCGCCTACCTGGCCCGGGTGGTGGGGGAGAAGCGGGCCCGTGAGATCTGGTACTTCTGCCGCCAGTACGACGCCGAGACGGCGGAACGCTGGGGCCTCGTCAATAAGGTCGTGCCGCCCGACCGCCTGCTCCCGGAGGCCCACGCCTGGGCGGCCGAGATCGCCGAGAAGAGCCCGACCGCGCTCCGTTTCCTGAAGTACAGCTTCAACGTCGACACCGAGCACCAGGGAGCCGTCGGCGCGATCGCGATGTCCGCCCTCGAGATCTTCAACAAGACGCCCGGCGGCCTCGAGGGCGCCACCGCCTTCAGCGAGAAGCGCCCGCCTGACTTCTCCCGGGAGCTGGAGTAGCCGCCAACCTAGTTACTCGTACCAGTGAAAAGAGCCGCATGCGTGGTAAAATGGGGCATGTTCACCTCAACCTCCCCAATCGTTCTTACCGAGGCCGAACAAACAGAACTCCAGGCCCGTTGTCGAACTCGCACGCTGCGAGCTGAGGATGTGATGCGGGCCCGGCTCATCCTGCTGCTCGCCGATGGCGTTCCCTACGCCACCATCCAGGACAAGCTCGACTGCAGTCAGCAGGTCATTAAGTTGTGGCGCAGCCGGTTCCTGGGCGAGCGTCTGGAGGGGCTGTACGGGCGCCACCAGGGGCGGAAGCCGACTGCCGACGCGCAACAGCTGGAGGCCCGAATCCTCAGTGCGACCCGCCAAGCGCCGTCGGACGGTAGCACCCATTGGACCGGCCGCAAGCTGGCCCGGCACCTGGACGTCCCGCACATGCGAGTGGCTCGGGTCTGGGCTCGAGCCGGCCTGCAGCCGCATCGGGTAGAGCGCTACATGGCCTCCAACGATCCCGACTTCGAGACCAAGGCCGCCGACGTGATCGCGCTCTATCTGAACCCTCCCCAGCATGCAGTCGTATTCAGCCTGGACGAGAAGACCGCCATCCAGGCCCTCGACCGGCGCGATCCAGTGCTGCCGATGTCGCCCGGCCGAGCCGAGCGCCATGGGTTCGAATACGTCCGCAAGGGAACCCTCTCCCTCTTCGCCGCTCTCAACACCAAGACCGGCGCGGTGATTGGACAGACAGCGCCACGACACACCAGCGAGGAGTTCGTGGCCTTTCTCGGGGCAGTCGTCGCGGAGCAGCCGGCGGGCCAGGAAATGCACATCATTCTCGACAATGTCTCGACTCATAAGACCAGACGGGTGACCGAGTTCTTGGCCCTGCATCAGACCGTCCGCCTCCACTTCACCCCCACCTACTCGTCCTGGCTCAACCAGGTCGAACTCTGGTTCAGCAAGATCGAACGCGACCTCGTCAACCGCGGAGTCTTCACCTCCACCACTGACCTTCACCACAAACTCATGCGCTACATCACCGAGCACAACAAGGCTCCCAAGCCGATCAAGTGGAAGTACTCCGATCCCAGCCGCCGGATCCGGTCGACTCATGCGGCAACTTCAACCGGTACGAGCAACTAGCCGCGGGTGGCCCCGGACTTCACCAGCGCCTTGCCGCACTCGACGCAGAAGGAGTGGCGGGTGAGGTTGTGGTGGCCGCAACCGGGGCAGACCAACCGCCGGGGCGGGTTGGCCGTCACCCAGCGATCGTGATTCCGGTGGTGCCACTGGCCGTCCTCCGGGCCGAGGATCCACTCCCGGCCCTCCATGTCCTTGACGGCCAGCGCTCGGACACCCTGCCGGAAGGTCCGGGCGTCCAGGTTGCCTCCCTTGCGGGCCGCGACGAGCTCGAAGTAGCGCAGCTCGGCGAGGGCAAAAGGCTCGACTGCCATGCGCCCAAGGGTAGCCGCCTCCCGGCCGCGGCCCTATAATCGGCGGCAACCCGCTACGTCGTCCCACCATGCGTCAAAACACCACCCGTAGCCCACGTCGCACACCCTCACGGGGGCGGACCTCAGGTCCGGCTCGCGTCGGCAATGGTCGGACGTCCCGCAGGCCCCGCCGACCGATGCTGACGCCCGCGCAGGCGCGCGAGGCCACCGGAGTCGCGCTGATCGGCCTCGGGCTTCTCTTCTTCATCGCCTTCGCCGCCGTGCTCCGCTCCGGCTTCGGCTGGGGAGCGCCCCTGATCGTGCTCCTGGTACTGGGCGGGGGGGTCTTCCTGATCTGGCCGAGGGCTCCCGAGGTGCGCCTGGTGGACGTCGTCTCGCTGGTCGGGATCGCCATCTCGGCGCTCGGGTTGCTGGCCCTGCTCGGTGTCGGCGGCGGGGCGGCGGGGGCAGGGATCGCCTGGTGGGTGGGCAGCTACGTCGGTCCCTGGGGAGCGGGCGTGATCTTCGCGATGTCCCTCCTGCTGGGCCTGATCGTCGTCTTTCACTTCTCCCCGGCCGCGACGCTGGCGGCGATGGCGGCGACGGCTCGGGCCGCCCATTCCGAACGGCGGCGGATCGAGGCGCTGGTCCGGCGGGTGGCCCCGAAGGACGTCGAGCCCAGCGCCAGGCCGGCGAAGGCCGCGCCCGCACCACCGCCGGAGCCGATCAAGGTGCTGGAGGAGCCCTCCTTCCTCGAGCAGCTGGATGCCAACCTGCCCGACGAGCCCGCGCCGCCGCCGCGGCCGCGGGCGCCCGCGGCCGAGCCGGAGACGGCCCTGGTGCGGGTCGTCGCCGACCCCGAGGACGACGAGCCGGAGATCGCCTGGAGGCTGCCCGGGATCAACCTGCTGGAGACCGCCACCGCCCGCAAGGAGCGGATGCAGGACGAGATCAAGCGCAATGTGAGGGTGATCGAGCACACCCTCGCCACCTTCGGCGTCGAGGGCAAGGTGATCGGCGTCAACCCGGGGCCGGCCGTCACCCAGTACGAGATCCAGCCCGCCGAGGGCGTACCCGTGCGCAAGATCGTGAGCCTCCACAACGATCTCGCCCTCGCGCTGGCCGCCTCGCCGCTGCGGATCGAGGCCCCCATCCCCGGCAAGTCCGCGGTCGGCATCGAGGTCCCCAACAAGAATGCCAGCCTCGTCACCCTGCGGGAGGTCGTCGGCTCGCCCGGCTTCCAGGAAGGGACCCGGAACCTGGCCCTGGCGTTGGGCAACGACGTCTCCGGCCAGGCGATCGTCGGCGACATGACGAGGATGCCCCACCTCCTCATCGCCGGCGCCACCGGCCAGGGCAAGTCGGTCTGCATCAACGCGCTGATCGCCTCGATGCTGATGCAGGCGACGCCCGCCCAGCTCCGGCTGATGCTGATCGACCCCAAGCGGGTCGAGATGTCGGCCTACAACGGCCTGCCCCACCTGATGGTGCCGGTGCTGGTGGAGCCACACCAGGCCGCGGCGGCGCTGCGCTGGGCCGTCGCCGAGATGGACCGCCGCTACAAGCTGCTCTCCGGCCTCGGCGTCCGCAACATCCAGGGCTACAACGAGAAGGCCGCGACGGTCAACGCGAAGCGGCTGCCCTACATCGTGATCGTCGTCGACGAGCTGGCCGACCTGATGATGGTCGCTGCCGGCGAGGTGGAGGAGCTGATCTGTCGGATCGCCCAGCTGGCGCGGGCGGTGGGGATCCACCTGATCGTCGCGACCCAGCGGCCCTCCACCGACATCATCACCGGGCTGATCAAGGCCAACATCCCCTCTCGGATCGCCTTCGCGGTCGGCTCCCAGGTCGACAGCCGGGTGATTCTCGACTCCGGCGGCGCGGAGAAGCTGCTGGGCCGGGGCGACATGCTCTACCAGCCCGTCGACGCCGGCAAGCCGGCCCGGATCCAGGGCGCCTTCGTCTCCGACGGGGAGGTGGATGCGATCGTCAACTGGTGGAAGGCCCAGGGCGCGCCCCGATTCATGGAGGAGGTGCTCGAAGGCGCCGCGGTCGGCGGGTTCGGTGGGGGCGGCGACGAGCGAAAGCTCGACCCCCTCTTCGCGCGCGCGGCGCGGGCGTGCGCCGCGGAGGGCGGCGCCTCGGTCTCCCTCGTCCAGCGCAAGTTCAACGTGGGCTACTCGAGGGCCGGCCGGATCGTCGACCAGCTGGCGGACCACCGGGTGATCGGCGGTTACCAGGGCTCGAAGTCGCGCGAGGTCCTGATGAACCTCCCTGACGTCGACGAGCTGCTCGAGAGGCTGGGCATAGAGTGACGCTGGGCGGCATCCTCGCCGAGGCACGCCAGGCGAAGGGCGTCACCCTCGAGCAGGCCGCCTCGGCGACCCGGGTGCGGATTCACGTCCTCGCCGCACTGGAAGAGGACCGGGGGGCCGAGCTGCCCGCCCCGGTCTACGCCCGCGGCTACCTGCGCACCTACGCGAGCTACCTGGAGATCGACCCCGAGCCGCTGCTGGAGGCCTATGAGGCGGGCCGCAGCCGGCAGTCGGGGTCCCTGGCGATCCGCCCCCTGAGCTCGCTGATCACCTCGCCCAACCTGGTCCTCACCGCACCGGCCGCGGGCGCGGTCGGCCTGATCCTGCTGGTGTTCGCCTTCACCGGCTACGTCTACCGGGAGCTGGACAGCGTGCGGACGCCGCCGCCGGCCCCCCGGGCCGCGGCCACTGCGCTGCCCGCGCCGACCGCGTCTCCTTCAGCGCCGCCACCTGCGCCGACCCCGGCTCCGGCGGTCGCCACCGTGCAGCTCAGCGTCACCGAGACGGTCTGGATCGATGTCGCGGTCGACGGCAAGCCGCAGTTCGCCGACGCGGGCAGGATCCTACAGCCCGGCGCCTCCCTCAGCTTCAGCGGCACCCGGATCAAGGTGACCACCGGGAAGGGGGTTGCGACCCTGATCGCGGTCAACGGCAAGGACCTCGGCCCGATGGGCAACGGTGTCATCACGCGTGAGTACACGGCCCAAACTTAGAGGCATCCTGAACCTCCCCAACCTGCTCACCCTGAGCCGGCTGATCGGCATCCCGGTCCTGGTCTGGCTGCTGGTCGCGCGTTTTGCCGGACATGACCAGTGGGCGGCGGCCCTCTTCCTCGTCTTCTCCGCCACCGATACCTTCGACGGCCGGCTGGCGCGGCGCCTGGGCAGCGTGACCGAGCTGGGCAAGTTCCTCGACCCGCTGGCGGACAAGCTCTTCGTGCTGTCGGTCCTGGTGACCCTGGTCCAGGAGGGGATGCTGCCGGCCTGGGTGGTCGTGGTCATCTTCAGCCGGGAGCTGCTGATCACGATCCTCCGCTCGGTCGGCCTCGGCCAGGGAAGGGTGATCGCCGCCAGCGGCTGGGGCAAGACCAAGACCGTGACCCAGGTCGGTGCCATCTCGCTGGTGATCCTGGCGCGGCCCTACGGCGGGCTCGAGCCCTACGCGTTCTTCGGCGTCGCGCTGGCCCTGCTGGTGACCATCTACAGCGGGCTCGACTACCTCTGGAAGTTCCGCCACGTGCTCGGCCTGCCACCGAGACGTCCGGCGATCCCGCCGCTGCCGCTCGCCGGCGGCGCGCCCGGTGGGGGGGAGTCGGTCGAGCTGCTGGCGCGCCGGTTGGCAGAGCGCCTGCAGGCGACGGGCCGGACGGTGTCGGTCGCCGAGTCCTGCACCGGCGGCCTGCTGGCGGCGGCGCTGACCGACCTGCCCGGCAGCTCGCGTCACTTCGCGGGGGGTATCGTCGCGTACAGCAACCCGATGAAGCACCTCTTGCTGGGGGTTCCCGAAGACGTCCTGGCCGACCGGGGCGCGGTCAGCGCGGAGGTGGCGATCGCGATGGCCCAGGGCGCCCGTGAACGACTCGGGACGGACCTCGCGCTCTCGGTGACGGGGATCGCCGGGCCCGATGCCGACGTCACCGGGAAGCCGGTCGGGCTGACTTTCATCGGCCTCTCCGGTCCGGACCGAGCCCTGGTCAGGCAGTTCGATTGGAAGGGCGACCGGGGGGAGAACCGGCGGCTCAGCGTCGAGGCGGCGCTCGCCCTGGCCCTGGAGGCGCTGCCGGAGTTGGAGGCTTGACTTGCGAACAGGTGTTCGTTATTGTTCGAGGCGGCCCTTCGAACAGGTCGCGACCCTGTAAAGACTTGCCCACGTCGCCGCACCGTAGAAGACTGGCCCCAGCCTGTTAGGAGGGATTCGATTGGAAAGCAAGGACAAGGCACTCGGTACGGCGATCTCGACCATCAAGCGCAGCTATGGGGAGGGAGCGATCATGCGGCTCGGCGAAGCCGGTCCGCAGCGTGAGATCCAATCCATCCCCACCGGCGCTCTGCCCCTCGACCTCGCGCTGGGAGTGGGGGGCATTCCCAAGGGCAGGATCATCGAGATCTACGGGCCCGAGTCGGCCGGCAAGACCACGCTCGCGCTCCACGTGATCGCCGAGTCGCAGAAGCAGGGCGGCGTCGCCGCCTTCATCGACGCCGAGCATGCGCTCGACCCCATTTATGCGGCTCGGATCGGCGTCAAGATCGACGATCTCCTGGTCAGCCAGCCCGACACCGGTGAGCAGGCCCTCGAGATCGTCGAGGTCCTCGTCCGCTCCGGCGCGGTGGACGTCATCGTCATCGACTCGGTCGCGGCCCTGGTGCCGAAGGCCGAGATCGAAGGCGAGATGGGCGACTCGCACGTCGGCCTCCAGGCCCGGCTGATGTCACAGGCGATGCGCAAGCTCACCGCCGCGATCTCCAAATCGAACTGCGCCGTGATCTTCCTGAACCAGCTTCGCGAGAAGGTCGGAATCATGTTCGGCAACCCGGAGACCCAGCCCGGCGGTCGGGCGCTCAAGTTCTATGCGTCCATCCGGCTCGACATCCGCAAGGTCGAGGTGATCAAGAACGGCCTCGACCCGATCGGCGCCCGAGTCAAGGTGAAGGTCGTCAAGAACAAGGTCGCGCCGCCCTTCCGGTCGGCCGAATTCGACATCCTGGCCGATGGCATCTCCCGCGAGGGCGCTCTCATCGACGGAGCGGTCGAGTACGGGATCATCGAGAAGAGCGGCACCTGGATGTCCTACGGTGAGATGCGCCTCGGCCAGGGCCGCGAGCACGTCCGCAACTTCCTCCGCGAGAACCCGACGCTCTGCGCCGAGATCGAGAAGGCGGTCCGGGCCAAGGCGGCGATCAAGGCGGCCGACGCGATGCCCAAGCCGCGCGGAATGGCCACGGCGCCGAACGGAGCTGCGCCGGCGCCCGCGGAGGCCGAGGACGCGCCCGTCGAAGCCTGAGGCAGCGCCAGATCCAGCCACCGCTTACGAGGTGGCGGTGCGGCTGCTTGGCTTGCGCGCCCACTCTGCCGCCGAGCTGGGCCGCAAGCTGCGCCGGCGAGGGTTTGACGGGGACACCGTCGACTCGGTCCAGGGTCGCCTGTCAGAGAAAGGCTACCTCGATGACTCCGAGTTCGCGCGGCAGCTGGTGAGCCACCGGAGCCGAGGCCGCGGAGGCTCGGCGATCGCCGCCGAGCTTGCCGCCAAGGGCGTGTCGCGATCGGTGGCCCAGGCGGCTGTCGCGGACCTCGATCCGGAGGTCGAGATCGAGGCGGCCGTCGCGTTGGCGCGGCGCTGGCTGCCGCGCGCCGAGCCGGGCTCGCTGCGCTCGCTTCTCGAGGTGGCGGGTCCGCGGCTGGCTCGGCGCGGGTACGCACCCAGCGTCGTGCGCGAAGCCTGCCGCCGCGCCGCCGCCGTCACGTGAGGCAGGCGACTGCCTGTCGGTAGGCTACGGCGGGTAGCTGAACTTGAGGTCTGCCCGAGGAACGGTCCGAGGTCTAGAATTCGCTTCTTGCGACGCGGCAAAAGCCGCGCCGAATCCCAGTGTTCTGCCAACTCCGCGGCCGGAACGGGCGCGGGGAAGCCAAGCACCTTCACAAGCGAATACGAGGTGAAACAACAACATGACATTCGTTGCATTTGTTGCCGTCGCCGTCGCCCTCCTGGTCCTCGGACTGGCGGTCGGTGCGGCAGTCGTCTACTTCGTCAGCCGAAATCGTCAACCCGCCGCACCCCTGATCGACGAGGCGGCCCTGCGAGCGCAGATTCAAGCCGATGTCGAGGCATCGCTCAAAGAACGGCTCCTCGAAGCGAAGGAGCAGGCCGTCCAGCTCCGGACGGAAGCCGAGCGCGAGGCGCGGGAGACCAAGGCTCAGGCGCTCCAGATGGAAAAACGCGTTATTCAAAAGGAGGAGAACCTTGACCGCAAGGCCGATGAGCTCGGCCGGCGCGAGAACGGCCTGGGCGATCGCGAGAAGCATCTCGACGACCTCCGCAACCAGCTCGATGAATCGCTGAGGCAGCGCCTCGTAGAGCTCGAGCGGGTCGCCAACATGACGCGCGCCGAAGCCGCGGGCATCCTCATGAGCGAGCTCGAACAGGAGCTCCGCAATGAGTCCGCCCGCAAGGTCCGCGAAGCCGAGCTAGCTTCGCGGGAGGACAGCGAGAAACGGGCTCGAGCGATCGTCACCGAGGCGATCCAGCGGATCGCCGCCGACCAGACCGCCGAGACCTCGGTCTCGGTGTTGGCCCTTCCCTCGGAGGACATGAAGGGCAGGATCATCGGACGCGAGGGCCGCAACATCAGGGCCCTCCAGCAGGCCACCGGCATCGACATCATCGTCGACGACACGCCGGAGGCGGTGATCATCAGCGGGTTCGACCCCGTCCGCCGGGAGGTGGCGCGGGTCACTCTGAACAAGCTCATCGTCGACGGCCGGATCCATCCGGCCCGAATCGAGGAGACGGTGGCGAAAGCCCGCCTGGAAGTTGCCCAGCGGGTCAAGGAAGAGGGTGAGGCCGCAGTGCTCGACGTCGGGCTCCAGGGTCTTCACCCGGAAGTGGTCCGCCACCTCGGCATCCTCCGCTTCCGGACCTCTTACGGGCAGCAGGTCCTCAACCACTCCAAGGAGGTCGCCCACCTGGCCGCCATCATGGCGGCCGAGGTCGGGGCCGACGTCCGCATCGCCAAGCTGTCGGGCCTGCTGCACGACATCGGCAAGGCGATCGACCACGAGGTCGAGGGGTCACATGCCGTCATCGGGGCGGACCTCATCCAGCGGCACGGACTCCCTGCGGCGGTGGTCCACGCGGTGCGCGCCCACCACTACGACGAGGAGCCACAGACCGTGGAGGCGATCCTGCTGATCGCAGCCGACGCGATCTCCGCCGCCAGGCCGGGCGCTCGGCGGGAGACCCTCGAGGCCTATGTCAAGCGGCTGGAGAAGCTGGAGGAGATCGCCAACTCCTTCGAGGGGGTCGAGCAGTCCTTCGCCATCCAGGCCGGACGCGAGGTCCGGATCGTCGTCAAGCCGACGCTGGTCGACGACGCATCGGCGCAACTGATGGCGCGCGACATCGCCAAGCGAATCGAGAGCGAGCTCAGCTACCCGGGCCAGATCCGGGTCACCGTGGTCCGCGAGACGCGGGCCGTCGAATACGCCAAATAGCTTTTTTATGAAGAGGCGACTCCGGGGCCGGGGTCGCCTCTTCTGTTTTGCCGGGCACCTAGAGTTGTGAGGCAAGTGCCAGAGCCGTATCGGATCCTCTTCGTCGCCGACGTGGTGGGCGAGCCCGGCCGGATGGCCGTCAGCGAGATCCTGCCGCGGCTGAGAGAGGAGCACAGCCCCCACCTGGTGGTGGTCAACGGCGAGAATTCCGCCGGCGGGTTCGGACTCACGGTGAAGACGATCAAGGAGCTGCGGGCTGCTGGCGCCGACGTGATAACGACTGGCAACCACGTCTACGACCAGCGGGACTTCATGCCCGAGCTGGCGACACAGGAGCGGGTGCTCCGGCCCCACAACTACCCGCCGGGGGCGCCCGGCACGGGCTACTGCGTCGTGGCGGCGGGCGGGGAGGAGGTCCTGGTCATGAACCTCATGGGGCGCCTCTTCATGAACGACATCGATGACCCCTTCCGCTCTGCCGACGCAATCCTCGCCGCGGAGCCCGACCGCAAGCTGGTCCTCTGCGACTTTCACGCCGAGGCGACCTCGGAGAAGATTGCCATGGGCTGGTATTTGGACGGCCGGGTCAGCGCCGTCGTTGGCACCCATACCCACGTCCCGACCGCGGACAACCGGGTCCTCCCGGGCGGGACGGCCTACTGCACCGACGTCGGAATGGTGGGTCCCCGCGACGGGGTGATCGGGATGGACCGGGAGAACGTGCTCAAGCGGTTCCTGACCGGGGTGCCGCAGAAGTGGCGCATCGCCACCGGAGCCGTGACATTCAATTCGGTATTGATTACCATTGACCGGCTCAGCGGACGGGCATCTTCGATCCAGCGCATCGATCAACTACAGCCGTGAACTTGACGGGGGTTTCAGCAATGACCGGGGAGGGCCGTGCGCCGGTGGAGGTGCTCAAGGTCTCGGCGACGTCGAAGCCGGTTGCTGTGGCAGGCGCCATCGCGGGCGTCATCCGCAGCCAGAGCCGGGTCGAAGTGCAGGCGATCGGCGCCGGCGCCATCAACCAGGCCGTCAAGGCGATCGCCATCAGCCGCGGCTACGTCGCGCCGGGCGGGCTCGACATCGTCTGCATCCCGTCCTTCATCGACATCTCGATCGACGGTGAGGAGCGTACCGGCATTCGCCTCCTGGTCGAGGTGCGATAACGAAGGGCAAGGGGGGGCAGGCCCCCCCTTCCGGAACCCCCCGCGCGGCGCGGCGCTTGGCTGTCGATAAGACAACTCAAACAGCCGGGATCAACCCGGCCTTGGCGCCACGCTTTGACGAAGGGGCCTCTGGCCGTTCATCGACCAGCGAACGCAGAACAGCTGCACGCACCTTCCATGTCTGGACGATCGGGTGCCAGATGAATGTCGCCGACTCCGAAAACCTCTCGCGCAAGCTGCTCGCCGCCGGCTTCCAGGAGACCGACCTCGACCACGCCGACGTTGCCGTCCTCAACACCTGCTGCGTTCGCCAGGCGTCGGAGGACAAGGTCTACTCCAAGCTCCACGAGCTGCGCGCCTGGAAGACGCCGGAACGGGTGATCGCCCTCACCGGCTGCCTCGGCAGCAAGGAGGGCGACCGCCTGACCAGGCGCTTCCCACAACTCGACGCGGTCCTTCCGATCGGACAGTACGACGGCTTCATCGGCGATCTGGAGGCGCGCTACGACTACTCCCAGGGCGAACCGCTGCCCGCCGCCGGCCGGACCGGAGTCAGCCATTACGTCAATGTCATCGAGGGCTGCAATCACAACTGCACCTTTTGCATCGTCCCCAAGGTCCGCGGCCGCGAACGCAGCTTCGCGATCTCCGAGCTGGTCGACCGCTGCCGGCAGGCCGTGGCCGAGGGTGCGCGCGAGGTCGTCCTGCTCGGACAGAACGTCGACGCCTACCGGGACCCGGCGGGACGCGGCGGCCTTGCCGCTCTGCTGCGCGAGGTCGAGCGGATCGACGGGCTGAAGCGGGCGCGCTTCATGACCTCGCACCCGCGCGACCTGGAACCCGAGCTCCTCCAGGTCATGGCCGCCAGCGAGGTGGTCTGCCGGGAGCTCCAGCTGCCGATCCAATCCGGCGACGACCTGGTCCTCAAGCGGATGGCCCGCGGCTACCAAACGCGCGACTACCGCGCGATCATCGAGACCGCCCGCCGGCTGATGCCGGACCTCGGCATCGCGACCGACATCATCGTCGGCTTCCCCGGGGAGACCGAGTCGATGTACCTCAATACGCGCCGCCTGGTCGAGGAGATCGAGTTCGACGTGGTCCACATCGCGATGTACTCGCCGCGGCCCGGCACCTACGCCGGTGACCGGCTCCCGGACGACGTTCCACTGGACGAGAAGAAGCGCCGGATCAACGACCTCCTGGCCGTTCAGAAGGAGATCGCCGGCCGCCGGACGGCGCGCTGGTTGGGCCGCGAGATCGAGGTTCTGGTGGAGGGCACCGATGAGCTCGGCCGCGCCTTCGGCCGGAGCCGGCAGGGCAAGAGGGTGATCGTCAAGCGATCCCGCGCCCGAGCGGGGGAGGTGGTGCGGGTCATGGTCGAGGAGGCATTTCCAGGCCAGCTGGCCGGCCCCCTGGCGGCGTAGCCGCCATGCCCTCGACTGCCGAGACCCCGGTCATGGGCCAGTACCGGGAGGCCAAAGAACGCTTCCCGGACGCCCTCCTCCTCTTCCGGATGGGCGATTTCTACGAGATCTTCAACCAGGATGCCGAGCAGGCGGCGCCGATCATGGGCGTCACCCTCACCTCGCGGCCCCTGGGCAAGGCGGGGCGCCATCCGATGTGCGGCGTCCCCTACCACGCCTGGCAGGGCTACGTCGGCAAGCTCCTCCGAGCCGGCCGGAAAGTTGTGATCTGCGACCAGGTCGAGGCGCCGACCGGCAAGGGCCTGGTCAAACGAGCGATAACTCGGGTCCTGACGCCCGGCACGGTCGTCGAGGACGCCTACCTCGAACCCTCGGCGCCCAACTTCCTGGTCGCGGCATGGGTCAAGGGCTCTGAGGCAGGCCTAGCCGCCTGCGACATCTCGACCTGCGAGCTGCAGCTCTGTCAGCTTCCCGCTGACCGGCTCCAGGCCGAGCTCGACCGGCTCAACCCGGCCGAGCTCCTCCGGCCGCCCGAGGTGGACCCGTATAAGTTCGATCCCGTCCGGGGACGGGAGCGGCTCCGCGAGCTGCTCGGCATCCCCTTCGAGGCGGCGATCGGAGCCGAGGACGCGCCCCTTGCGGTCGGGGCGGCAGGCGTTCTCCTCGACTACCTCCGCGCCAACCAGGTCCGGATCCAGCCGGGCCTCTTCCGGGTCACGACCTATTCGCCCGAAGCCACGATGCCGCTCGACGCGGCGACTGTCCGCAACCTCCAACTGCCCGAGCTCTACCGGTTGCTCGATCGGACCGCGACGCCGATCGGCGCGCGCCGCCTTCGAGCGTGGCTCTGGGCACCTCTGCGCGACGTGGAGAGCATCGAGCTGCGCCTCGGCGCGGTGGCCGAGCTCGAGCGCACGCCGTCGCTGCGAGCGGCGGTCGCCGGCGCGCTCCGGGAGGTGGGGGACCTGGAGCGGCTCACCGCCCGGTCGGCGCAGGGCTTCGCCTCCGCCCGCGAGCTGGTGGCGCTGAGGCGCGCGCTGGAAGCCCTGCCCCGGGTCGTCGAAAGCCTCGCGGTCGCGGAGTCGCTGGCGCTGCGCGACCTCGCCGGGCGGATCGGCTCCGAACCGGAGCTGGCCCGGCTGCTGGTAAGCGCCCTGGTGGACGATCCGCCGGCCCACAACCGCGACGGCGGGGCCATCCGGCCCGGGTTCGACGGCCAGCTCGACTCGATCCACGAGGCTTCCCGCTCGGCGCGCGAGTGGATCGCCGCCCTGGAGGCCGGCGAGCGCAGCCGGACCGGGATCAAGAACCTCAAGGTCGGCTTCAACCGGGTCTTCGGCTACTACCTGGAGGTGAGCAGCGGGAGCGCCGCGATGGTGCCCGCCGAATACATCCGCAAGCAGACGCTGACCGGCGCCGAGCGCTACCTGACGCCCGAGCTGAAGGAGCGGGAGTCGATCGTCCTCAATGCCCAGCAGCAGGTTGTCGCGCGGGAGGCCGAGCTGCTCAAGCAGCTCTGCGAGCGCGTGGCCGTCGCGGCCGCGCCGGTCCTCGCCGGGGCCCAGGCGGCGGGGGAGATCGACGCCCTCCAGAGCCTGGCGACCGCCGCCCACGAGCGGGCCTGGTCCCGGCCGGCGGTCAACGAAGGCGTCCGGCTCGAGATCCGGGCCGGTCGCCACCCGCTGGTCGAGGTGGCCCTCCCCGACGGCGTCTTCGTGCCCAACGACCTGGTGCTCGACCCCGACGGCGAGCAGGTGGTGATCCTGACCGGGCCGAACATGGCGGGCAAGTCGACCTTTCTGCGCCAGGCCGCGCTGATCACGTTGCTCGCCCAGGCGGGCTCCTTCGTCCCGGCGGCATCGGCGTCGATCGGACTCTGCGACCGGATCTTCACCCGGGTCGGCGCCCACGACGACCTGGTGCGGGGCATGTCGACCTTCATGGTCGAGATGACCGAGACCGCCAACATCCTGAACCACGCCACTCGCTCCTCGTTGGTCGTCTTCGACGAGGTGGGGAGGGGGACATCGACCTACGACGGGCTTTCGATCGCACAGGCCGTCGTCGAGTACCTTCACGAGTCGCCCCGACTCGGCTGCCGGACGCTCTTCGCCACCCACTATCACGAACTGACAGCGCTCGCCGACCGGCTCGACCGGGTCCGCAACCAGCGGGTCGAGGTGCTCGAGGAAGGCGATACCGTTCGCTTCCTGCACCAGGTCGTCCCGGGCGGAGCCGACCGCTCCTACGGGATCCACGTCGCCGCGCTGGCGGGCCTTCCCGCGGCGGTGATCGCCCGCGCCCGTGACGTTCTCGGCGAGCTGGAGCGGCAGCGGCCGCTGGAGCCCGCCGCCCAGCAGCTCGGGCTGCCCCTCCAGATGCCGACCGACCCGAGGCTGGTCGAGCTGGACGAGCTTCAGCTCGACCGCCTCAGCCCGCTGGAGGCACTCCAGAAGCTCTATGAGCTGAAGGCACGGCTCTCTTGACAATCCGCGCACTGCCGCCCGAAGTCGCCGACGCGATCGCGGCCGGCGAAGTTGTCGAGCGGCCGGCCTCGGTCGTCAAGGAGTTGGTCGAGAACGCCCTCGATGCCGGCGCGCGGCGGATCACGGTCGAGGTGCGGGGGGCGGGCCGGAACCTGGTCCGGGTCGGCGACGACGGCGCCGGCATACCACCCGATCAGCTCGCCCTCGCCTTCCAGCGCCACGCCACCAGCAAGGTCCTGTCCCTCGCCGACCTGGAAGCGATCGTCACCCTCGGCTTCCGGGGGGAGGCTCTGCCGAGCATCGCGGCCGTCTCCGACGTCGAGTGCACCAGCTCGGGCCGCCGCATCCACCTGCGCGCGGGCCGGGTCCTCGAGGAGGGGCCGGCCGGACCGGCGCCGGGGACGGTCGTCGAGGTCCGCGACCTCTTCGCCAACACGCCGGCCCGCCTCAAGTTCCTCAAGAGCGAGGCGACGGAGACGGCCGCCTGCCTGCACATCGTCCAGCAGTTCGCGCTGCTCCACCCGGAGCTGCGGTTCCGGGCGGTGGTCGAGGGCCGGACCGTTCTCCAGACGGCCGGCACGGTGCTGACCGACGCCCTCGCCGCCGTGCATGGCGCGACCTCCGCCCGCCAGATGCTGCTGCTCGACTGGCCCGAGGTCGCCGGCGCCATCTCCCAGCCAAAGCTGAGCCGCGGCAACCGGGACGGCATCCTGCTCGCCGTCAACGGCCGGCCGATCGCGTCGCGTGCGCTCGGTTTCGCGCTCGAGGAGTGCTACCGCGGCAGCCTCGAGCGGGGCCGTCACCCGCTTGCCGTCATCAACCTCAGCGTTGAACCCGGTGCGCTCGACGTCAACGTCCATCCGGCCAAGCGCGAGGTGAAGTTCCATGCCGAAGGGGCCGTCTTCGCGGCGCTCCAGCGGGCCGTCCGGTCGGCGCTGTCGGGCAGCGAGGCGCCCCGGTTTGCGATCCCCCTGTCCGCTGCCGCGGCGACCGCTCCGGCGGCTCCCGAGCATCGCCAGCTGACCCTCCACCAGCCGGCGGCACCGATCCTGGACCGGGTCCTCCTGGCCGATGCGCGCCCCTTCCTCCGCCCCCTCGGCCAGGTTCTCGATGGCTACCTGGTGGCGGAGGGGCCGGAGGGGGTGATCCTGATCGACCAGCACGCCGCCCATGAGCGGGTGCTCTTCAATCGCTTCCGGGCCCGGCTCGACGCCGGCGCGCCGCTCAGCCAGCGCCTCCTGCTCCCGATCGTCGTCGACCTTGACCCGGCGACGATGGCAGCGCTCGGCGACCAGCAGCCGGCCCTCAGCGCCTTCGGCTTCGAGGTCGAGGCTTTCGGGCCCCGCTCGGCGCGGATCCTGTCGGCGCCGGTCGAGACGCCGCCGGGGCGCGTCGAGCCCGCCTTCCGCGAGGTCCTGGCCGGCCTCCGGGAACTCTCGGTCGATGACGCGCTGGCGTCGCTCGCCTGCCACTCCGCGGTCCGCTTCGGGGATCCGCTGGAGCCGGCCGAGCAGCGGCGACTGATCGAGGAGCTGGAGTCCACGACTCCCGACGCGACCTGCCCTCATGGGCGACCGACGCGGCTGGTGCTCGAATGGCAGGACCTGAAGCGCCACTTCCGCCGCAATTACTAGACTCGGCTCCATGCTGATGACTCCCTTCGACCGACAGCTCGGGCTTCGCCTTCTCGGCCTCCACCAGCTCGTCTACGAGCGCACGGGAGGGCTCGTCGGCCACCGGCTCGGGCGCCTCCGGACCCTCCTCTTGCGAACCCGGGGCCGGAAGAGCGGCGAGCGCCGGACCGCGGCCCTTCTCTACCTCGGGGATGGGGAGGACTGGGTGGTGGTCGGTTCCAAGGGCGGCAGCGACCAACCGCCGGCCTGGCTGCTGAACCTTGAGGCCGAGGCCGAGGTCGAGGTCCAGGTCGGTACCCGCCGCCACCCGGCCCGGGCCCGGGTGGCCAACGCGGAGGAGCGCCGTCGGCTCTGGCCGCGGTTCACCCGGTTCTGGCCCGACTACGAGCGCTACCAGGCCCAGACCCGCCGCGAGATACCCCTGGTGATCCTGACGCCGAGCCGGGTTTGAAAAAGGTCGTGGCGATCCTCGGGCCGACCGCGGTCGGAAAGTCCCGGGTCGCCGTCGAGCTGGCACTGGCGTTGGGTGGCGAGATCGTCGTCGCCGACTCGCGGCAGGTTTACCGCCGGCTCGAGATCGCCACCAACAAGCCGGCGGCCCAGGATCGACTCCGGGTTCGCTACCACGGTCTCGACCTCGCCGACCCGGAGGGGACCTTCAACGTCCATCAGTACGTCACGGCGGTGGGACCGGTGCTGGAGAGCGTCACCCGACCCATCGTCGAGGGCGGCAGCAACCTCTACGTGGACGCCCTTCTCGACGGGCTCAACCTCGGCGGCGTTCCCCCCCGACCCGAGCGGCGAGCCGAGCTCGAGCGGATGCCGACGGCGGAGCTGGCCGCGCTCACGAGACGGCTGGACCCGGAGGCGACCCTCGACTTCGCGAACCGGGTCCGCCTGGTCCGGGCGATCGAGGTCCTGGAGGTGGCCGGGCCACCCCTCGGCCGCCTGCGAACCCGGGTCGCGCCGCCCTGGGAGACGATCCGGGTCGGCCTCGAGCTGCCCTCCGAGGCGCTGGCGGAGCGGATCCGAAAGCGCTGCGCAAGCCAGCTCGAGAGAGGCCTGGTCAGGGAGACGAGGGAGGCCCTCGACGCCGGCGTATCGCCCGAATCCCAGGCGCTGAGCGGGACCGGCTACGCCGAGGCGGTGGGGTTCCTCCAGGGTCGGGTGACAGCCCCCGAGCTGCCCGACCTGATGGCACGCAACAACCGGCGGCTGGCCAAGCGGCAGCTGACGTGGCTGCGCCGGGACGCGCGGATCCGCTGGTTCCCGGCGGACCTCGATCCGGTGCCCGGTATCCTGAGCTACCTGAAGGACATCCTGGATTGAGCGACACCACCGTTCCGACCGCGCGCCGGCTGGGCCGCATTCCGCCCTACCTCTTCGCCGAGATCGACCGCAAGGTGCAGGCGAAGAAGGCCGCCGGCATCGACGTCATCAGCCTCGGCATCGGGGACCCCGACCTGCCGACGCCGCCGCGGATCGTCAATGCGCTGCAGGAGGCGGCGGCAGACCCGGCCAACCACCAGTACCCGTCCTACTTCGGCCTTCGGGAGTTGAGGACGGCCATCGCGGACTGGTACCGAGACCGCTTCGCCGTCACCCTCGATCCGGATACCGAGATCCTCCCCACGCTCGGCTCCAAGGACGGCATCAGCCACGCGCCCTTCGCCTTCGTCGATCCGGGCGAGATCGTCCTGGCCCCTGACCCCGGCTACACGCCCTACGCGACCGGCGCGATCATGGCCGACGGCGAGCCCTACCTCCTGCCCCTGACGGCGGCGAACGGCTGGCTGCCCGACCTGGAGGCGGTCCCAGCGGACGTCCGCCGGCGCGCCAAGCTGCTCTGGCTCAACTACCCGAACAACCCGACCGCGGCGGTCGCGCCCGATTCCTTTTTCCGCCAGGCGATCGAGTTCTGCGCGTCAAACGGCATCATCCTCTGCCATGACGCGCCCTACACCGAGATCGCCTTCGGCAGCTACCGGCCGCCCTCGCTGCTCCAGTTCCCGGGCGGCAGGGAGGTCGGGATCGAGTTCCACTCGGTCTCCAAGACGTACAACATGACCGGCTGGCGCGTGGGCTGGGTCGCCGGCAACCCGAGCCTGGTCAAAGCCCTCGGCCAGCTCAAGACGAACATCGACTCGGGCATCTTCCAGGCCGTCCAGTGGGCCGCCATCGAGGCGCTCCGGGGTGGTGAGGGCGACACCATGGCGGCCAACGAGATCTACTACCAGCGTCACCTCCGGGTGGCTTCCGTCTTCAACCAGCTGGGCTGGAACGTGACGCCACCGAAGGCCACCTTCTATGTCTGGGCGCCGGTGCCAAAGGGCTACGACTCGATCTCGTTCGCGGGGCATGTTCTCGAGCAGGTGGGGGTCAACATCACCCCGGGCGTCGGCTTCGGCGCCCACGGCGAGGGCTACTTCCGGCTCTCCGTCACGGCGCCCGACAGGCGACTGGACGAGGCGCTCGAGCGCCTGAGGGGTCTCAGGGTCTGATCTCGACCGAAACCCGCGCCGAGCGGGCGTACCTGGTCGGTGTCCAGCTGCCCGGCGTGACGCCCGAGGCACTGGCGGAGCAGATGGACGAGCTGGCCGATCTGACGCGCACCGCCGGCGGCGAGGTGGTCGGCACCGAGGTGCAGCGGCGTACGGAGGTCGATCC
The DNA here is from genome assembly GCA_036794405.1 of Candidatus Dormiibacterota bacterium. Classification (GTDB taxonomy): domain Bacteria; phylum Chloroflexota; class Dormibacteria; order Dormibacterales; family Dormibacteraceae; genus UBA6019. Next base: position 63,261 of record DAIRGV010000006.1, read on the forward strand.
CGCGCTCTTCATCGGCAAGGGCAAGCTGGACGAGCTGAAGGCGCTGCGGGAGGCGAATGCCTATGACCTGCTGATCTGCAACGAGGACTTGAGCCCCCGCCAGCAGCGCAACCTGGAGCGGGAGCTGAAAACCCGCGTCGTCGACCGGACCGAGCTGATCCTCGACATCTTCGCGCAGCACGCGCGGACGCACGAGGGGCGCCTCCAGGTGGAGACGGCCCAGCTGCACCACCTCCTGCCCCGCCTGATCGGCGCCTGGGACTACCACCGCCAGGGCGGTGGCATCGGAACCAGGGGAGGGCCGGGCGAGCAGCAGATCGAGGTCGAGCGGCGCCGTATCCGGCGTCGCCTGAGGGACCTCGAGAAGGAGATCACCGAAGTGCAGCGGCAGCGCGATCAGCAGCGGGCCGGCCGAAGGCGCTCCGAGCTGCAGACGGTCGCCATCGTCGGCTACACCAACGCCGGCAAGTCCACCCTGCTGAACTCGCTGACCGGAGCCGGCGTTCGGTCCGAGGACCGCCTCTTCGCGACCCTCGATCCGACCACCCGCCGGGTCCACCTGGCGACGGGCCGCGACGTCCTGCTGACTGACACCGTGGGATTCATCCAGAAGCTGCCGACCGACGTGGTGGCCGCCTTCCGAGCCACGCTCGAGGAGGTCACCCACGCCGATGTCGTCCTCCAGGTGGTCGACGTCTCGGACCCCGCCGCAGTCGAGCAGGCGCGGACGGTGGAGGAGGTCCTGGGTGACCTTCGAGCGGCGGACAAGCCGCGGGTCGTCGCGCTCAACAAGGTCGATCGGCTGGGCCCGGCGAGCCGCCGGAGGGCGATCCAGGAGATGCATCAGCACTATCCCGATGCGGTGCCGGTCTCCGCCTCCAACCACGGCGGCTTCGAGGCGCTGCTCGAAGCCCTCGAATCAGCGTCGCGCGAGGACGTCGTCGCCGTGAACCTGCTGGTCCCCTACGGCCGCGAGCAGGTGCTGCACGACCTTCGCCAGGTCGGGGGCGTCGACCGGACCGAGTACGTCGAGTCCGGCACCCGAGCCTGGGGCTGGGTGCCACGCCGCGCGCTCCACCGTTTCGACGGCTACGCGGTCAGTTCAGGACCCTGATCACGGCCCGGACATCGCCGACGATGCTCAGCGTGTCTGGGATGATGGGCGCGTAAGCGGGGTTCTCGGCGATCAGCTCGACCCGGCCGTTGGCGCGATGGAATCGCTTGACCGTCGCCTCATCATCGATCAGCGCAACCACGATCTCGCCGTTGCTCGCCTCCTGCTTGGGCCGGACGAGGACCAGGTCGCCATCGAGGATCGCCGCGTTGATCATCGAATCGCCTCGCACCTTGAGGAGGAACCAGCCCTCCTGCGCGATCTCGGGCGAGAGCATCAGGTGGTCCTCGATGTTCTGCTCGGCGAGGATGGGAACGCCGGCGGCGACGTGCCCGACGATCGGCACCGCCACGGCGTTGCGCCGCTTGTCGTCGATCTCCATCTCGCCGACCAGCTGGACGGTGCGCGACTTGCTCGCATCCCGCTTGATGAGGCCGCGACGCTCGAGCTGGTTCAGGTGGTTGTGGACAGTGGAGCTCGACGACAGGCCGACGGCCTCGCCGATCTCTCGCACGCTGGGCGGGTAGTTGCGGACCCGGGTCACGTACCGGATGTAATCGAGGATCTTGGACTGGCGATCGCTCAGCTCGTCGGTCATCGGGACTCCTTTCGAGAGAAGTTGAGGTGGGGACTGCGAAGGGTGCCCGGGGGGATGCTAGCAGCTTGCGGCCTGCACCGCAAACTTTTGTTCGCCTTTCCTTGACAGCGAACGGGCGTTCGTTTATGGTTCCCCCGAACAGATGTACGTCATGCCCAATTCCTCACTCCCATACCGCCGACGTCGGCGCCCGCGCAACCCCTGGCCGGCCCGGGTCCGGAGCGCAGTCATCCTCGCCGGCGCGGTGCTGGCGCTGTCGCTCGGCTTCGCCAAGGTTGCCGAGGGAGGTGCGCCGAGCGCCTATGAGAGCGTGACGATCGCGTCGGGGGACACCCTCTGGGCGATCGCGTCCGACCGCTACCCGGGTGCCGACGTGCGGGCCAAGGTGTGGCAGATCGAACAGGCCAACCACCTGCAGGGCGAGACGCTCCGGCCGGGCGAGACGATCCAGGTCCCCAGCCGCTAGCCTCAACCCGGTGAGGGTTGTCGAGCTGGTCACCCGCCGCGGCTGTCATCTCTGTCAGGAGGCCGAGGAGCTGCTGCGCCAAGGTGGGGTGGAGGCCACCCTGCTCGATGTCGATGCGGACTCAGACCTCTTCCGCCGCTTCGACTTCCGGGTCCCGGTTCTGCTGGTCGACGGCCGGGTGCTCGCGGAGGGCCGGATCAGCCCCGCCGTGATCTCGACCCTGGCCGAGGTCTAGTCAAACGTGACGTTGCGAGCGCGTTCCTTCTCGGCGTCGAGCTCTTCGTCCTGCTTCAGCTTGGTCGCGGCGGCGGACTCGGCCTGAGTCCGGTTCCGCTCGTCGATCTTCTCGGTTCGCTCGTTCGCGATCCGGACCGCGTCCATGGTCACCGATTTGTGGCGCTCGGCGAAGTCGGTGACGGTCATGCCGGCCAGGTGGACCGTGTTGTCCTCCCAGGCGATGTAGGTGGAGTTGCGAACCGCACCGCCGGGCAGGGAATGACCCTTCCAATGCTCGGCGAAGAAGCCCTTCCAGGTCGGCGACGGCTCCTTGCTGAACTTCAGCACCAGGCGCCGCCGGTCGTCCACGTCAAGGCCCACGATCGTGATCGGCTCAGCCACCGATCAATTGTGCCCTTTCGGACCATGCGGGGGCGGAAAGAGGAGGCAGTAGCGCCGAGCTTGAGCACCCGTTCAGCTCGACTCCATGGTGTCGATAATCACTGTTATACGGACCATAGCCATACCGGGAGGCTACCTGGGCGGTTGAGGCCTCCCTCAGGCGGTCTTGGCCAGGCCGGCGACGCCGAGCCAGTCGAGGACCTGGCGGTCGGCCACGTCCTCCATGCCGCGCAACATCAGGAGCAGCGGCAACGCCGTCTCCTGGAGATCCTCGGCCAGGCTGCGCGGATCGGCGCTGTGACGGCCGAGGCTCGCGATCGCCTGGTCGACAGCGCCCAGGGTGCGCGCCACGTGGCGCCGAAGGGCCGGGACCGCTACCGTCGCCGAGTCGTCCGCCCAGGCGTCGTGCAGGTGCCCGGCGAGCTCGAAGAGCTTGCGGCGCGCGGCCGAGGCCAGCGCGGCATCGCCCGGCGAGTCCGCCAGCCGCTCGGAGTAGTCGGTGAAGACGCGCAGCAACCGGCGAAGACGGACCTGCGTTTGAAGAGAGCGCATGTTCGAGATCGATGATAAGCGAACAGACGTTCGCCTGTCAATTTTCCTCACCGGCCGGAACGCGCCGGGCCGGCGTCAGGATCCGCTCTCGGCCTGGCGAACCCTCTGGCTGAGAGCCTGAAGGAGCCGGTAAGCGACCTCCGGGTGCTCTTTCAGGAAGGACTTGAAGTTCCACTCCGGGATCGTCGCCAGGGTGACCTCGCCGTCGGCCCGGATGCTCGCGCTGCGGCCTTCGTGATCGAGCAGCGCCATCTCCCCGAAGGAATCGCCCGGGCCCAGCCGGCGCTCCCTGCCCTGGGCGGTGGTCACGGTGACGTGGCCCTCGGTGATGATCATGAAGCCGACACCGCTGCCGCCCTTGACCACGATGTCGTGGCCGGCCGGGTGGACGATCGTCTTGAGCTCCTTCTCGATCGAGCGCAGCTCCTTCTCGGGAAGACCCTGGAACAGCTTCACGGACCGTAGATCTGCCATCTGGCGGGAATTCTAAGCCTCTCCGATCAGCAGGTCGAACACGCCCAGCAGCCACCGCCGCTCGGAGGTGACGTGGACCCCGCAGGCGCGCACGAGTTCCGGCGTGCGCCGGTCCCAGTGGTCCTGCTGGAGCGGGACGGTGACGAGGCTCAGCAGCCACTGCAGCGCGGCGACCGGCGGCAGGTTGCTCCGGATGTGCTCGAGGAAGACCAGTCGGCCCCCTGGTCTGACCACGCGCAGCGCTTCCTGGATCGCCCGCTCCGGATCGGGGATCGTGCAGAGGCAGAGGCTGAAGACGACGCAGTCGAAGCCGTGGTTGGGGAAGTCGAGCCTTTCGGCGTTCATCACTCGAAGATCAGCCGTGATCCCGAGCCGCTCGGCGTGGCGGCGGGCGACCGCCAGCATCCCCGGGCTCAGGTCGATGCCGGTCAGGGTCACGCCCGGCTGGTAGTGGGGCAGGGAGGCGCCGGTGCCGATGCCCACCTCGAGGACGGTTCCCGTGCCGGCGGCCTCCCCCACCTCGCGCCGGGCGCGGCCGAGGAGCCGGCCCGAGATCCCCGAGCGGATGGCGCGGTCGTAGCTCTCCGGGTCCTCCTCGTAGACCCGGCGGATCTTCTCCAGGCGGCGATCGGCGCTCAGGGCGCGAAGATCCGGCAGAGTCCGTCGGCGAGGGCCTCTGCCTCGGCTCCGGCGCGGTGGAGGAAATGGCCGGTCGCCTCATTGACGGCGCCGACGACGGCCCGCCCGAAGACGACCGGGTCGACGGCGGCGTAGAGCGCGTCGCCGTCGGCGGCGGCGCGACGGACCTCCTCCTCGACCACCGCCGCAAAGCGGCCCTGCAGCTCGTGGCGGACCTCCTCGATCCGCTCCGAGACGCCGACCGACTCCACCAGCAGGACCTGCGCCAGCTCGCGCTGCTCGGCGCAGGCGTGGACGAAGGCCCGGATGCCGCGGCGCATGCGGTCCCGGTGGCCGGTACCCTGGGCGGCGGCCGACGTGACGGTGTGGATCAGCGATCCGCCCTCGCGGGCCAGGAGCTCGCGGACGCAGTCCTCCTTGGAGGCGAAGAACTCATAGAAGCTCGACTTGGAGGTCCGGGCCTGCGCCACCACCTGGTCGACCGAGGTCTCGTTGTAGCCACGCTCGAAGACGATCAGGAGGGCGGCGCCGAGCAGCCGGCGCCGGCGCGCCTCCTTCCGCTCCAGCCGGGACATCGCCGTGGTCGCCACGCCGGCCGTCAGCGCCGGGACACTAGTTGAGATTCAACTAGTTGTTGGCGATCGCCCGGGAGATCACCAGCCGCTGGATCTCCGAGGTGCCCTCGAAGAGGGTGTAGATCTTGGCGTCCCGGTGCCACTTTTCGACCGGGAAGTCGCGGATGTAGCCGTAACCGCCGAGGATCTGGATCGCCTCCTCCGTGACCTTGACCGCAACCTCGCCGCACTTCAGCTTGGCCATCGAGCCCTCCGCCATCTTGAACTCCCCGCCGTGGCGGCCCATCCAGAGGGCCCGCCAGACCAGCATCCGGGCCGCCTCGATCTCGGTCGCCATGTCGGCCAGCTTGAATGCGATCGCCTGGTTCTCGATGATCGGCTTGCCGAAGGCGATCCGCTCCTTGGCATAGTCGCGGGCGAACTCGAACGCGGCCCGGGCGATCCCGAGGGCCTGGGCGCCGACCACCGGCCGGGTGGTCTCAAACGTCTTCAGCGCCACCGAGGAGCGGCCGTGCTCGCCGCTTCGGGCGCGGGCCAGCTTCGCGTCCAGCTTCTCCTCGCCGCCCAGCAGCTGGTCGGAGGGGACCACCACGTCGTCGAGGATGATCTCGGCGGTGTGCGAGGCTCGGATGCCCATCTTCTTCTCCTTCTTGCCCTGGCTCAGGCCCTTGGCGCCCTTGCCGATCACGAAGGAGGCCTGGCCGCGACTGCCAAGCTCGGGGTCGACCGCGGCCACGACGACATGGACGTCAGCGATCCCGCCGTTGGTTATGAACACCTTCTGGCCGCTGAGGTGCCAGTCGCCATTCTTCTTCACCGCCCGGGTCTTCATCGAGGAGACGTCCGACCCGGCATTCGCCTCGGTGACCGCGAAGGCGCCGAGGGCTGGGTTGTCGACCGAGCCGTAGCAGGCCGGGATCCAGGTCGCGATCTGCTCCGGGGTTCCCTGGCCGAAGATGGCCGCCACCGGGAGCTGGGTGCCGGTGATCGCGAGCGCGATCCCCGCGCAGCCCCAGGTCAACTCCTCGGCGACCAGCGCCGGCAGCAGGCCGGTCTCGTCGGCGTAGGTCTGCTGGATGAAGTCGACCGAGTACAGGCCCACCTTGGCGGCCTTCTTGACGACGTCCCAGGGAAACTCCTCCGATTCGTCGTACTGGTGCGCGACCGGCCGGATCTCGCGCTCGGCGAAGTCGTGGACCCAGTTGCGGATCTCCTTCTGCTCGTCGGTCAGCTCAAACGAAAGCATTTCGGCTCCTAGTTCGCATATTCCTTCCTCGCTCTGAACAGTACGCGTACGTACTGGTTCTGCTAGGGAAAGCTACGCTCCTCGGGCCCGCGGCGTCAACCCTGGGTCTGGAGCCACCGCCGGAGAGACCGCGCGACCGTCGGCGGCGGGCTCTTGCTCTTGGTGAGCCAGCCGAGGATGCCCAGCCTGACCGCCCGCAGGTGGACCTCGGGACTCAGCTCCGAGTTGGAGAGGATCGCCACCGGCACCCCGCGCAGAGAAGGGTCGGAGCGGATCTCGGCCAGGGCCTCCATGCCGTCGGGTCCGGGCAGCATGATGTCGAGGAGGACCACGTCGAAGCGGCGGGCGCGGAGCAGCTCACGCCCCGCCCGCCAATCGCCGGCGATGGTCAGGTCGAAGCCCGCGCGGGCCAGGCCGAGGTTGTACATGTCAGCGATGGCGTCGTCGTCTTCCACGTAGAGGACGGAGGGGCGGGCGGACACTCCTGCCAGACGCTAGAGAACGGAGGCGACGATCTGCCGACATCGGCCCCCGCCGCGTCAGGGGCGGCGGTTGACCTCGTCCAGGAGCCGGGTCAGCCCGTACAGGGTTCGCAGCGACGGCACCTCGACGCCCTCCCCGTCGGCCAGCTCGACGACGGCGCCGAGCAGTGCCTCCACCTCGAGAGGGCGGCCCGCCTCCCGGTCCTGGAGCATCGAGGTCCGGTGGCCGCCCGTGGCGGCGGCTCCCTCGATCCGCTTCTCGATGCTCAGGGGAACCTCCACGCCGAGCGCGGCGGCGACCGCATCCACCTCCTCCATCAGCCGGCGGACGACCTCGCGGGTGGCGCCCGAGGTCACGATCTCGGCCAGGGTCGCCCCGGTCAGCGCGCTGACCGGGTTGAGAGTGGCGTTGCCGAGCAGCTTGAGCCAGAGCTCGTTCCGGATCCGCTGCTGGATCGGCGCGCGCAGACCCGCCCCGACGAGGGCGGAGGAGATCGCACGGACTCGCTCGCTGCGCGACCCGTCCGGCTCTCCCAGGGTGAAGCGGTTGCCCTCCAGGTGCTCGATCACGCCCGGCTCGACGATCCGCGTCGCCGGGTAGACGATGCAGCCCACGACCCGCCGGTAGGGGATGCTCCGGGCGATCACGCCGCCTGGGTCGACCGACTCCAGATGGCGATCCTCGAAGTACCACCAGGGGATCCCGTTCTGTGCCCCGACGACGCACGCCTCGGGCCCGAGGGCGGCGCCGATCGCGGCAGCCATGGGTGGGATGGCGTGCGCCTTGAGAGTGAGGAAGACGACGTCGGCGGCGCGGATGGCGTCCAGGTCGTCGGTGCAGTCGGGCCGGACGGTGAACTCCTCCCCCCCACTCCGGACGGTGACGCCACGCTCACGCATCGCGGCCAGGTGCGCGCCCCGGGCGACCAGGAGGACCTCCTCGCCCGCCTTCGCCAGGTGGGCGCCGAGGAAGCCGCCGGTCGCGCCGGCGCCGACGATGGCGAATCTCA
>DAIRGV010000101.1:0-3337 GCA_036794405.1 Candidatus Dormiibacterota bacterium
CGACCGCCGCCGACGAGGAGTACATCTACGACGGGCTCAACTGGCTCGGCCTGCACTGGGACGAGGGACCGGTGCGGCAGTCGGAGCGGCTCGACCTCTACAAGCAGCACGCGGTCCGCCTGATCGACGCCGGCCACGCCTACCGCTGCTACTGCACACCGGAGGAGCTCGCCGCCGAGCGGGAGGCGGCGCAACGCGAGAAGCGCCCCTACAAGTACTCCCGACGCTGCCTCACCGACGCGGCCCCGAAGGAACGCCCGAGCTGGGTCGTCCGCTTCAAAGTGCCGGACGGCGCGAAGATCGAGTTCGAGGACCTGATCCGGGGCCGGATGAGCTTTGACAGCGACCTCATCGGCGACCCCGTGATCATCAAGAGCGACGGCTTTCCGACCTACAACTTCGCCAGCCCGATCGACGACGCGCTGCTCGAGGTGAGCCACGTGATCCGCGGCGAGGAGCACCTCTCCAACACGCCGACCCAGCTGATGATCGTCGACGCGCTCGGCTACGACCGGCCGGAGGCGACCGCCCACATACCGCTCATCCTGGCCCCCGACCGGACCAAGCTCAGCAAGCGCCGCCACCCGGCCCTGATAACCCAGTTCCGGGAGTGGGGTTACCTGCCGGAGGCCATGGTCAACTACCTCGCCCTGCTCGGCTGGAACCCGGGCACGGAGCAGGAGATCTTCACCGTGGAGGAGCTGGAGCGGCTGTTCGACCTCGGCCGCGTCCAGCAGAGCGGCGCCATCTTCGACCGCGAGAAGCTCGACTGGATCAACGCGACCTGGATCCGGTCGCTGCCCGCGGCGGGGCTCGCCGAGCGGCTGCGGCCGTTCCTGCCCGAGCTCACGGCCGAGCAGCTGGAGCGCGCCGTCCCGGCCCTCCAGGAGCGGATGAGGACGCTTGCCGACGGCCGCGAGCTGCTCGCCTATCTGTGGACGGAACCGGAACCGCCGGGCCTCAACGATGAGGAGAGGGAGCGCCTGATCGCCGCCGCCGCCGTGCTGCGGGCGGTCGACTGGGACCCGGAGGCGATCGAACACTCGCTCGAGACACTTCGGGAGAGCCGCGGCTGGTCGCGCAACCAGCTCTTCAAGCCCATCCGCCAGGCGGTCACCGGCGGCAACTCGCCGCCCATCCATCACACTCTCGCCCTGCTGCCCAAGAACGAAGCCATCGCCAGAATGGAGCGCGCACTGTGACCTTTCTCGAAATCCAGATCGACCTCGACCCCAACTTGCTGACGGTCGGCAACTTCACGCTGACCTGGCACGGCGTCTTCAGCGTGCTCGGCATCCTGGCCGCGATCCGGATGACCCAGTGGCTCGCCTGGCGGCAGGACCGGATCGACGGCGACAAGGTCTACGACGCCGCTTTCTGGGCCGTCGTGATCGGCCTGCTCGGCGCGCGGATCCATTTCGTCGCGGAGAACTGGCATCTCTTCCAGGCGGCGCCGATCAAGGTCTTCTACATCAACGAAGGCGGGATCAGCCAATGGGGCGGGATCTTCGGGGCGATGCTCGGGATCTGGATCTGGTCGTACCGCAACAGGGTCAGCTTCTGGAAGCTTCTCGACGCCGTGAGCCTGCCGGCGCTGGTGGGCCTCGCCGTCGGCCGGATCGGCGACGTCATCAACGGCGAGCACCACGGAACTCCGACGACCCTGCCCTGGGGCGTGCGCTACGTGAACGCCCACACCCTGGGCCAGCCCGGCTCGGTGGTCCATCCCGAGGTCGCCTACGAGATGATCCTCTGCCTCGGGCTGGTGCTCCTCCTGCTGCCCTTCTACGGGCGCCTGAAGGCGCGCTTCCCGGACGGCGTGATAGGCCTCGTATTCCTGGCCCTCTACGCGGTCGGCCGCTTCTTCCTCAGCTACCTGCGCGCCGACCAGATCGAGTACGGCCTTCGGCAGGCGCAGTGGGCGTCGCTTCTCATGGTCGTGCTGGCGATCGGCTTCAGCCTTTACCTGCTGCGAAAGCGCGCAGCTCCAGCGCCCGTCGTGGAGCCTCCACCGAGTGTCGTAGAAACGCAAACACCTCAAGTCCCGAAGCCACCTCGGAAGCGAGCCGCTCGCCCCACGGCCGCAGCTGCTCCTCCGAGTACTCGCGCCGCAGGCGGTAATAGCGAAACGCGCCGGCCGCGTCCGCCAAAGGCCAGTCCTCCTGGTCCGTGACGACGACGGCGCAGCCGTGCCGCTCGACCACCTCGTAGATCTCCGCGTCGAGCCAGCCGGCGTCGCGAAACTCGACGGCGACCGGCCGGGCGAGGTTTGCCAGGAGCATCTTGAGCAGCTCCGGGTTCCTCTTCTGAGTTGGCGGGAACTGGAGGAGGATGGGGCCCGCCCGGTCCCCCAGGGGCCGCATCCGGGAACCGAAGTCGCGGGCGACGATGTCCTTCGGAAAGCCGGCCGCAGAGTAGGTGAGCGCGCGCTGGGCCTTCAGGCAGAGCCGGAATTCGCGCGGGGTGTCGCGAAGCCACTTTGCGAGCGCCGCCTCCTGCGGGATCCGCTGGAAGGTGTTGTTGACCTCCACCGCGTTCAGCTGCTTGGAGTAGGCCTCGAGAAAGCGGCCGGCCGGCAGGTCCGCCGGGTAGAAGGTCCCACGCCACTCCGGGTAGCTGAAGCCGCTGGTGCCGACGTAGAGGGTCACCGGTCGATTCAGCGATAGACGACGACGGTTCCGCCGAGCTTGTCGTGCCACCCCTGCTTGCGACTGTCGAACGCCGCCCAGATGAGGCCGATCGCGCAGCAGAAGGAGGCGACGATCCAGCCGACGTAGCGAAGGATCGCCTTGCCCACCCCGATGCTCTGGAAGGTCGACTGGTCCGCCACCCGGATCCCAAAGATGCGCATGCCCGGCGTCGAGCCAAGGGTCCAGAAGAAGACGAAGTAGCCGAAGGTGATGGCGAGGTAGACCAGGTTGGCGGAGCTCATGTATGCCTGGCTCTGGCTGGCCGCGCCGCCGCCAAGGAAACCGATGGAGATGACGGCCATCGGGATGCCGATGATCAGGCTGTCGACGAAGTAGGCGATGAACCGGATCCAAAAGCCGGCGTAGGCGTGCCCTGAGGTGGACGACGCGATCACGTCGGAGTACACGTTGGCCCAGGGCACCGCCCCCGGCGCCGGGGCGGCCAGCGCCACGTCGGTGGTCAGGGGCTGGTCGGGAGGGCGCTCGAGGCTCGCCGGCGGCCAGGGGGCGTCCGCCGGCAGCCATGAGGGGCGCGGCTCACCCTCGGGAGCGGCCGGTGGTGGCGCGTAGCTGGGTGGCGGTGGAGGAGAACCCGGAGGGCCGGCGGAGCCAGAGGGTGGCGGGGGCGGTGGCGCGTAGCCGGGTGG
>DAIRGV010000048.1:0-16446 GCA_036794405.1 Candidatus Dormiibacterota bacterium
CGCGCGAATGTATTTCGAGTCCGAGCTTCGGGAACGTCATGGATGCATGTCTCCTTGTGGTGGTGGTGTCGGGTCGGTCGCGAGACGGGCTGGTATGGACACCCAGCCCGCCGCGAGACCTGCCCGCGCGGAGGGGGATCAAGGCAACGATTAGTGGGTTCGCCGCGGCGACAGAAGGTGTTCTAGACTCGCCGCCAGCAGGGGGGAACGTGGGGCCGGTCACCACCCGCACGGTGACCGGCCTTTCCCCCCTCTGGGAAGCGACTCAGGCGATGTGTTTGGGTCGCCTCTCTTAATTGCCCGGTGGGATCTGTCTTGAAGACGGTCGGCGGCAAGGAGTGAAGCGCCGGCCGCCTCCGAGGCAGCTCCAACTGGTGGTTTTTGCGTGGTCCTGGCGAGTCGGAGACATAACCTGATAGCGCTTAGGTAGCTCCGGTCGGCAATAGCGCTGTAAGGTTCCGATCTCAGCGACATTGATAACGCCGCGCCTAGTACGACTGTATGGTATCGATAATGTCTCATATCGAAAGCGCCTCTCTCCCCTTCCGCCGCTGTCGCGCGAGGTGGCGCAGGTGCTTATATCGGCGATCTTCCGCAGGCGACGTCCGGTACTCGTGCCGGCGCATGGCCGTCCGCTTGTCCTGGAGATGGGCTCGGAGTTCCGTGAGCGCTGCGTCCAGCCCGCGACCCCTGACGTTGATGCGCCCGTTAGGCGGTATGAGGTTCGGAGGAGGCGAACATCCGTTCCGTCCGGTTTCCGGCTTGCCTAGCTGGCTGGTGAGCATTGGGCCTTGAAGCGCTCGATATGCCGGTCGAAGGCCTCGGCGCTGACCTTGGCGCTGAGCAATACTTGCTGTGCCTCCAGGCGAGGCTGTGGGGTCAGGGCGAGGATGATGTCAATGCGGCGCTGGGACTCGGGCGAGGTTATGGCCTGAATCTCTGCCATGACGGCGTCATGCTCAGACTGGGTGAGCGGGTCTCCCTCTGGTGTTATCAGTGAGGGTGGAGCAGCGGGAGTCGCTTGGCGTCGCTGATACCAGTCGGCATATTCCGCCAATGGAGGGCCGAAGTAGCGGACGTGGCCGATCGGCTTTCCCTTTCGCTCGGCTTTGTCTCCAAGCTCGGTCATCTTGTCCGTGAGCAAGGAGAGCGGGACCTTCAGCTTGGCCAGTCCCTCAATGAACTGGCCATCCAGCACCGGACCGTTGACTATGCGCTCGGCGGTGCTGCGGATTGCAGCCGCTCTGTTTTCAAGCTCACGCCTGCTAGCTAGCTGGCTAGCTTCTAAATCTCCTCTTACATCTCTTCTTACATCTACGTTTGTATCGTGAGGTCTCACGTGAGGCAGCACGTGAAGGGGGGTTGTGAGTTGTTCACGTGAGTAGGTCACGCTGCCCCCTCTTGGCGCTGCTGTCGGCGCCAGTCGGCCATTTCCGCCTTGTGGGCTTCGCGCCTCTCCTTCACGCTGGCGGCTTTGGGATTGTGCTTGTCGAAGTTGTGGATCATCCAGCCGTCCGCGACCGGCTCCCACCGTCCCTGCTCCACCAGTTCGCGCACGTCAGAGCGTTTCGCCCTGGAGTCGATCAGGACGTGACCGAGAGTGGCGGCGTTGACGAAGCCATCAGTAAGGTCTGTGTTGCACTGCAAGATCGCCGCGAGATCGAGACACATTGCTCGGTGACTCAGACGGCCGATCCTCGGGTCTCGGAAGTAGCCGGCGTCTACTCGATGCCAGGTCACGACTCGAACGCCTTCCAGGTGATCCGCGGAGTTTCAGAGAAGATGGTGCGAAGGTTGCGGGATGCGGTAAAATGCATTTGGAAACGGCTCCTCTCCTTGGTGATTCGGGGTGATGGGTCGAGGGCGGTTGGCACCGCCCTTTCTTTTTGTCTAGCCGCTAGCCGATAAAACCCTCAAGCTCGGTCGCGGCCGGCCGGCAACGATCGCCCGTAGGGATTCACGACGGCCATGCTCCAACGCGGCTAGGGCGGGATCTCCCTGACCAAAGCTCGGCTGGTTCAATAGGAGATCCGCAACCTTCGCCGCCAAGGTCGGGTCGGCGCTGACAGCTAGCAATTCTGGTCGGCCGACTGGACCAACGAGAATCGCGACGCGTGCGCTCATGCTCTTTCCTTCTGATTGGAGGGTTGGAATTTGTGGCCCTCTATTAGGTACGGCGAAACCGTGACACTTCATGCTTCCTGCTCCAGTTCTTCCAGGCCGAAGGCGGCTAGCTCGTCCGCCGCGATCATCTGCTGGATTTGCTCCTCCTCACCTAGTACCTGCTCAACGGTGATACCCAACTGCCGCACAAGGAGTGGCAGATCCTCCGGGCGGAGTGCATCCCGAAGGCGCTTTCGCATCTGGCGGGCATAGTCCGGGTCGAATCCACTGCGCCTGACGGCGCTGGTTGCATATTTGCGGCGGTCATCCTCATTGACGGGCGGCTCTGCCAGCTCGAGGAGGAACTGCGGATACGCCTTCCAACTCAGCACACGCGCAACCGATTCGGCGTTGGCCGCTGGCGTTTCCAGTCGGCGCTTGGGCGGTACGAATAGTGCGAGCTCCGCTCTGTGAATCATCAACTCGCGGCCCGCAATGTGGGCCTGGATGAGGCCCAGTTCGCCAGCGCGCTCGATCAGTGCAAGGAGCGGGTCCAGCACATAACCAGCGCGCGAAGTGCTGTCCATGGGCCAAGCGGAGAGGAGCGCCGTCCAGCGCCTCCGCTGATATGCCGTTGGCCATCGGCCGGTGAAGTAGCGATAAGCAAAGTCCGCCCGGTCGTGACCGCCGGCAGCCTCAATGCAACCGGCATAGGCGCGCTTTGTCTTTAGAGCGCAAGCCTCGCAGGCTGGCCAACCGCAATGCAGAACCTGGGCGCGACTCGCCTCTGAATAGGCTGTGAAGTCGATGTTCGGCGCGCCCTGGAAAGCCCGGTGCCACAACGTCATTCGATGAACACCACGACGAAGCGGGCTCGGTGATCGGCCAGTGAACCGCGGGCGCGGCCAGCGGTCGAGGATCTCCGCCGGCAGCCAGATCTGGCTAGGCGAGTTGCTTAGAGTGGCACCCGGGTTAGGCCTCGTGCCTAAGGTCGGGTGCGCCTCGCCGTCGTGCTCGCTATCAACCGACTCCACCTTGAATTTCGGCCATTCCTTTCGGCTCCATCCCTGGGGTTGCCGACTATAGCCGCCGAAGAAATTGCCACGGTCCCATGGGAGTCGGGGACCGTCGCAAGCCGCACAAGCAATGGCCTCGCGGCCCAACAAATAGCGGCCCTCGGGGATGTTGACGAGGCGATCAAGGGCGGCGTTGCTCCGGTTGCGCTCGGCCAGGGTCGCAAGCTGGAGATCGCCAACTGATGCGCCACAGCGAAGGCAGTCCATCTAACCCGCCTCCCGGCGGATGGCCGGCTCTTGGATCAGGACGCAGGCGATGCGAGCGATGGTTGCGGGGTCGGTGATCCGCGCCGGCAAGCCCTGCTCGACACGCTCGGCGAGCAACCGAGCGACCGCATCATCGGTTTGCGGGGTCGCGAGCCTGAGTCTTCCGAGCGGGCGCTGGCGGGCTAGGGCGTCGTCGGGTAGGGCTGCCACGGGTATTGACCTCTCACCAGGTGCATGAGTGGTGCTGGCCGAGAGGAAGGCTGTCGGGTGAGCGACAGGCCTCCTCTCGACTCACACCACGAGACGGGCGCCGACAGTGGGAGATCGGTCGAGGCTGTCAGCCAGCCCGCGCGGTAACGCACTCCTCGGCTCCTTTCAATGGCCATGGCCACAAGGAGCCCGGTTCCGTTACCTTTGAGTTGTCCGACTCGTGGGGGTTGCGGTGACCTGGGTGACCTGCGATCCGTGACCCCCAACTACTACATAGGGTCGGACGTGGCTGAGGCGACAGCTACATCTCGCGGCCCACGATAGACCCCGCGAAAACCCGACGGTGGCGGACAACCCCTGCTCGGGCGCGTTTCCTCCGGGAGTCGGCCTACCCGCCTAGACGGGATTGAGGTTTTCTTCCGGAGCCGTTAGATAAAACTCAAGGAACGTCTCTAAGTTCACGGTCCGCTCTATAGCTGCCACCACTTGTAATCGAAAGTTCCGATAGCCGGCGTTCCGTCTTGCCGTGGCTGCCTTATCTAGGCACCTATTGACACCAACGGGTCGGCGCGGCTGATCTCCCCCGGCCGGCCGAGGCCTGACCCGCCTCCGGCCAGGCCGGCGGTGGAGATGGTGTGGTGGGGAGCTCGAAACGGGCGCTCCCAACGGAGCGGGCGCCCCTCCAGCTCGCCCAGGATGCTTCGGACCTGGGCGACCTCGATCGCCTCGTCGAGGGTGAGGGGCGGCAGGATGCCGGGCAGGCAGCGGGCGAGCATCGTCTTTCCGGCGCCGGGCGGGCCGCTCAGGAGCAGGTGATGCCCACCCGCCGGGCTGAGCTCGAGGGCGCGCCTGGCCGCCTCCTGGCCGTGGACCTCGGCCAGGTCGTCCTCGGCCGCCGCCGAAGTGGCCTCCGCGGCCGGCGCTGCGGTCGAGAGGGCGAGCGGCGAGCCGCCCCCGAGGTGCGCCATCAGCGCCCCGAGGCTCTCGACGCCGTGCACCCGCAGGCCCTCGACGAGCGCCGCCTCGCCGGCGTCGGCGGAGGGCACGAAGAGGGCCTCCACCCCGCTCCGGTGAAGCGCCCGCGCCGCGACCAGCACGCCGTCGCAGTGGCGGATGGAGCCGTCGAGGGACAGCTCGCCGAGGAAGGCCGTCGCGGCGGGCGGAGGGGTGCCCGACAGCGCCAGGGAGATCGCGACCGCGATCGGCAGGTCGAAGCCACCCCCCTCCTTCCGCAGCTCGACCGGTGCCAGGTTCACCGTCAGGCGCTGGGTCGGAAAGGGTAGGCCCGAGTTGCGGATGGCGGAGCGAACGCGCTCTCGCGCTTCCTTGACGCCGGTGTCGGCCAGCCCGACCAGGTTGAAGCGCGTCGCGCCGGGCGAGGCATCGGCCTGGACCTCCACCAGCTGACCCTCGAGGCCCCGGAGCAGGCAGGAGACGACGGTGGCGACCATTTCCAGACGACGGTAACCGGGAGGATGCGCCGGGCAGGAGTAGCCCGGTTAAGAGACCGAGGAAGGCACTTCCCAAAAGTAGCCGCGACCCGTATCGTTACTCCGCGCGTTAGGAGAATTCAGAAAAACAAAATGGCATTCCTGATCAGCTATCTCGCCTCCCGCACCTACGTCACTCTGCGCCGGCAGAGCGGCCAGGCAATGGTCGAGTACGCCATCATCCTGATCCTGGTCTCGGTCGTCTGCGTCGTCGTCCTGGTCACCAACGGAGCCGCGCTGCAGAACCTCTTCTCGAACGTCACCTGCGGGTTCGGGCACTGCGCGGCGCCCGTCCCGACTCCGACCCCGACGCCTTACTGCAACGGGGAATGCAGGCAGCCCGACTAGCCGCTCGTTAACCCGGCCTCGGGGATCCACTCCCCGCCCGCCGTCACATAACCCGCCGGCTGGTCGGTCTCGTGGCCGAGGACCAAAAGCCACCGCCGCGCCGCCGCCTCGTCGAGGAGCCGACCCTTCTCCGCCAGCGCCCGGACCACGTCGAGGTCGCCACCGGAGTTCCAGGCTCGACGCAGATGGGGCCGGGTCCCGATCAGGTCCCCGGTCATCGCCACCGCCAGGTCGCCCGTCCGGAAGATCACGACCTGGTTGCCCGGCGTGTGGCCGCCGGTCAGCCGCAGCTCGACACCGGGGAGCACCTCCGCGTCGCCGTCGACGAACTCGACCAGCCCGGCGTCGGCGACGGGGACGAAGTCCTCCGCCAGATAGGCGGCCTTCGAACGGGGATCGCAGTCGAGCGCGAAGTCCCATTCGGTCCGCTGCACGAAGTGCTTCGCCTTCGGAAAGGTGACCTCCACTCGGCCGCCCTCGGAGCGCCGGGTGAAGCCACCGGCGTGATCCCAATGGAGGTGGGTGCTGAGGACGACGTCGACCTCCTCCGGCCGGATCCCGAGTCGCCGGAGCGCCAGCAGGGCCCCCTCGGGCTCGCGCAGCGCCACCTGGCGCGCCCGCTTCTCGTCCAGCTTGGCGCCGATCCCGGTCTCGCAGAGGATCACCCTGCCCCCGCTGCGGACCACCATGCCGACGCAGGCCATCTCGACCCGGTTGTCCCCGTCGGCCGGCTTGTGGCGCTCCCAGACGACCTTCGGCACCACGCCGAAGACGAGACCGCCGTCGAACTTCATTCGGGAGGCGACGAGGAGGTGGAGCTCGAAGTCGCCAGCTCTCATCTCGCGCTCCAAGCGTAACTCCGCGACCCTTCCTCAACCGGCCGCCTAGTCTTGGCCGAGGTGTCCTCCAGCCCGGACCAGCTCTCGATCGAGGTCGGCGGGTTCCCGACCGTCATCCGCCCCATGGAGGCGGAGGCCGCCGAGGCCCCCTTCAGCAACAACGAGTACTTCTTCGAGGTCAAGTGGGACGGCCTCCGCTGCCTCCTCTTCGTCGGCCGCGACGGCGAGGTGCGGCTCCAGGACCGGGCGCTCCGGGACGTCACCTACCAATTCCCCGAGTTCGGCAACCTGGGAGGCCACCTGCCGCCCGGAACCGTGCTCGACGGCGCCCTCGTGGTGACCGATGAGGAGGGGCGGCCGGAGACGGGCTCCCTCCGCCGGCGGCTGGCAGGCCCCGCCGGCGGCGACCAGCGGCCGGCCGCCTACCTCGCTTTCGACCTCCTCTACCTGGAGGGCCGGCCGCTCCTCCGCAAGCCGCTCTACCAGCGCAAGAAGCAGCTCCACAAGGCGGTCGCCGCCGGCCGTCACCTCTACGCGCCCCGCCACATCGAGGCCGAGGGCGTCGAGCTCTACGAAGCCTGCCTCGAGCAGGGCCTCGAGGGGATGATGGCCAAGCACCGCCAGAGCCTCTACGTGCCCGGCCAGCGGAGCCCCTTCTGGCTCCAGGTGAAGGCGGTCAAGTCGGACCGCTTCGTCGTCGTCGGGTGGATCGGCCGCGAGCCCTTCGACGCCCTCGTCGTCGCCTTCTACGAGTCGGGCCGGCTGCTCCCCTGCGGGACCGTCGGCGGCGGCTTCGAGCCCGCCGTGCGGGAGGAGCTGGCGCGGCGCCTGCGCGAGCTGCGAACCGAGGAGAGCCCGCTCCAGCCGCCGCCGATCATGGTCTCCCCCGTCAACTGGGTCCGGCCCGAGCTGGTGGTTGCCGTCCGCTACTCGGAGTGGTCGCCGGATGGGACGCTTCGCTTTCCGATCTTTGACGCGCTCCGGTCCGAGGTCCACCCGGCCGAGTGCACCCGGCAGCGGCCGCGGGTGGTCCTGCCCGGCCGGACCCCGCCCGACAGCCCCAGCTTTTACCTGACCCGGTTCCCCTTTTAGACCAGGCCGAGAGCGGCCGGGAGGTCGCGGTAGTCGTCGATCACGGCGTCACCCTCCGGCCCCTCTCCTTCGTCGTCCCGGTAACCGCGGAATCGGACCGCCCTCATTCCGAGCGCCTTCGCACCGGCTATGTCGGTGAAGCGAAGGTCGCCGACGTGGGCGGCCTCCGCTGGGCGCGCGTCAAGGGCGTCGAGCGCCCGCCGGAAGATCTCCGGTCGCGGCTTGGTGACGCCCACCTCGTCGGAGAAAGCGAGGGCACCGGGCTCGAAGTGGCGAAGCAGGTCGGCGCGCGCGAGCCGGCCGCGGAGGACCCGGCCCACCATCAGGCCGGCGTCGGAGACGACGCCGAGCCGGATTCCCCGGGCCCGGAGGTCGGCCAGGGCGGCCGCGACGCCGCTGATCGGCCGCAGGTCCAAAGCCGGGTCGGGATCCTCGACCAGCGCCCGCAGCTCGGCTCGCACCTCCGGCGGCGCCTCCAGCGCGAGCTCGGCCAGGACGTGGTCGATGACGGCGTCGGGGCCGAAATGGCGGGCCTCCTTCCAATGGGCGGTTTGGACCGCGACACCGGCCTGGAAGGCAGCGTCGACGACCTCCGCGGAGAGCTCCGAGCGGTGGCGGCCGACGAATTCGCGGACGTGACGGCGGCGGACCTCGGCATTGCCATCGTGGATCTCGAAAAGGGTCCCCCAGAAGTCGAAGGTGACCGCCGTCAGCTGCTCAGCGGAGGACATCGTCATGCACCTCGAGCGTGATCACGACCAGCTGGAATCGGATCGGCCCGCGCCAGCCGCTGAGCGCCCGGTACTCCGCCACCGTGCCCTCCATCGCCCGCCGCTTGGCGCCGTCGAGCGCCTCGCCGGGGGTTCCGTGGCCGGCGCCGGAGCGGGTTTTCACCTCGACCAGCGACACCTCGCCGCCCCGCCGGCAGACGAGGTCGATCTCACCCCGCCGGCATTTGAAGTTCCGGGCCACAACCTCGTAGCCGAGGCCCCGCAGGTGCTCCGCGGCCAGCTCTTCGCCGGACCTACCGAGCCGCTGCGAGCTCACGGACCCGGCGCCAGGAGGTGCGGTGGATCGGGCTCGGGCCGAGGAAGCGGATCGCCTCCTGGTGGGCGGCGGTGGCGTAGCCCTTGTGGAGCGCGAAGCCGTAGCCCGGGAACTGGCGGTCGAATTCGATCATCTGGAGGTCGCGGTGGACCTTGGCGACGATGCTGGCGGCCATGATCGAGGCGCAGGTGGTGTCGCCCCTGACCACCGCCAGCTGGGGAAGCGGGGACTCGGGCACGTCGAAGGCGTCGAGCAGCAGGTACTCGACCGGCAAACCGAGCGCGGCGACCGCCCGCTCCATCGCCAGCTGCCGGGCGCGGGTCATGCCGACCCGGTTGAACTCGCGGGCGTCGACCTGGCCGACGCCGACCGCGACCGCCCGGCGGCGAATCATCCGGTCCAGCACCAGGCGCTGGGCGTGGCTGAGCTTCTTGGAGTCGTCGAGCCCCGGCAACCGCACGCCCAGCGGCAGCACGGCGGCTCCCGCCACGACCGGGCCGGCGAGCGGCCCGAGCCCGACCTCGTCGACGCCGGCCACGACTTTGAAGCCCATCCCGAGTGCGGTTCGCTCCCACGACCAGAGGCGCGGCCGGCGAGTCCTCCTGATCAACCTGTCGACCACCTTGCCCGCAGCCTAGCCAACCGGGGCCCGGACCCGAGAGCCTTTACCGGCTCAGGCCTTGGCCTTGACCTTGGTTTTCGGCTTGGCCTCGGCCTTGTTGCTCGGCTTCGGCTTGGCCTCGACTTTGGCCTCCGTCCTGGACTCGACCGGGGCGGGCTCGGCGGCGGCCGCCACCTTGGGCCGGCGCTCGCGGATCCGGCCTTCCTTGCCGATCTTGTCGCGGAGGTAGTAGAGCCGGGCCTGGCGGACGTCGCCGTGGCGGAGCACCTCGATCTTGTCGATCCGCGGCGAGTGGATCATGAAGGTCCGCTCGACGCCGACGGCGTGGGTGACCCGGCGGACGGTGAAGTTCTTGCGGAGGCCGCCCCCGGTCACCCGGATCACGAGGCCCTCGAAGACCTGGATCCGTTCCCGGGTCCCCTCCACGACCTTGGCATGGACGCGGATCGTGTCGCCCGGCCGCAGCGCGGGCACCGACTCCTTGAACTGCTCCTGCTCGATCTGGTCGATCACATTCATCTCTTTTCCCCTTGCTGCGGAGTCCCTGCCCGGGCGAGCGTGCGCCGCCGCGCCTGCGTCTGCCGCCAGGCCTCGATCTCACGATGGTTACCGGAGAGCAGCACCTCGGGCACGCGAAGGCCGCGGAACTCCGCCGGACGAGTGTATTGCGGATGGCCGAGCAGATCGGCCGCGAAGGAATCGCCCAGGAGCGACTCCTCGGCTCCGAGGACGCCGGGGACCTGGCGGGCCACCGCGTCGATCACGACCATCGCCGGCAGCTCGCCGCCGCTCAGCACGTAATCGCCGATCGAGACCTCCCGGTCAGCCAGCGACTCCCGGACCCGGTCGTCGATGCCCTCGTAGCGACCGCAGACGAGCACCAGGCCGGGCTCGGTCGCCAGCTCGCGGGCGAGCTGCTGGCTGAAGGGCTCGCCCCAGGGCTCGAGCAGGATCACCGGGCCCCGGTTCTGAGCCTTGATCGCCTCGATCGCCTCGAAGAGCGGCTCCGGCTTGAGAACCATCCCGGGACCGCCGCCGTAGGGCAGGTCGTCAACCTGGCGGTGACGGTCGTGGGTGTGGGCTCGCAGGTCGTGGGCGTGGAGTTCGAGCAGGCCGCTCGCGATGGCGCGGCCGACCACCCCGGCCCGGAACACCGGCTCGAAGATCTCCGGGAAGACGGTGACGACATCGAAGCGGAGAGCGGCGCTCACCGAGCGTCCTCGAAGTCGAAGAGCCAGTCCTGCACGGTGACCAGGCCGGCCGCGAGATCCACCGCCACGACGGCGTCCCGGGTCGCCGGGACGAGGTGCTCGGCGCCGTCCACGGCGGAGACCACCCAGACGTCGTTGGCGGGCCGCTCGAGCACGCCGCTGAGGGTTCCGACCCGGCGACCGCCCGCGGTGACGACCGCCAGCCCGACCAGCTGGTGGTGGTAGAAGGAGCCGTCGGCGAGCTCCTTCGCGGCCTCGGCCGGCACCTCCAGGTAGAGCCCGCGGTGGAGCTCGGCGAGGGTCCGATTGTCGATCCCGACCAGCTTCAGCGTGCTGGTCGGGCGGCCCGGCTTCCACCACTCGACGCGGTGGGAACGACCCTCCACGAAGAGCTCCGACCCGGGGGCGAAGCGATCTTCGAAATCCGTCAAGAGAAAGACCTTGACGGCCCCGTTGAGCCCGAAGGGAGAGGTGACCTGGCCGACCCGGACGAACTCAGGCAAGGTCGACGAAGACCCTCCGGCGCTCGCGCAGGGATGCGGCGCGGACCAGGGAGCGGAGCGCCTCGATGTTGCGGCCACCCTTGCCGATCAGCTTGCCGACGTCCTCCTCGGCCATCTTCACGGTCACCGAGACGGTGCCGCGGGAGCGTTCGAAGGCCTCGACCTTCACCTCCTCCGGATTCTCGGCGATCGAACGGGCGACGAACTCGACCAGCGCCCGGTAGTCGACCGGTGGTCCGCTCGGCCCGCGGTTGAAGCCACCCTGCTCGCGGTCGAAGGGCCGCCCTCCGCCACCTCCCGGGCCACCGAGGCGCTCGCGCCGGAACCCGCCCGGCTGGTCGGGCCGCCCGAGCTCGCCCACTACGCCTTTTCCTCGGCGACAACCTCGGGCTCGGCTTCGGGCTTCGCCTCGGCGACAACCTCGGGCTCAGCCTCGGGCTTCGCCTCGGCGACAACCTCGGGCTCAGCCTCTTGCTCGGCCTCGGGCTTCGCCTCGGCGACAACCTCGGGCTCAGCCTCGGGCTCGGCTTCGGGCTTCGCCTCGGCGACCACCTCGGGCTCGGCTTCGGGCTTCGCTTCGGCGACCACCTCGGGCTCGGCCTCGGCGACCGCCGCCGGCTCCGCCTCGACCCGCTTCGCGACCGGCTTGGGCACCTTCTTGACGGCGCCGATGTTGACCGCCTTCGGGTGGCGCACCGGGGCGCCCTCGAGGATTCCCTCCCGCTGGAGAAGGCTGCGGGCGGCGTCGGAGGGCTGGGCGCCCTTGGAAAGCCACGCGTGGACCTTCTCGCCGTCGATCCGGATCGTGGCCGGCGAGGTCAGCGGGTCGTAGATGCCGAGCTGCTCGATGAACCGCCCGTCGCGAGGCGAGCGGGCGTCGGCGACCACCAGCCGGTAGAAGGGACGCTTTTTGGCCCCCATCCTGCGCAGTCGAATCTTTACCAAGTCAAAGCCTCCTGAACCTGCGGTGAATGCATCTAACGGGGCCGCATCCCCATCAACTTCCCGATGTCGAAACCGCCCTTGCCGGGCCTGCCGGGCCTGCCGCCGGTCAGCTGCCGGATCATCTGCTCCATCTGCTCGCGCGACTTGAGGACCCGGTTGACGTCCGCCACCTGGGTGCCGCTGCCACGGGCGATCCGCTTCCGCCGGGAGCCGTCGATCCGCTCCGGGTGCGCCCGCTCCTGCCGCGTCATGGAGAGGATGATCGCCTCCGTCCGAGCCACCTCCCGCTCCGCCTGCGGGCCGGTGACCTGATCCTTCAACTTGGCCCCGCCGGGGAGCATCGCGACGACGCTCTCCATCGATCCCATGCCGCGCAGCTGCCGCATCTGGACCAGGAGGTCGTCGAAGGTTATCCGCCCCGCCCGGACGTTGCGCTCGAGCTGGGCGGCCGTCTCCTGGTCCATCGCTGCCTGGGCCTTCTCGATCAGGGTCAGCACGTCGCCCATGCCGAGGATCCGCGATGCCATCCGATCGGCGTGGAAGACCTCCAGGTCGGCCGGCTTCTCGCCGATTCCGGCGAAGCGGATCGGCTTGCCCGTGGCGGCGCGGAGCGAGAGCGCGGCCCCGCCCCGAGCATCACCGTCGAGCTTGGTCAGGATGACGCCGTCGAGCCCGACCGCCTGGTCGAAGGCGAGGCCCACGTTGACGGCCTCCTGGCCGGTCATGGCATCCGCCACCAGGAGCGTCTCGGTGGCCGGCACCGCCTGCCCCAGGCGGACCAGCTCCGCCATCAGCTCGGGATCGACCTGGAGCCGCCCGGCTGTGTCCAGGATGACGACGTCGCAGCCTGCCTTCAGGGCCGCCGCGACCGCCCCCCGCGCGATCTCCTCGACCGCGCCCTCTCCGCTGAAGAAGGCGATCTTCTCCCGCTCCGCGAGGAGGCGCAGCTGATCGACCGCCGCGGGGCGCCGGAGGTCGAGCGCGACCAGCGCCGGCCGGTGACCCTCCCGCCGCGCGAGCAGAGCCAGCTTGACGCTGGTCGTGGTCTTGCCCGAGCCCTGGAGCCCGACCAGCATCACGATCGTGGGGGGCGCCGGTGCGTAGTGGAGCCCGGCCGCCGCCTCCTCGCCACCGAGCAGCGCGACCAGCTCCTCGTGGACGATCCGGACCACCTGCTGGGCCGGGCTGAGGCTCGTCATCACCTCCGCCCCGACCGCCCGCTCCTTCACCTTCGCGGAGAAGTCCTTGACGACGCGGAAGTTGACGTCCGCCTCGAGCAGTGCCAGCCGCACCTCGCGCAGCGCGGTGTCGACGTCCTCGGGCCGGAGGACGCCCCGCCCGCTCATCTTCCTGAGCGCGGCCGAGATCCGCTCGGTGAGAGTCTCAAACACCGGCCAGCCTCCCCTCCAGGCGCGACATCCGCCGCCGCAGCTCGGCCAGCTCGGCGGCGATCGACTCGCGCTCCTCCCGCTGCCGGTGCGCCTCGGCGAGCAGGCCGAGACGGCGCTCGCTCCCCTCCAGGACGACGACCGAGCGGCGGATCAGGTCGTGGACCGCGGAGCGCGAGACCTTCCGGCGGGCCGCTATCTCGCCCAGCGACCAGTCGCTCTTCAGGTAGAGGTCGAGGACCTCGCGCTGATGCTCGGTGAGGAGGCTGCCGTAGCGCTCGAGCAGGGCGACGTTGCGCTCCCGCGAGAAAAGGGTGTCAAGGGCCATGCCTTGACAGGATACCCGCTCCCCGGCGCGAAGCGCTCACAGCCAGGGTGTTGACGAAAGTGGGTCTCGCCGTTCAAAGTAACCCCTCGCCACGGCGCGCTGGCTCCGGGGCGGGGTTTTTTATGGGGCATTTCAAGATTGCGGCGGTGCCGCTGGCGGTCGCGCTGGCGGCGCTGGGGACCATCACGGCGTCGGCCGGCCAGTACACGGTCAGGCCCGGCGACTCTCTCTGGACGATCGCCCAGCATCAGCGCCTGGACCTCGGGCAATTGATCCGCGACAACCTGTCGCGGAACCCGAACCGGATCTTCCCGGGCGAGCGGCTGACCGTGCCCGACCCACCCCCGCCGGCCAAGGTGGTGACCAGGGGGGCGTGGGGACCCGCCGCCCGCGCCATCATCACCGCGCAGGCCCGGCGCCACGACCTCAACCCGAACTTCGCGCTCGCCCTCTCCTACTGGGAGAGCGGCTGGAGCCAGGACGCCGTCTCCAACACCGGGGCGATCGGCCTGATGCAGATCGAGCCCTCGACCGGCGCCTACGCCGGCCCGAGCCTGCTCCACCGCCGGGTCGACCTCCACAACGCCAACGACAACGCCGAGCTCGGGGTGACGCTGTTGCGGCATTACCTGGACGTCTTCGACGGTGATCCCAAGCTCGCCCTGGCCGCCTACTACCAGGGGGAGACGGCCACCCGCAAGCACGGCATCTACCCCTCCAGCAAGGCCTACGTGAACGGGATCTGGGCGATCCGGAACCGGTTCCAGGCTGAGGGGCTAGGCTAAACCGGATGCTCACCGCCGTGATCCTGATCCGGGCCAGCCGGGAGGGCCTTCGCCTCCTCGGGCCCCAGCTCGCCGACGTCCCCGGCGTCGCCGAGGTCTACACGGTCACCGGCGAATGGGACTTCGTCGCCATCATCCGGGTCCGGGAGCACGACGAGCTGGCCAAGGTCGTCACCGGCCGGCTGGCCGCCCTCGAGGGGATTGCCGCGACCAACACGATGGTGGCCTTCCAGCAGTTCTCGGCCCACGACCTGGAGTCGATGTTCGGCCTCGGGCTGGAGGCCTGAGCCGGGAGCTCCCTCACTCGCCTCCCGGGCCGAAGAGGGTGCGGGCGAACCAGCGCGGCTCGAAGGCGTAGAGGTCGCCGATCCCCTCACCCAGGCCCATCAGCTTGGCGGGGATGCCGAGCTCGGACTCGATCGCCAGCACCGACCCGCCCTTCGCCGTCCCGTCCAGCTTGGTAAGGACCAGCCCGGTCGCGTTCAGCGCCTGGTGGAAGATCCGCGCCTGGGAGAGGCTGTTCTGGCCGAGGCTCGCGTCGAGGACCAGGAGCGACTCGTCCGGCGCCCCTTCCTGCGCCCGCCCGCTGACGCGCGCCACCTTCCTCAGCTCCTCGACCAGGTTGTGCTGGGTCTGGAGGCGGCCGGCGGTGTCGATCAGCACCGTGTCGAAGCCGCGGGCGCGGGCGGCCTGGATGCCGTCGAAGGCGACGGCCGCCGAGTCGCCGCCGGGCTTGCCCGCGAAGGCCTCCACCCCGGCCCGCTCCGCCCAGACCAGCATCTGCTCGATCCCGGCCGCCCGGTAGGTGTCGGCGGCGACCACCAGGGGTCGCCGCCCGGCGGCTTTCATGCCATGGGCGAGCTTGCCGACGGTGGTCGTCTTGCCCGCGCCGTTGATGCCGTAGACGAGCACGACCGCGGGGTTGCCGGGCAGGTCCAGCGCCCGGGATGCCGGCGAGAGCACCCCCACCACCGCGTCCTCGAGCGCCTGCTGCGCTTCCGCCAGGCTGAGCGGCCGGCGGGCACGCACCGCGGCCGCGAGGCGGGCCGAGAGCGCCGGGCCAACGTCGCCGGCGATGAGCAGCTCCTCGAGCGAGTCGTAGAACTCCGGCGCCAGCGGGCTGCCGAGCGCCCGCAGTCCCTCCCGGAAGAAGCTCCGGGTGCGGGTCGCCACCTGGTTCCAGATTCCCGGCTGGGCATCCACCTGGTAGAGGAAGGCTAGGCCGAGGCGGCGCTGCGGGAGCCGTGCGGCTGAACGTCCTGGAGGCTGACCGAGACCAGGCTCGAGCGCCCGCCCTCGTCCAGGTGGATGCCGTAGAGCGCGTCGGCGCTGGCCATGGTCACGTGGTTGTGGGTGATCACGAGCAGCTGGCGGCGGGCGCCGAGCCGCTGCAGGAGGTCGCCGTAGCGCCCGACGTTGGCGTCGTCGAGGGCGGCGTCGACCTCGTCCAGGATCATGAAGGGGCTGGGGTTCACCTCCTCCAGCGCCAGGACCAGGGCCAGCGCCGTGAGCGAGCGCTCGCCCGAGCTGAGCAGGGTGATGTTCTGCAGCTTCTTCCGCGGCGGCTGGACGAGGATGTCGACGCCGCTCCGCGGGCCGTCGTCGCCGGGCACGTGGGCGAGGGTCGCCCGGCCACCCGCGGTCAGCTCCGAGAAATACTCCTGGAAGCCGGCCGCGACCGCTCCGAAGACCGCGTCGTAACGGCTGTCCTCCTCGTCCCGCAACCGCTCGACCAGGATCTGGAGGTCGAGCCGGGCCGCCTCGATGTCGGCCAGCTGCTCCTCCAGGGTCGAGCAGCGCGCGTCGAGCTCGGAGTGCTCGCTCTCCGCCAGCGGGTTGGTCGGGCCGATCTCCTCCAGGAGCCGCTCGAGCTGGCGCATCTCCCGCTCCCGGGCCTTGCCGCCGGGCACCTCCTCGGGCGCCTGGCCCATCGGCATCCGCTCCCGGATCTCCTCCAGCCGCGCCTCCAGCAGCTCGACCTCGCGGCCGATCAGCTCCAGGTTGCCCTCCAGGGTCCGCGAGCGGAGCCGGGCGTCGACCCGCGCCTCCTCCAGCGCCACGACCCGGCGGGCGACCTCGGCCAGCTCCGCCTCGCCGCCGGGCGACTCCTCCTCGGTGGCCGCCAGCTCGGCCCGCGCCTGGGCGCCGGCGAGGTCGAGCGCCGGCAGCGCCTCCTGGGCCGCGGCCAAGGCGGCCCGGGCCTCCTCCAGGCGGGCCGCAAGTGGGTCGTCATCAAGGCGGAAGGCGTTGAA
>DAIRGV010000102.1:0-3259 GCA_036794405.1 Candidatus Dormiibacterota bacterium
AGTAGCCCCAGCGCGGATTCTCTTGCGCCATTCGGACGATCAGCTCTCTGACCGCGTCAGCCAGCGGCGGCCGACCGGTCCGCGGGCGACCTCGGTACGCGGCCCACCGCCGTCGAACAAGTTCGCGATGCCAGCCCAGCACAGTCTCCGGCCTGACGAGCAACGCAGCCCAGGCCGAGCGCGGCAGCCGCTCGCGCAGAGCGGCCAGGATCATCCGATCACCTGGCTCCCATCGGACGCGCTTGATCTGCCGTTCCAGAACCTGAACCTGTCGGCGCAACGCCAGCACCTCGGCCTTCAACTTGGCCTCGTTGCTGTGGCTCGTTGCGATCGCATCGAGTACGACGCGGATGAGCGAATAGAGCATCGCAGCCATCACGACGGCCGCAGATCGTAACCGGTCCTCCTTTGCGCTGCTCAGTGACCTGTTGCGATCGACATCGAACTCGACGGACTTTATGAACCCCACAGGGGCTCGTGGTCAGCTCGAATCACCTGCCAGCTCTGCTCCAATCCCCAAATCTCTGATTCAAGCGGCCATCGCCGGACTTTGTGCGCATCACAGCTCTTCGAAGTTCTCTCGACTGCGCCGGCGCATCTCTCCAACCGTCGCAGTCTCCCAGTCGCAGATGAGGTACAGGCTACCGTTGGCAGGGAACTCCGACGTGATTTTCGAACCACACAGGTTGGGTCTAGGAACGAGCCCCGTAGATGTCGGAGTTCCCAAAAGTCGGGCCGCATTCTTGCTGGGGTGCAGGTCGCGCCACGGTCGTGCCGTCTCTCCGCTCAAAGTAGCCCACTGGTCGATGACGGGATCGCCTGCTCGAACGGCGATGGCCTGGACGCGATCGTCTCCCGAATCGGCCAAACTGGTTCCGCGCCGGGTGCAGTCAACTTGCGGGCAGGGCGGCGTTTGCGCGATCATGGGTCTCATGAGGCTTCTCGTCCTGGTGGCCGCCGTGGCCCTCCTCGGCACCTACCTACAGGCGACGATGGCGCCCACGGGCGCTCCCCAGCGGCACCTCGTGATGGCGCCTGCCGAGCAGTCGGCGCCCCCCGCTCCCGCCCCGCAGGAGCAGCCCGCGCCAGCCCGGCGGCCGGCCGCCCTACCCCCACAGAGCCCGCTGCAGCCAGCCACCGCGACCGCCCCGCCCGCGTCGGCGCTTCCCCTGCCGGACTCGTGCAGCGCCGGCGGACGGCCGCCCCGGGCATGCCCTCCGGGCTAGAAAAGCGAAGGGGGCGGCTCTCGCCGCCCCCTCCCGAAGTGGCCGAGGTTCCTTACCTGGACGGCACCGACTGGTTTGCCGTGTAGACGTCCTGGTCATTGGCGACCAATGTCTGGCCACCCTGGTTGGTGGACGCGGTGCAGAGAGACGGCGGCGTTCCGCAGGTGAACAGATCGGGGTTGCGGGTGTCCATCCAGAAGGGATGGGCGTTGTTGTCCGCCGCCAGTCCCGTGTAGTCCCCGAAGAAGGTGCCGCTGAACTGGGTGGGAGGCGGCATCGAGGACGACGTCACCCGGTTGACGGCGAAGTTGACCAGGTCGCCCGTGCCCGAGAGGCTCAGGTCGGACCAACCGGTCGTCTCGTCGGTCCCGTACTGGCGGTCGTAGTAGGAGGTCGCCAGCTTGCCGTTCTTGGTGAAGGCGATCCACTGCCACCACTGGTCGGTGGTCGCCTGGGATGCGTCGGGCGTGGCGGTGGCCAGCGTTCGCGGGTCGGTCGCCGTGCCGGTGAAGGTGGCGCCGCCGTCCGCCGAGACGCTGATCAGGATGTCGTTGTTGCAGGCGCCCGCCGTCTTGACCCCGGTGAAGAGGTTCTGGCCGCTGGTGGGGCTGAAGCCGGTCGGCACGCAGCCGTTGGCCTCGTTGGAATGCCGGTTGATGTAGGAGCCGAAGGTCACCACGATCCGGCTCGGGTTGGTCGGGTCGACCGCCCCCGAGGGATAGTTGGTGGCCCTGAACACCGAGCTCTGGGTGGTGCCCTTCTCAGGCACGCAGGCGCGGCCGGGGTCCTGGCCCCCCTGGTAAGTCGCGCAGTCCGGCAGGTCGTAGAAGTCGGAGACCTTGATCGGCAGCGAGAAGGTGTTACCGCCGTCAATGGACTTTGCGAGCAGCATCTGGTTGCGGTTGTCACCGCCATTGACGACGTTGTTGTAGTTGTCCCAGACCACGTAGAGGTTGCCGTCCGGGCCGGTGAACGGCTGCGAGAACTGGTTCTCGTTGCAGTTACCCTGCGGGGTCGGGATGCCATATGTGTTGCCGCAGAGTGCGGCCGCGTTGCCACTGACAAGGTGCGGGGCGCTGAAGTTCTCCCCGTAGTCGGCCGAGTTGGCCTCGTAAATGTAGGCGGTGCCGTCGGCGGCGAACTCGGTCCAGGTCACGTAAACGCGGTCCTGGAAGGGGCTGCCGGCGTTGTTGTCGACGGTCAGCAGCTGCTTGTCGAGGAAGGGCTGGGTGCCGCCGTTGGTAACGTCGGCGCTGACCCGGATGTAGCGGCCCGGGAAGTTCCAGGAGGCGCCGTGGTTCTGCGAGCGGAAGAGCAGGAAGGCGCTCGAGACATCAGCGCTCGGCGTGGTCCCGGGGCCCCGGTTGAAGACCTGGCAGCTGAGATAGGCGTTGCCCTTGGTGTCCCAGGCAACGGAGGTGTCGCCGCCGGCCTGCCAGTACTCGCGGCTTGCCCCGAAGCTGACAACGCCGGGCACCCTGCCGCGGGTGAAGGACATCGGCACCGTGGAGTCGTTCCAGGTCCGCCCGTTGTCGGTGCTGAAGCCGCTGTAGCAGTTGCCATCACCACGCCGGTAGTCGTTCTGGCTGGCGATCAGCTGGTTGCTGTCGTTCGGGTTGATGGCGATCGAGGTTTCATTCTGGGCCTGGGCCCGGCCCTGCACGTCGGAATCGCTGATGTTCATACAGCCCTGGTTGACGCGGACGTTGTTGCCAAGGTTGCCGCCGCAATCCTGGCTGCCCCTCGGCGTGTAGCCGGCGACCCCTGAACCGCTACTGCTGTCCTGGGCACTGGAAAGCTCGAACGACGCGAAGCCGGAAAAGAGGCGGTCCTGGATCTCAGGTGCCTTGGTCGGGTCGAAGCCGCGAACGACTGCTGGGTTTGTGACGACCGGCGTCAGCGCCATCGCGAGCGCCACGCCGCATCCGGCAAGCCGGGCTGACCAGACGCGAAATCTCCCCATAATCCCTATGCACCCCCGCTTACGGATCGCCAGTAGATGACGGGATCATAAAGGGCCCTGAGCGGTAGTC
>DAIRGV010000049.1:0-16267 GCA_036794405.1 Candidatus Dormiibacterota bacterium
CCACGTTCTCGACCGGGTCCCAGCCCCAGTAGCCGCCCCAGCCGAGGACGTGGTACGCCCACCACATGCCGAGCGTCAGGCCGGTGCCCTGGAGGCCCCACGCGAGCAGCGCCAACCGCCTCGTATGGGCGATCCAGGCCGCGTCCGCGCGGCCCGCCAGCAGCGCCGCCATGGCGAAGGCAAAGGGCACCCCGAAGGAAGCGAAGCCGGCCAGCAGGAAGGGTGGGTGGATCAGCATCCCTCCGTCGCGGAGCAGCGGGTTGAGACCGGTGCCGTCGGCGGGAACGAACCCGAGCAGCGCGAAGGGCGGCGCGACGAAGTCGAGGACGAGGAGGAAGAAGGTCAGGATCGCCGCCAGCACGGCGGTCGCAAAGGCGGGCAGCGGCCCCGCGCCGGTCCGGGCGACCGAGAGGCTGCCGATGACGGCGAGGATCAGCGTCCAATAGAGGAGCGAGCCCTCCTGGCCGCCGTAGAAGGCCGCCGCCAGAAGGGGTGCCGGCGTCGCCAGGTCGGAGTGCTCGGCGACGTAGGCGATGACGAGGTCGTGGCTCAGGAAGGCGACCTCGAGGACCACCGCGCCGAGCACCACCGCAGCGGCCGAGGCCCAGAGGGCCCGTCGCGCGACCAGGGCCTGGACGGCGAGCCCGCGAGCGCCGGCGAAAAAGCCGAGGAGCGCCGCGAACGTGGCCAGCGCAAGCGCCGCCAGCAGAGCTCCTGATCCAATCTCGGCGAGCAGCACGGGTGGCTACCTGGTGGGCGCGGTGGTGAAGCGCGAAGGGCACTTCGCGAGCAGGGTGCGGGCGTGGAACACCCCGTCCGCCTCCAACCGACCCTCGACGACCACCTGGATACCGGGCTTGAAGATGTCCGGCAGGTTGCCGCGGTAGTCGACCGGCATCGTGGCGCCGTCCTGGGCGGCGGTGAAGCGGACCTCGAGCCCGCCGTCGAGCCGCTGGACGTCGTCCTGGACGGTGCCGAGGACGCGCGACTCAGCCGAGCCGGGGTTGGTCCTGAGCTCGGCGACGGTGCGGTAGTACTGGGCCTCGCTCGCGGTGGCGCTGAAGATGAGGTAGCCGACACAGGCGGCCAGCACGGCGGCCAGCGCGCCCCACCGGAGGATCACCGGGGAGCGAGCGCCTTGAGCGCCGAGAGCGTCTCGAGCGGGTCGTTGCCGGGGACGCTGAGGGCGACCGACACCTCGCTGACGCCGACCCGGGAGAGCTCCAGCAGGCGCTCGCGGCATTCCTCGGCGGGGCCGATGATCGTCGTCAGGTCCACCATCTCGTCGCTGATCGCCGCCATCGCCTCGTCCTTCCGCCGGTCGAGGTAGAGGTCCTGGATCCGTTTTGCCTCCTCCTCGTAGCCGTAGGAGCACCAGAGCTGGTTGTAGTAGTTCTTCTCCCTCGAGCCCATCCCACCGATGTAGAGGGCGAGGTGGACGCGGCTGCTGTCCCGGCCGGCCTTCCGGTCGGCGGTTACGACAACCGGGGTGATCGGGCAGACGGAGAGCTCGGCGAGCTGGCGGCCGGCCTTCTGGGCGCCCTTCTCGAGGCCCGGGAGGATCACCTCGTTGTAGTGGGCGGGCGAGAAAAAAACCGGCAGCCAGCCGTCGGCCAGCTCACCGGCGAGGGCGACGCCGGTCGGGGTCAGCGTGGCGAGATAGATCGGGATCGAGTCTCGGACCGGGTGGGTGATCAGCTTCAGCCCCATGCCGAGGTGAAAGATCTCGCCTTCGTAGTTGACGCGCTCGCGCCGGAGGACCATCCGGACGATCTCGATCGTCTCCCGCATCCGCCGCACGCCCCGCTCGAACTTGACGCCGTGCCAGCCCTCGATCACCTGGTGACCCGACGTGCCGAGCCCGAGCACGAAACGCCCGGCCGAGATCAGGTCCAGCGAAGCGGCGGTCTGGGCGATCAGCGCCGGGCTGCGGCTGAAGACGTTGATGATGCCGGTGCCGATCCTGATCCGCTGCGTCGCGCAGGCGAGTTGGGTGCAGATGGAAATGGCGTCCCAGCCGTAGGCTTCGGCGACCCAGACGGTGTCGTAGCCCAGCCGGTCGGCCTCCTGGACGTAGGCGACGACCATCTCGCGCGGCAGGTAATCGGCATACGGGACGTTGATCCCGAGCTTCACGTTGGCAGTTTAGGCGAGAGCCTTCGATTCAATCGACGACGGCGTTGGCCTGGGCGATGCGGGCGAAGAGCCCCGCGCTCGGCTTCGGCGTTCGCTCCAGTGTGGTGCGGTCGACCGAGATCAGTCCGAACTTCATCCAGTACCCGTGGGCCCACTCGAAGTTGTCCATCGAGGTCCAGTGGAAGTAGCCGCGAACGTCGACCCCCTCCTCGATCGCTCGGTGAACCTCAGGCAGGACGTCCTTCAGGAATCGCTGCCGGTCGGAATCATCCTCGGCCGCGATTCCGCTCTCGGTGATGTAGACCGGCTTGCCGTACGACTTGAGCTCCAGGAGTGCGTCCCGCATCCAGTCCGGCTTGACCGCGTCGCCGAAGTCGCTGACCGGGTAGCCGGGCGGGTTGAGCTGGCGGGCGAACTGCGAGTGCGGGCGACGCGGATCGAAGCGGACCAGGCGGCCGCTGTAGTGGTTGAGGCCGATGAAGTCAGAGCTGGCGGCCACCGTCCGCTGGATCCGCCCTTTCCCCACCGGCCAGTGGTCCATCAAGCGGCGGCCGGCCTGGACGGCGGCGAGGTCGAGCGGGTTGCCGGGTCGCGCCGGCACCAGCCAGAACTTGTTGTGGGCGAGGCCGACCGGCGCGTCCGGACGGCGCTCCTTGATGATCCGGTACGCAGCCTCGTGCGCCACCCTGAGGTTGCCGAGGACCTGCCAGAGCCCGACCACGTCGTTGCGCCGGCCGGGCGGCCAGGATCCGAAGATCCAGCCCTGGGTCGCGTAGATATTCGGCTCGTTGATCGTGCACCAGAGAGCGACCAGGTCCCCGAGCTCATCGACAATCCTGCGCACGAAGGGCAGGAAGGCCTCGTGCGCACCCGACGCCGCCCAGCCGCCGCGGGCGGCAAACCAGAGGGGGTTGCTGAAGTGGTGGAGGGTGACCATCGGCGCCATCCCCTGCTCGCGCAGCTCGCCCAGCACGTCCCGGTAGTGGCGGAGCTGGTGGGCGTCGAACTGGCCCTCGGAGGGTTCGACCCGCGACCATTCGATCGAGAGCCGATGAGCGTTGTTGCGCAGCCGGCGAAGGAGCGCGAAGTCCTCCCGGTAGCGGTTGTAGTGGTCGTCGGCGATGCCGGAGACGGCGCCCCCGGCGATCCGGCCCGGCTGGTGCTCGAACTCCCACCAATCGTTGTTGGTGTTGCCGCCCTCGACCTGGTGGGCCGCCGTGGCCGTCGCCCAGAGGAAGCCAGGCGGAAAGCTGCGGCCGTCGGTCACCTCGGGGATGATAAGCGGCCGTGTTGAGCCGACGTGAGTTCCTCGGGGCGGCGGCCGCCGGCGCGGCGCTGGCGGCCTTCCCGGCCATCCGGATCGGCCGCGCGGTTGAGACGCCGCTCCAGAACATCGTCCTCCTGATGCAGGAGAACCGGTCCTTCGACCATTATTTCGGCCTCTTTCCCGGAGCCGACGGCTTCCCGCCCTGCGCGCCGGTGACGCACGCCTCGAGCCTCTGCCTGGCCGCGCCGCCGCACGACCGGGAGGCGGCCGCCGCCGAGGCCGACGACGGCGACCCCGCCGAACGATTCGCGCGAATCGGCGCCAGCGCCGCGCTCACCTATTACACGGGGCGGGACCTGCCCTACTACTGGGCCCTCGCCGACCGCTTCACCCTTTGCGACCACTACTTCTGCTCGGCCCTCGGCGGCACCGCGCTCAACCGCGTCTTCAGCATCGCCGCCGCCGCCGGGGGGGTTCGCGACAACGCCTCCCTCGCCGGCGCGGCCCTGCCCGGCTCGACGATCGCCGACCGGCTCGACGAGGCGCGGATCGACTGGCGCTGCTACGTCGCCAACCCACCTGACAGCGGCGCCTACAACCCCTTCGGGTACTTCCCGGCCCGCCGCGCCGACGCCCGGTCCGGCCGGCCCTACTCGGAGTTTCTCGCCGATGCGGCTGCCGGCCGGCTGCCGGCGGTCAGCTGGGTGGTCGCCGAGGACCCGCTGACCGAGCACGGCCCGGACGACGTCAGCTGGGGAGAGCGCTTCGCCGCCCTGACGATCAACAGCCTGGCCGCGGGGCCGCAGTGGGCACGGAGCGCGCTGGTCCTCAGCTACGATGAGAACGGCGGCTTCTACGACCACCTGCCGCCCCCCCGCGTCGACGAACTCGGCCTCGGCTTCCGGGTGCCGGCGATCGTGGTCTCGCCCTACGCGAGGGCGGGCCGGGTCAGCTCCTCGGTCTATGAGCACTGCTCGTCGCTGGCGCTGATCGAACGGACCTTCGGGCTCCGGCCGCTGGCCGGCCGCGACGCCGCCGCCGACCCCTTCGAGGACGCTTTCGACTTCGCCCACGCCGAAGCGGGCTTCATCGACTACCCGGAGCAGCGCCTCGACCGTTGCGGCGCAGCGCCCGCGGGCTGGGCCCGCGATCTTCTCTCGCTACCCGTACCCCGGTCGGGAAGCGCGGGCCGGATCCCCGCCGCCCGTGCCCTCTGCAGCTCCCTCCCCGCTCCCGACCTCGCCGCCGGGCTGACCGCAGCCGGAGCCACGGCCGCGGTGGCCGCCGCGGCGGCGAGGGCTAGGAAGCCTTCCTGACCAGGTCGACCCTGGGTGGCGGCTGGTACTCCCAGGCGACCGGCTCGCCCTTCTCGAAGTCGACCTTGAGCACGCCGGCCCGGTCCACCGCCCGCCGGTACATCTCGACCTCGTTGTGGGGCCGCCCGTCGAGCAGGATCCAGGCCGCCTGGAGGGGGTCGGCATGGCTGACCAGCGCCGAGGTCCGATCGGGAGTCTCGGCGGCCACCCGGCGCGCGACCTCGAGAACCCGACCGCCGAGGTCGGCGATCGCCTCGTCCCCGGGCATCATCCCGCGCCGCATCTTGTGGAGGTACCAGCGAGGTCGGAGCAGGGGAATCATCCAGAACCGGACGCCCTGCAGGTAGCGGCTGAACTCAGCTTCGCGCAGCGCCGGGTCGATCTCCACGTCGACCGGCTCGGGGAGCCGGCCGGCGATGATCCCAGCCGTCTCCCGCGCTCGCTCGAGGGGACTCGAAACGATCCGCCGGATGCCGCTACCGGCCAGGCGCTCGGCCAGCGCCTCGGCGCGGCGTCGACCGAGCTCGCTGAGGGGGAATCCATCGAGGTGGCCGTAGAGCACGCTCTGCGGGTTCTCGACGTCCGAGTGGCGGACCAGGTACACGGTCGTCACGAGTTCTCGGTTCAATTGTGCCCGGAGCGTGGGCCGGCCGGCGGCGGACCTGCCGGTCAGGCCCCGTGGTTCAGGTGGACGCGGTTGGAGCCATCCGAGCGGCCCGCGAAAAGGGCTGTCGAAGCCAGGTCGATCAGATCCTGGCGGCCCATCCGGTCGGAATTGACGGTGGCCATGCCGAGCGAGATCGTGAGCCGCTCCCATTGCCCTGCGCCGGAAGTGAACTGGTGGGCGGCGACCGAGTGCATGATCTT
Organism: Candidatus Dormiibacterota bacterium; assembly: GCA_036794405.1. Classification (GTDB taxonomy): domain Bacteria; phylum Chloroflexota; class Dormibacteria; order Dormibacterales; family Dormibacteraceae; genus UBA6019. The sequence goes on from DAIRGV010000049.1 coordinate 5,587, forward strand.
GTCAGCGGCCACCATGGCCCCCGCCTGGTCGGTCTCCGGCAGCACGACGCAATAGCGGTCGCCAAGGTACCCGACGGTGTCAATGTCGCGGACCGCGTCGGCCAGGACCCCGCCCAACTCCCGGAGGAGGGATGGCCCATTGCTGGGGCCGAGGTCGTTGGCGATGAACTCGGAGTGGTCGATCAGCGCGACCAGGATCGTCAGCGGGCGCTTGTAGCGGACCGCGCGGCTCGTCTCGTGGTCAACCAGAGCCGCCGTGAAGGCGCCGTTGAACAGCCCGGTGGTGCCGTCGACGACGAAGAGAGCCCGGGTCGTCGGATCCTCGCGGCCGGTCGCGCAGTTGGAGCAGTAATTCGCCTCGGGCGCCATGGGGGAGCCGCAAGCCGCGCAGGAAGTGCCGGTCGAAATCATGTGGGCGCATTTAAGCACCTCCCGGCGGGACCGGCCCGGCGCCGGGCACCTGGACTGTCCCCGGCGGAAGGCCGAGGACCACCCGGAAGGGCAGGCTCTTGGCATGCTGGCCGTCGAGCAGGATCTCGAAGCTGTAGAGGCCTGCCCGCGGCAATGCCATGCCATTGAGGACCGCGACCAGGTTGGCGCTGATGTCCCAGCCCACCGGCAGGTCCGGCGGTGCCTGGACGTTGTCGAGCTGGAGGACGATCGGCTGGGTGAGGGTGGGGTTGCCGTCCTCGTCATTGCACTGGATCTCGACCGCGTGCGGTCGGTTCGCCTCCGAACGGTTGATCGCGATCCGGATCACGACCGCTCCCGCGAACTGGGCCGGCAGCTGGGGCCGCCAGAAGGTGTCGAGGCCGGCCCCGAGGATGTAGATCAGCCCGTTGGGAGGGCCCTCGGCGGCATTGGCCAGCAGGGCCCATTCGACTCGCACGCTCTATCGCACCTCCATCGCTGACATCACGAACCCTAATCTTGGGCCGTGACGGAGCAGACCGACCTTTTCGGCGCGGCGGCCGGGGAGGAGCTCAGCCTCCCGCTTGCCGCCCGGCTCCGGCCGCGCACCTTCGACGACCTCGTCGGACACGGGCGCGCCGTCTCCGTGCTGCGGGGGCTGGCCGAGGCGGGCAACCTGCCAAGCCTGGTGCTGTGGGGCCCGCCGGGAAGCGGCAAGACGACCCTCGCCCACCTGATGAGCGCCTCGGCCGGGGCGCGCCAGGTCTCGCTGAGCGCTGTCACCTCCGGCGTCGCCGACATTCGGAGGGTCATCGCCGAGGCCCGCCAGGCCCGCAAGATGGGGCAGCGGACGGTGCTCTTCATCGACGAGCTCCACCGCTGGAACAAGGCTCAGCAGGACGCGGTGCTGCCCCATGTCGAGGACGGCACGGTGACGCTGATCGGCGCCACCACCGAGAACCCCTCCTTTGAAGTGATCTCTCCCCTCCTGTCGCGCACGCGCGTCTTCCGGCTCGAGGCTCTCACCGAGGTCGACCTCGGCCAGATCGTCGAGCGCGGCATCCTCGAGCTCACGGTTCGGGTCGAGCCGGAGGCTGTGGAGGCGCTCGTCAACGGAGCCAGAGGCGACGCCCGGATCGCGCTCAACGGGCTGGAGACCGCGGCCAGCCTGGCGGGCCCCGGAAACCCGGTCGGGCTCGCGCAGGTGGAGCAGGCGTTGCAGGCGAAGCACCTCCTCTACGACAAGTCGGGGGACCAGCATTACGACATCGTCTCGGCGCTGATCAAGAGCATCCGGGGCAGCGACCCCGACGCCGCCCTCTACTGGATGGCCCGGATGATCGAGGCCGGCGAGGACCTGATGTTCGTCGCCCGGCGGCTCGTGATCTCCGCCGCCGAGGACATCGGCCTCGCTGATCCCCAGGCGCTGAGCGTCGCGGTCGCCGCCCAGCAGGCGGCCCACTTCATCGGCCTGCCGGAGGCTGTGATCCCGCTCAGCGAGGCGGCCGTCTACCTGGCCCGGGCCCCCAAGTCGAACACCGCCTACCGCGCCTACGGGGCGGCGGCGGACGCAGTCCGGGAGACCGGCAACCTGCCCGTCCCCGCCCACCTCCGCAACGCCCCCACCCGGCTCGCCCGGACGATGGGCCACGGTCAGGGGTACCGGTCTCCGCACGACCTCGAAAACGGCAAGCTGGAGCAGCAGTACCTGCCTGACGCGCTCGCCGGCCGCCGGTTCTACCGCCCGAGCGAGCGGGACGCGGTGCCGGATACATTGGAGCCCGAATGACAACCCCGGCCCTCTTGATCTTCAAGCCCGACGCGGCCTATCGGCGGGCGGTTCGGGCCGAGATCTGGCGTTGGCTGCAAGGCCGCGACGACCTGAAGCTCACCGGCCTGCGCTGGTTCCACGCTCCCAAGGAGCTGATCGAGCAGCACTACGACTTCCTCCAGGGAAAGCCGTTCTTCCCCTGGCTGGTGGACTTCATGAGCGCCCTGCCGGTCGTCGTCGCCGAGCTCGAGGCGGAGCCGGCCGACCTCGAGCGGATCCGCCACGACCTCGGCGAGACCCAGATCCAGAAGGCGAGGCCGGGCTCGGTCCGCGAGCGCTTCGGCATCTATGGCGGTGTCAACTGCCTGCACCTGTCCGATTCGGCCGAGAGCGGCCGGAAGGAGACCGCGCTCTGGTCGCGCTACGTCAAGTTCGAGGGCGTCCAGCCCGACCACTTGGCCGAGAGCGGCCACGCCCCCGACCACACCTACCGACTCCGCTCGCTGGCCGCCCAGTACAGCGCCGGGATCCACCGCGACCTCGCGGCGGACGCGATCCTGACCTTGCTCCAGGAGGAGACCGACCTCGGCGGCCTCGAGTTCCAGGCCTACTCCCGGATCATGCTCGGCGCTTTCGACTAGGCACGACGGCCGGCTCCTGCAGGACGCGGTTCGCCCGGACCGTGACGGTGCTGTTGAACAGCTCCGAGTTGGGCACGATGATCAGCTCCCCGCCGGGCCCGCGCAGGTAGGTCACCCGGAAGCGGATCTCGGTGATCGTCCCGACGTGGGCACCGAACTCGATCTCGTCGCCGATGTTGAAGCGCCGCTCGGTCAGCAGGTAGACGCCCGAGACGTAATTGCGGAGGATGTCCTGGACGCCGAGCGCCGCGAGCACCGTCGCGGCGAGCACGCCGCTCGCGCCGAGCTGGCCGCCGCCGAGGACGTAGAGGGCGACCAGCACGACGCCGAGGACGATCACCGCCCGGAAGGTGGCTTTCGAGATCAGCTGGACGACCTCGGGGTTGATCCGGCGCCGGGACAGCTCGCCCTGAACCCAGCTTCGGAGGTAGCGGGCCGCCAGCCAGAAGGCGACGACGGCCAGCGCGGCGATCAGGATCTCGAGACCGGTTCCGGGCCAGCCCCTGACCCCGAAGATGTCGAGCCGGGCTAGGATTCGGCGGCTTCCTCGGTGCCGGTCTCGGCCTCGCCCTCAACCGGCGCCTCGGCCTCGCCGGCGGCCACCTCGGCAACGGGCTCCTCGGCGACCCGGTGGGCCTGGACCTTGACGATCATGTCCTCACCGCCGGTCAGCACGGTGACCCCCTCGGCGAAGTGGAGGTCGTGGACGCGGACCGCGTCATCGACGTTCTCCAAACCCGAGACATCGACGTCGACCGACTCCGGGATATCGCTCGGCAGGCACTCGACCCGAAGGGTGTGGGTGCTGATCAGGAGGTCGCCGTCACCGCGCTTCACGGCCGGCGATTCGCCGACGATGGTGACCGGGACGTCGATCTGGAGTTTCTCCTTGAGGTCGATCCGGAACAGGTCGACATGGACCGCTCCTTCGAAGCGGGGGTGCTTTTGGATCTCCTTGATCAGCACCTTCTGAGCGCGCCCGCCGTCGAGCACGAAGTCGACGAGGTGGGTGTGGCCCGCCCGGGCGTAGACGCGGCGGAACTCGCCCGCGTCGAGCGACACCGGCTCGGCCTGGGATCGGTGCCCGTAGACGACCCCGGGCACGGAGCCCTCGGCACGCAGCCGGCCGACGTGCCGACCGATCACGGTTCGCTTGGTCGCCTGGAGTTTCAGATCCATGTCAAGAGCCGGCCCGGGAAGCTCGAACCGACCGCTCATCATATCGAAGTGGCGGTTCGGTCCGAAGCGGGCCACAGAACGCTTTACCGTTCTGCGCGTTGTAGTCGATAGTGATCACGATGGGCGGCCCCCCGCGAGTCCTGGCGATGGTGGCAGCCACGCTCGTCGCCCTGTCGGCCGCCTTCTTCGCCCAGGCCAGCGCCGAGGCCAGCTCCTCCCTCAGCCAGGCCCAGTCGGCCCGCCAGCGCCTTGACCTCGACCTCCTCGCCGCTGCGGCGGCCGGCTACAGCGAGCAGGACGTCGGGCCCATCCTCGACCGCCAGCAGGAGCTGCTCTCGGCGGCCGCCCCGGTCGGTCCCGGCGACCGGGCCGCCTTCTATCGCGAGCAGGCTCAACAGCTGAGTGGCCTCCATGTCGAGCTCTCGGCGCTCGAGGTGCATCAGCTCGACCTCCTCCGAAGGGCGACTCAGACTCGCCTCGGCGACTTCCTGAACGAGCTGGCCCAGGACGAGAAGGTGGGCGTCGACCCGGTCGACCTTGCCCTCCTGCGCTCGAAAGCGGGCGCGGTCCAGGCGACGATCGACTATGCCCGCAGCCCTGCCGACTTTCGCCACGCCTTCGCCGGCCTGGGCGCGCCGATCGACCAGGCCCAGCAGCTGCGGGCGGCACTGGCAGCGGACATGGCGGCTGCCCAATCGGAGGCGGATCGGATCCTCGCCGCATCGGGCGGCAGCCTCGACGCCATCCGGCAGGTCGGCTTCCAGGCGCTCGGCGCCGGCCGCAACTATGCCACCGCCAAGGCCTACCTCCGGGTCAGCCCCGGGCGCCACTACGACCTCCTCGAGAGCAGCGGCAGCAGGCTCGGCGGCGGCGATCCGGGCGACCTCTCTCTCGCCGCCGCGCTGGCCGAGCGCTATCGCGACCAGCTCCACAGCGAGCTGATCGCAGCCTTCCCGCGCAAGGCGATCTTCGTGTCGATCCTGGCCGAGGAGCTCTGGGCCTACCAGGACGGCTCCCTCTTCGTCGACACCCTGGTCACCACCGGGCTGCCCCAGCTGCCGACCGACAGGGGCCTCATGCGGATCGCCCGCAAGGAATCCCCGGTTCACTTCATATCGCCCTTCCCGAAGGGCTCGCCCTACGACTACGGGACCATCGATGCGAAGTACGCCCTCTGGTTCCAGCCCTCGGGTGAGGCGATCCACGACTCCTGGTGGCGAAGCTGGTACGGACCGGGATCCAATCTCCGTGGGCGGGGCTCGCACGGGTGCATCGGCGTCCCCTACGGCCCGATCGACGCCCTCTATCCCTGGGGCGACATCGGCACGCCGGTGCTGGTGATCCCGGGAGACGGCTCCTCCGTCGCCGACCAGCTGGCCCAGAAGACGTACGACGATCCCTACTGGGGTTCGGGTCCGATCTCGTGACCTGCTCGGCAGGCCGTTTCCGAGGACGGGCAGGATCTATCATGTCGCCGCCATGAGCACGGATCCCCTGCCGCCGCCGCTTCCTTCCAGCCACGACCGCTGGCCACGACGGTCGAGCGGGTTCTGGGTTGGTGGCTTGCTGATCCTGCTCGGGCTCTATTTCCTGCTCCGCAACCTCGGCCTGCTCGATTGGCTCAACTCGGAGATCGTGTGGCCGCTGATCCTGATCGGGGTCGGCCTCTACCTGGTGGTGCGCCGGCTGCGCTGACGAGAGCCAGGCCCTCGCTGAGATCCGCGGCTACGCGGGCGCGGCGGCCTCCTCCGGGAAGCGCTCGCGTAGGAAGTCGACGATCTGCTGGAGACCCGAGCCCGGCGGAAAGATCTCGGCCACGCCGAGGCGTTTCAGCTCGACGATGTCCTCCTCGGGGATGATGCCGCCGCCGAAGACCATGATGTCGTCTGCGCCTTTGCGCTTCAGCTCGTCCACCACCGCCGGGATCAGCGTCATGTGGGCCCCGCTGTGAAGCGACAGGCCGATGACCTGGGCGTCCTCCTGGATCGCGGCGTCGACGACCATCTCGGGCGTCTGCCGCAGCCCGGTGTAGATGACCTCGAAGCCCGCGTCACGAAGTGCCCTGGCAACAACCTTGACCCCGCGGTCGTGGCCGTCGAGCCCGACCTTGGCCATCACTATGCGAAGGGGCATCAGATCACGGCCTCTTCGGTGTAGAGCCCCCAGGCTTCGACCAGCTTGCCCATGATCTCGCCCTCGGTGGCGTAGGCCCGCACCGCGTCGAGGATGTACGGCATCAGGTTGTCGTTCGATCTCGCCGCCTTGCCGAGCTGCGTCAGCGTCTTCGACCATCGCGCCGAATCCCGCCTGGCACGCACCTCGCGCACCCGATCGACCTGGCCCTGCTCCTTGGAGCGGTCGATCCGGAGGATCTCCAGCTCGTCTTCGTCCTCAACCTCGAACCCGTTGACGCCGACCATGATCCGCTGCTTCGACTCCAGCTCCGATTGGTAGCGGTAGGCGGCGTCGGCGATCTCCTTCTGGAAGAAGCCCCGCTCGATCGCCGAGATGACACCACCGATGGCGTCGATCTTCTTGAAGTAGGCCTCCGCCTGGTCCTCCATCTCGTTCGTCAACGCTTCGACAAAGTAGCTCCCGCCGAGCGGGTCGATCGTGCTCGCGGCGCCGGTCTCGTAGGCGATCAGCTGCTGGGTCCGGAGCGCGATCCGGGCCGTCTTGTCGGTTGGCAGCGCCAGCACCTCGTCCATCGCGTTGGTGTGAAGCGAGTTGGTCCCACCGAGGACAGCGGAGAGCGCCTCGAGGGCGGTGCGGGCGATGTTCAGCTCCGGCTGCTGCGCTGTCAGCGACACGCCGGCGGTCTGGGTGTGGAAGCGCAGCTTCCAGGAGCGGGGGTCCTGGGCACCGTAACGCTCGCGCAGATGGCGGGCCCAGATCCGGCGCGCGGCGCGGAACTTGGCGATCTCCTCGAAGAAGTCGATGTGGGCATCGAAGAAAAAGCTCAGGCGGGGGGCAAAGTCGTCGATCTTCATCCCCCGCTCGAGACAGGCGTCGACGTACGCGAAGCCGTCGGCGAGGGTGAAGGCGAGCTCCTGCGCGGCAGTGGATCCCGCCTCCCGAATGTGGTAGCCGGAGATCGAGACCGTGTTCCACTTCGGCACCTGCGCCGCGCAGTACTCGATCGAGTCGACAACCAGCCGCATCGACGGTTCGGGCGGAAAGATGTACTCCTTCTGCGCGATGTACTCCTTCAGGATGTCGTTCTGGAGGGTGCCGCCGACCTGACTAAAAGGCACGCCCTGCTTCTCGGCCACCGCCAGGTACATGGCGAGCAGGATTGCCGCCGGCGAGTTGATCGTCATCGAGGTCGTGATCTCGCCGACCGGGATCCCGTCGAGGAGCGTCTCCATGTCGGCCAGCGAGTCGATCGCGACGCCGCAGTGGCCGACCTCGCCGCGGGAGGTCGGCGCGTCCGAGTCCTGGCCCATCAGGGTCGGCATGTCGAACGCGACCGAGAGCCCCGTCTGACCGTTCTTCAGCAGGTAGTGGTAACGGCGGTTGGTCTCGACCGCGGTCGAGAAGCCGCTGAACTGGCGCATCGTCCAGAGCCGGCCGCGATAGCCGGTCGGGTGGACGCCGCGGGTGTAGGGGAACTCGCCCGGGAACTGCTCCTCGCTGCCGTTTACGTCGTCGGAGGTGTAGAGGGGCTTGACCGGGATGCCCGAGATCGTGGACGTCTCGATGCCGTCATCCCGCTTGGGGCTGGTCGCGAAGGCTTCCTGCCATTCCGCCTTCGAACCGGCTTTGTACCTGACCTTCATTTCGGCTTCTCTTTCTCAGCTCGCGCCCGGCACCAGCCGGGCGCTCTCTTCCCTGAGGATAGCCTCGGCGACGCCATACGGCGCCTGCTCACTTGCGAGCCTGCGGCGCAGCTTTGGGTCGTCACGGACCAGCTTGCGGGCGGCGACCCGCGACCACTCCGCCACCAGGTCGGCGGCCTCCTCCTCCAGCCGGTGCCGCCGGCGCTCTTTCCCCTCCCCGCTCGAGGCGAGGTGGGCCTGGTGCCGCTCGACCGCCTGCCTGAGCTCCGCGACGCCTTCGCCGCGCGCCGCGACCGTCGCCACGATGGGCGGCTTCCAGGCCAGCTTGGGTCCCATGTTCTGCATCGAGCGGATCTCCTGCACCGTGCGCTCGTAGCCGGGCAGGTCGGCCTTGTTGACGACGAAGACGTCGGCGATCTCCATGATCCCCGCCTTGATCATCTGCACGCCATCGCCGAGACCGGGGGCCATGACCACCACCGTCGTGTCGGCGATCCCGGCAACCTCGAGCTCCGACTGGCCGACGCCGACCGTCTCCAGGATGATCAGGTCGAAGCCATAAGCGGCAAGCAGCCGGACCGCCTCGCGGCTGGCGAGCGAGAGTCCGCCGAGGTGCCCCCGGGCGCCCATGCTCCGGATGTAGACACCGGGGTCCAGCGCGTGGCGCTGCATCCGGATCCGGTCGCCGAAGACGGCGCCGCCGGTGAAGGGCGAGTTGGGATCGACGGCGAGCACGGCGACCGAAAGGCCGGCCTTCCGGCTGAGGGCGACGAGCGCGTCTCCGAGCGTCGACTTTCCGGTACCGGGAGATCCGGTCACCCCGATCACGAGGGGCGACTTCGCGGGTGGGCCGAGTGCCTCGAAGAGCTGCCGGGTCAACGGGTCACGGCGCTCGACGAGGGTGATGGCTCGGGCAAGGCCGCGGACCTTTCCCGCCCGGAAGTCCGCCAGGACGCGCTCGAGGTGGGCGTCAGCCGTGGGCAAGGTTGTACCAGCGAACCCCGTAGTCGTGGCCGAGGTAGACGACGAAGCCCTGGTTGGCAGCGATGAAGGTCGGGGCGGGAGTCGCCGGCGTCGGGGTGACGACGCCCGCGTTGAAGAACCTGGCCAGCCATGCCGAGGTGTCCGGGTACTGTCCTCCGGAGAAGTCGTAGATCACCGTCGTCGGGCTCGACTGACGCGTCCGGACCGGTGCCCCAACCTGGAATCCATAGGGCTTGAGCAGGTCGGTGACGCCATCGGCGAGGTCGAAGGGGTAGCCTCCCCAGGCCACCTGGACCGGTGCGTGGGCGGCCAGCACCGGCTGCGGCGGGAAGCTCTGGCCGACCCAGTCGTGGATGACCTGGTAGCTGGGGTCGTTGGGGCAGAGGATGTAGCCCGCGCTCCCAGGGCCGCAGCCCCCGACCGTCAGCAGGTTGGTGTTGGTCAGCGCGTAGTGCAGGGTGGCGGAGTCGTCGACGGTCCTGCTCCAGCTGTAGATCGCGGAGATGTCATCCACGGTCAGGTCGGTCCGGAAGTTGTCGTTGAGGGCGGACATCAGCTGCAGCCCCTTGCTCAATCCGTTGACGGTCAGCGCCTGCTTCTTGACCGCGTTGATGATCTGCTGCTGCCGACGGGCGCGGCCGAAGTCACTCGCCTGCGCGAGCTCGACCGCATCCCGGCTCCGCGACAGCTCGAGGGCCTGCTCGCCGTTGACGTGCTGACAGCCCGCCTTGAAATGGATGCCGCCGCGGATGTAGCCGTTGCTGTAGTTCGGATAGTTGTAGTCGTCAAGAGGCGTGTCGAGGCAGACATCGACGCCGCCGATCGCGTCGACGACCTGCCGGAAGGCCTTGAAGTCGACCGCGACATAGCGGTCGAAGTGGAGGCCCGTCACCTTCCCGACCGTGTCCTCGGCCAGCCGACCGCCGCCGTCGCGGCCGCGGTAGTCCGGCTTCTTCAGGCTGTTGTCGATCAGGTGCGACTCGTCGGTCCCGTACTCGAAGGCGGCGTTGATCTTTTCGCGATCCGCGATCCGTGCGGAGGCCGGCCACGCGTCGATGCTGACGTAGAGGTCCCGGGGGATCGAGATCATGGCGACCCGTCCGCTGGCGGGGTCGATCCGGAGCGCCAGGAGCGTGTCCGTCAGGTAGGGGGCGTCGTTCTCGGCGCCGCCGTAGCCGAGCACCAGGATGTTGATCGGAGGCGAGAGCTTGTGCTTCAACCGGTAGGCGATGCTGCCCAGCGGCGGCTCGGTGATGCCGGCCGCCTGGGTGAGGGTGGAGATCGTCACCCCGCCTCCGGTGACATGGTTCAGGAACCCGATCGCGCGCGAAGCGAGCAAGGTGGTGCCACCGATCGTCAGCAGGAGCAGCACGGCGACGATCGCCGCGGGAGCGGATCCGGCCAGCCGATGAGTGAATCGATAGCGGGAACGCCTGGCTTTCAGCCGTGCCATGCGCGGCTCATTCTAGGTTTGAAGTCTTGGACACCCTTGGTAAACGCCTCGCTGGGGCGTGCGGTCACGCGATGGGGCCCCCGCGGGAGCCCGGACGCGGGTGAAGTCTAACCCGCGGGGTCCCGCATTTCCCGCCCCGGGCGCTAGCCTCCGGTCCTGCGTGCTGCCCGGGCTGACGACGACGACCCCGATGAAACCGATCAGCACGAGCAGGCCGAGGATGCCGACCGCAAGCCCGCCCCAGCGGCCGATGGAGGCGAGGGTGTCGCCGCCGAGGGCGCCGTTGGAAGCGCGGATCCGGGCCAGGGATGACCGTCCCATGAAGAACGCGATCGGTCCCAGGATCAGGCCTCCGACGCCGAAGCAGCAGAGGCCAAGCAACCCGAGTCCGGCGAGCACGGTGGCCCAGATCGCCATCTGGTCGGTCGGCTTCCCCAGCATCGGCCCGGTGCCGGGCATGGCG